>CBFCZU010000151.1:0-10523 GCA_965602635.1 uncultured Planctomycetales bacterium | reverse complement strand
GGCGGCACGGCCGCGATTAACGTGATCGGCGGGCGCGTCCCGGGCATCCGCCCCGAGATGCTGCCCCCGCTGCCGAAGGTTGAGAAGTACATCTGGCCGGACATCAGCGCCGTCAGCTCCGACGCCAAGGGAATCACCATCGAGTCATACGGCTCCCTGCCGTCTGGGATGCTATTCAATCTCTCCCTGCCGAAGACATCCCCCGTTGTCCCCGCCCTGGCTGTCGGCTTTCTCATGCCCACCCTGCACGGGGCCCGCGGCCAGGCTAAGCGGGCAGTCTCCGCCAGCAACCTGAGCGCCATCGGCAAGGGCATAGCGATGCACCAGGCCGAATATGATCGCTTCCCGCCCAACTTGGCCAAGCTCGTTGAGGCGGGATACCTCCCCGCCAACGCTTTCTACAGCCCAAACAGCGGGCGCAAGCCACGCTTCGACTCCAAGGGCAAGCCCCTCGGCCCCATCGACTACGTGTACCTGGGGGCGGAATTCCCCGCGGGAGAAGCCCCGGCTCATCTGATGATTGTCTATGAACGTCCCGAGATAAACCGCGGCAAGGGCACCAACGCCCTGTTCGTGGATGGGCACGTCGAGTGGATCTCGATGAGTCAGTTCCGGCGCCTTCAAGAACAGACGCAAGAGTACATCAAGAAGAAGGGCGGCGAGTAGGCTGGCCGCTCCGGTAACAAGAGGAACCTGACGCCCGCACATACAGGAAGCACTGCCGCGGACGGCGCGAGGAACACGAAGGGCAGGGGAGTTGGCGGCGGCTGGCACCTGCCTTCGTGTTCTTTGTGTGCATTGTGGCCGCCAGTTGCCGCCGCGGCGTAAAGGAGGCATTCCGTGACGCGTCGTCCCCAATGGCTTTGGCAAGAGGGGCTGGTCTATCAGGGCCTGTGGGAGCCCATCTACTTCTTGAAGTCCTCCGGCAAGGCCGGGACCAACGTGGACGCCATCGACGAGTTCCGCCACAGCGAGGCGTTCGTCGAGGCCCTCCACCGCCGCGGCGTCAACCAGGTCTGGACGCACTTCTGGAAGGGCTACGGCTGGGACCGCGAGCGCGAGCAGATGGAGCGCAACCGCGACCTGGTCGCCTGGTGCCGCGCCCGCGGCATGCGGGTGATCGCCTACTTCACCCTCGGCTCGCTGACGCCCGAGACGCTGCTGGTGGAGAAGCCCGAGGCCGCCGACTGGCTCCAGGTCGGCGAGGGCGGCGGGTGGGCCTCGTACGGCACCGGCCACCAGTGCTTCCGCGCCAGGCCGTGCTACAACGCCCAGGGGTGGCTGGACTACCTCAAGGAGATGCTCACCTTCGCCCTGGCTGACATCGGCTGCGACGGGGTGCACTTCGACAACGTGCACAACAACGCCGAGCCGGACACCTGTCACTGCGACAAGTGCGTCTGGGCGTTCCGGGAGTTCCTCTCCGCCCGGTACGGCCCGCGGACGCCGGCGACGCGGGCGGCGGGCATGGCGCGGTTCGGGCGCAACGACTTTTCCCAGACCGGCAGGCCGTGGTTCAACCGCTTCAACCAGGCGGTGCTCCAGAGGGTCATCGAGATCGCCCTCCAGCAGGAGTGGGTCATGTTCAAGACCGAGTCCATGCGGCGGGCGATCGGGCAGATGGCCGACCACATCCGCAGCGTCAAGGGCGACGCCCTGGTCGAGGCGAACCTGGGCGGGGGGATCGGCTCGAACACCGAATACCACCGGGGCACCTGCGCCGAGGTCAGCTACCCGCAGGTGGACCTGGCGTTCGACGAGTCGGCCCGGCGGGTCGGCGTCGGTCCCAACGGCCAGACGCACACCCGCATCCGCGAGCACAAGCGCGCCCGGGCCGCCGGCATCCCGGCCATCCTCTACTCCACCAACGAGTTGGCGCTGGCCGAGACGTTCGCCTTCAACCCCGGCAGCTTCGCCGGCGGCGGCACGGCAGAGGTCAACGCTTGGTACCACCGCCACAAGCGCTACCAGCTCGACGCCCGGACGCTGTCGGAAGTGGCCGTGCTGCGGCACCGCGAGACGCTGGCATACAACGCCGTCAGGCCCTACCTCTCAGCCATCACGATCGAGCAGGTCCTCATCGAGAGACGCATCCCCTGGGACATGGTCTGGAAGGGCCACCTGGGCGACCTGGGCGGCCGGCGGCTGCTGATCCTGCCGGACGTCGAGTGCCTCTCCGACGAGGAGGCGGGGCAGATCGCGGCGTTCGTCCGCGGCGGCGGGGCGGTGCTGGCGACCGAGGACGCGGGTCGGTACGACAACTGGCGGCGGCTGCGCCAGCGGCCGATGGCGGGGCCCATCGAGACGCCCGAGCAGTACGCCGCCGTACAGGAGCCCTCTGGCGCCCTGGCGGAGCTTTTCGGCCCGGACCCCGCCGGCGGGGGCGAGCCGATCAGAAGGGAGCTTCCCGGCGGCGGCAGGGCCTGCTACCTGCCGAAGATCGACTACACCGTCTGGCCGCCGAGCGGCACGGAGTTCTGGGCAGTCTTTCCCGAGCATTGGGCGATGCCCGGCAACGCGGCGGAGATACTGTCGGCCGTCGATTGGTGCCTGGGCGGGCAGCGCCGGCTGGTGGTGGATTCGGCCGATCGGGTCGTGGTCGAGCACACGGCCGTCGGCGACGAGGAAGTCGTTCACCTGCTCCACTGCGACGAGGGCGAGGCCCTGGCCTCGGCCGTGGTGCGGCTGCGGCGCGAGCCGCCCGCGGAGGTCCTGGCCATGGGGCTGGGCGAGAATCTCAAGCCCGTGGACTTCCGCGCCGAAGGCGGGGTCGTCACGGTCGAGCTGAAGGGCTTCCGGACCTACCGGATGCTTCTGTTCCGCGGCTGAGGGGCTCCCGTCACTCCGTCCGGGCGAGCTTCCGCGCCCACAGCGTCAGCCAGAGCGCCGTCAGCAGGGCGGCGAAGAGGATGAGCTTGAAGACGCCGAAGAACGTCATTCCGATCACCTGGTAGGTCTTCCAGCTCAGGCCGTCGGGGCCGGTGCCGCCCCACATCCAGGCGACCCAGTCCGGGCGGCAGTGCATGACGACCAGCCAGAACACCCAGCCGACGGTCAGCCAGATGAACCCCAGCACGACGGTGCACCACAGCGCCCCGGCCGCCGCACGAACACGCTTGGCAAGGTCTCCGTTCATTGTCCGGCTCCTTAGCTGTAGCTGTTCGTTGCCTGTTTCATTGCAGGGCGGCGTTCACTTGCTTCCAAGCAGCCGCTTGCGATATGCGGGCTCCAGGCCGGCCTGGGATACTACGGGCCGGGAAACGCGCGGGGTGTACGCCGCTGGCCGTTCCAGTGCCGCAGCCAGTACAGCATGGCCACTCCAGGCGTCCGCTGGTGCCCCCTGCCAGGCACCACGCTGGCCTCGACGTTGAAGCCCGCCGCCCGGAAGAATGAAATGGCCTCTTCGGACTGAACCTGGATCGGGAGCGGATCGGACTGCCCGTAATAGATCATCAGCGGCAGGGCCCGGGCCTCGGGGGGGTACCAGCCGTGAACGGATCTCGCGTTGAAGTTGCAGTTCCGGGCGACCACGGCCGTGAACACGTCCGGGTGCCGCAGCCCTATGAAATACACCGGGAAGCCCCCGCCGGAAAAGCCCGTCATGAGCACGTTGCGGCGGTCGATGTCGTAGAGGTAGTGCATCTGACCGACGATGCTCATTATGAGCTTCTCGTCGTGGAGGAGGCGGTCGTGCGCCCCGGCCCCGAAGATCCCGTCGGTGCTGGTGAGCTTGGGGCAGACGAGGATGCACCCATTGCGCTCGGCCAGCATCTTCCACTCGCCCACCTGATAGGCGGCCACGTCGAACGGGTCGGTGCCGTGGCAGGAGACAATCAGCGGGGCGGGCACGCCCTCGCGGTAGGTGCTGGGCACGTAGAGGTAGTAAGGCCGGCCGGTGATCGGCTCGACCATCAGCCTGGGCGCGACGGGCGTGTTCTGCGGTTGGGGAACCGCGCAGCCGCCCAGCGCCAACATGCAGGCAAGGACAAGAAACTTCGAACGACTCATTTTCGGTCTTCTCCGCCGGGAGGCAGCGCCCTCCAGCCGTAGAATCTTACACAATTGAGCCGCCCCGGGGCAACCCGACATGGCCGCGATTTCCGGTTGTCAAAGCGCAGCCGGGGGCGGACAATTGATCCCGATCGGAGGCTGGGGACATGGACGAGAAGACGGTTTCGTCGCTGGAAGACATCTGGCCGCTCCAGGCGGCGTTGAACGCCCGGGCGGGGTTCGACACTCAGGCGCTCGGCTCGGCGCTGGCGGCCGCGGAGGCCTCGGGCGAGCTGCCCGCCGCCGGCGGCGTCCGCCTGGAGGTCGGCAGGGCGCTGAAGTGCTACCTGGACGCGCTGGCGGCAGAGTGCGGCGAGCTCCAGGAGACGCTCGCCTGGAAGCACTGGTACCGCGAGGCCCGCGAGGGCAGGCAGTACGAGCTGCGCGACGTGCAGAACGCCCGCGTCGAGGCGACCGACATGCTGTTCTTCTGGATCAGCATCTGCCAGCTCCTGGGGATGACGCCCGCCGACGTGTACCGCCTCTACGCCGCCAAGCTCGCCATCAACCACCGCCGCCAGGACCAGGGCCGCACCCAGGCTGAGCACCAAGAGCACGAGGACGAAAACCGACAGGTGGTATAGGGGAGGAAAGCCATGAAGCCGCTTCGCATCATGCTTATCGCAGCCGTGGGGGCGTGCCTTGCCTTTGCCGGATTCGCCCAGGCCGGCCCGCCGTCGACACAGCCCGCAGATGACGCCGCCGTCCGCACGGCTCTCCGCGCGCGTGTGCGCGAGGTTGAGATCAGCACTCTGCCGTTCAAGGACGTTATCCAATTCGTCGGCGACATGGCCCAGTGCAAGATCGAGGTGGACTGGGAGGCCGTCAAGCGGGCGAAGATCAAGCTCACCCCGCAGACGCCGGTGACGTTGAAGGGGAAGAACATCCCCGCGGCCGCCGCGCTGCGGCAGGTACTGGACAAGGCGGCTGGGCCGGGGGCGCTGGGCTTCGTCGTGGAGCATGGCCGGGCGCTCATCCTGCCCAAGGCCGTCGCCGATGGTCGATTCGTCTCCCACCTTGATGCGGATCTCGAGGCAGTGAACGCCCGCGCGTCCAAGGCGACTCGCCTGGTCAAGCAGCTTCTCAAGGCCCGGGCGGGCCTGCCCGCCACGCGTGGGCGGGTCGCAGCACTGGAGCGCCAACTGCGACAAACCGCCGGGCCGGTGCTTAGGCAGATCGATCAGAAGCTGCGCGAGGTTGCCGTGCACCTCACACCGGAAGGCTTGGGGCCAACGACTGCCCGGTGCAAGGCTTTCTCCGATCGCCTCAATGTCCTGGTTCCTGCGCTGGAGACCATCGTCGGAGCGGGGGCGTGGGAGCCGGTGCCGCCCGCCACGGCGGGAAAGCGGCGACTGCTCTTCCGCCCGGACAAGACCAGTCGGCTCAAGGCGGGTCCGATGCCCGCCGGCGCGACGCCGAAGCCAGAAGGCAAGTGGACCGCCGAGAAGGGGAAGATCCTGCTGACAGGCAAGGCGGTCGAGGTGATCTTTCAGCCGGACACTCCGGCCGCCGGGGGCATCGAGTTTAAGACCACGCTGAGCTTCAAGGGCGACAAAGCCAGCACCGTCACGATCCTTCTGATATTCACCCCGGCGGATAGTAAACAGCGAGTCGTCTACATCTGTGACGTCCTCCGCCAGGTGGAGCGCGGCTGGTGCGAGCTGATCTGCATTTCGGCTCCTTTGGTGGGCGCGAAAGGGACGATCGCCGGTGTGCACTTTCCTCCCCTGAAGGAGGGCAAGGCGTACCCGTTGAGGCTCTTGATCCGCGGCAGGAAGCTCACGTGCAGTCTTGCCAACAGGACGGTGTCGATGGACTGTGATCCTCTGCCGGCCGGCGCCAAGCTCAGGTACGTCCACTTCTTGACGGCCGCAGCAGAGGGCCAGGCCGTCACCCTGGACGATTTCAAGATCACCTGTGCGGACGAGGGCGCGGCGGGCAAACCGAAGGATGAGCCCGCCCCCGCCAAGCCCGCCGCCAAGGCGACCGCCGAGCAGGAGCTCCAGGCCGCGAATGCGCTCAAGCTCGCGGACCTCAACCGCAAGGCCGGACTGAGAAGGACGGCGATCAAGTTCTACGAAAAGATCGTCAAGGAATACCCCGCCACCGCCGCCGCCAAGGAGGCGAAGGAGTGGCTGACGATCCTGCGGCCATAGCTCGGCGCTCGCCGGCGCGACGAAATGGGCTTGAACCGGCGCGGGCGATGCCTAGAATACGTGACTGGTCGATTGCTGGCACCTCGAATCGCGGACACACGGGAATGAGACGACGGTAACAGGACGGGACGCGCGAGCGAAGCTGCTCCGCCGACACGGCCTCGCGGGCGCTAGTCGCCTCGGGTGACGGTCGGTTCGTCCCGTCAACGTCCGCCCGTGGCCGCTTCCCTTCGTAGCGAACCATTGAGCCTTTCAGCTCCGGCCGCGGGGCGGGCGCCGCGTCGAGCCGTCCCGAACCCGCGGAAGTTGCCGGAGCCGACGAGCCATGACGAAAGCACATCTGGAATTTCGCGACGTATCGTTCTTCTACCCCTCGGCCGGCGCGGCCGTGTTCGAGGGGCTCAGTGTGGAGCTGCCCCTCGGCTGGACGGGCGTGGTGGGGGCCAACGGGTCGGGCAAGACCACGCTGCTGCGCCTGGCGTGCGGCGAGCTGGCGCCCGCCCGGGGCTCCGTGCGCTCGCCGGAGGAGGTTATCTACTGCCAGCAGCGGACGGACGACCCGCCGGGGGAGCTTTCGCGGTTCGTGGCCGCCGATGACCGCAGGGCCCGAAAGCTGCGCGGGCAGCTCGGGATCGCCCCGGACTGGGCGGGCCGCTGGCACACGCTCAGCCACGGCGAGCGAAAGCGGGCACAGATAGCCGTCGCCCTGTGGCGCCGCCCGGGCGCGCTGGCGGTCGATGAGCCGAGCAACCACATCGACCTTCAGGCCCGTCGTCTGCTGGCGGCGGCGCTGAAGTCCTTCCGCGGCGTGGGGCTGCTGGTCTCTCACGACCGCGCCCTGCTGGACGGCCTCTGCCGGCAGTGCCTGTTCATCGAGCCGCCGGTTGCGGTGATGCGCCCCGGGGGCTACACCAAGGCCCTCGCCCTGGCCGAGGCCGAGGGCCGGCGGGCGCGGACCCAGCGCGAGCAGGCCAAGCGCGAGCTGACCCGGCTTGCCCGCGAGGCGGCCGACCGCGAGCGCCAGGCCGCCCGGTCGCAACGCCTCCGCTCGAAGCGCGGGCTGGCGATCAAGGACCACGACGCCCGCGAGCGCAGGAACCGGGCGCGGATGACCGGCAAGGACGGCCAGGCGGGGCGGGTGCTCCGCCAGATGGACGGCCGGGTCGACCAGGCGCGGGAAAAGCTCGCCGCCGTCCGCGTGCCCAAGCGCCGGCGGCTGGGCATCGACATGCGCGGGGCGAGGGCACGGCGCGACTTCCTCTTCCGCCTGCCGGCGGGTCCGCTGCCGCTGGGCGGCGGGCGGCAGCTCGCCTGCCCGCCCCTGGCGATGACCCCCGCCGACCGGGTGGCGCTGGTCGGGCCCAACGGCGGAGGCAAGAGCACGCTCGTCCGCCACATCGTCGCCGCACTCGACCTGCCGGCGGACAAGCTCGTTTACCTCGCCCAGGAGATCGACCGCGCCGCCGCCGCGGAGGTCATCTTGGCCGTCCGGTCGCTGCCCAAGGACCGGCGCGGCGACGTCATGTCGGTCATCGCCTGCCTGGGCTCGGACCCCCAGCGGCTCATGGAGACAGACGACCCCAGCCCCGGCGAGGTGAGGAAGCTCATGCTGGCCCTGGGCATGGCCCGCCGCCCGTGGCTGATCATCATGGACGAGCCCACCAACCACCTCGACCTGCCGTCGATCGAGTGCGTCGAGTCGGCCTTGGGCCAGTGCCCCTCGGCCCTGCTGCTGGTCAGCCACGACCTGCGCTTCCTGGAAACGCTCACCCGGACGCGATGGGAGATCGCCCCCGAGGAGGATCGGCCGCAGCAAATGGTCCTTCGGGTCACTTGATGCCGAGGTCCTCGGCGGTGAGGATGGCGTGGAACTCGATGCCGGCGGCCTGGACGTTCTCGCGGGCGCCCTCCATGCGGTCGATGGCGAAGACGAGTCGGGTGATCCGGGCCCCGGCGGCCTTTAGCGTCTCGGCCGCCTCCAGCGCCGCCCCGGCGGTGGTGCCCACGTCCTCCACCAGCAGGACCTTCTTGCCGGCCACGGGCGCACCCTCGATCAGCTTGGCCGTGCCGTGGTCCTTGCGGGCCTTGCGGACGATGGCGAAGGGCTTGCCCGTGGCGATGCTGGCCGCGGCCGCCAGCGCCACCGCACCCAGCTCCGGCCCGGCGATGACGTCGGCGTCGGCGGCGTGCTCGCCCATCCGCCGGCCCATCTCCGCCAGGATGTCCGGAGCCGTCTCGAAGAGGTACTTGTCGAGGTAGAACTTGCTCCGCCGCCCGCTGCGGAGGACGAAGTCGCCCTCGAGGTACGCCACTTCCTTGACCCGCCGGGCGAGCTGCTCGGTGCTCATGCTCATGGTTTCGCTCCGATCGTCATGTCGCCGATAGTGTACACCAAGGCCGGGGGTGGGCCTACCGCCGCCACTTGCCTTCCATGAACCGCTCTTCCATTCTGCGGCGGAGGTCGCGGGCGAGCTGCGGCTCGTCGGCGGCGATGTTGTGCAGCTCTTGGGGGTCGGCGGCCAGGTCGTACAGCTCGTTGGGGCCGCCGTAGTTGTCGATCAGCTTGTGCCCCTCGGTGCGTATGCAGCGGAAGCCGCGGATCGCGCTGACGGCCTCGGTCCGGTGGCCGTCGGTCTCGCCGCGGAGCACGGGGCCCAGCGACATCGCGTCGATGTTCTCCTGCGGCGGCAGGCCGGCGAGCTGGCATATCGTCGGGTTCACGTCGATCAGCTCCACCAGGGCGTCCGATGTCCGCCCGCCCTCGATGCCGGGCCCGGCCACGATCAGCGGCACCCGCAGGGCGGGCTCGTAGGCGACGGACTTCCCGTACAGCCCGTGGTCGCCCAGCATCTCGCCGTGGTCGCTGGCCAAGACGACGTGGGTGTTCTCGGCCATTCCGCGTGCCTCGAGGGCGTCGAGAATCTGCCCGACCTGCTCGTCGATCAGCTCGATCAGGGCGCAGTACTGCCGCCGCGTGAAGGCGATCTCCCCGGCCTCCAGTCCGCGGACGCGCGCGGCGACGGACGCTGGCTTGCCGGCCATGGAATCGACGATCGGCGCGGGCATCTCGGCGTCGCGGTACCTGTCGGCGTACTCGCTCGGCGGGTCGAACGGGTCGTGCGGGCCGACGAAGCTCACGAAGAAGTGCCAGGGGAAGTCGTCGGGGACTCTCTCTATCCACTCGGCCGCGCGGCGCCCGACGTACACGTCCTCGAAGGCGTCGGCCGGCAGGACGGAGTCGTGCGAGGCGCCCTTCACCCACCCGGCGGCGCTGCGGGCCTGGTAGTCGGCGTGGAAGTCGGCCAGCAGCCCGCGTTCCTCGAGCATGTAGGTGTACGGCCCCAGCGGCGTCGGCGAGCTGCCGGCGTGCATCTTGCCCTCGCATTCTTCCGGGTGGGTGAAGCCCCAGCCGTACACGCAAGGCCGGTCGCCGTGGCGCCCGTTGTAGTGGTCGGGCTTGGCCAGGTCGAGCTTGCCCACGCACCCGACGCGGTAGCCGTGGTCGCGCAGCCGCTGGTAGTAAGTCACGGCCGAGCGGGGCAGGTAGCTGGCGTTATCCACGCTGCCCAGCCGCAGCGGCTGGAGCCCCGTCGCCAGGCCGATCCGCGCCGGGGCGCACACCGGGCAGTTCGTCGTGCAGCGGGTGAAGCGCACCCCGCGGGCCGCCAGGGCGTCGAGGTTCGGCGTGCGGATGAAGCCGGCGCCGGCGCAATGCAGATAGTCGAACCGGTGCTGGTCGTCCATGATGAACAGGATGTTCGGCCTGGGGCGTTGCGTGCTCAATGTCTGTCCTTTCGGCGGCGCGGGCGGCGTCACTCACCCGGCGACAGCTCTATCAGCGTCACCTCCGGCCGGGCGCAGAAGCGCACCCGCGGCGCGGTGCCGCCTTCCATTCCGATTCCGCGATTGACGTACAAGTGCGTGGGCCCGACGCGGTGCAGCCCGCGCTCGAACTGCTTGCCGTAGCTCGAGAGCGTCACCAGCGCCCCGTACAGCGGCAGGGCGATTTGCCCGCCGTGGGTGTGGCCGGCGAGGTAGAGGTCCACCTTCAGCTTGGCGGCGTGGTGGATTTCGTCGGGGTAGTGATACAGCAGTATGGTGAACGCCCCGGCCGGTGCCGCCGCCAGGGCCCGGTCGATGGCGCCGCCCTCGTGGACCGGCGCGCCGGCGAGCCAAAGCTCGGCCCCGGCCAGCTCGAGCCTCACGCCCTCGGCGTCGAGCACGCGAACGCCCGTGCCGGAGAACAGCTTCTCGGCGCTGTAGTACCAGACGTCCCAGTTGCCCAGCACGGCGTAGCAGGGGGCGACGCCGGAGAGG
>CBFCZU010000150.1:0-10626 GCA_965602635.1 uncultured Planctomycetales bacterium | reverse complement strand
CCGTTTCGTTCCGGAACTTTCCGAAACTTTCCGTTTCGTTCCGTTTCGTTCCGTTCTGTTCCGTCTGGTTCCGTCTGGTTCCGGGCGGTTGCGATCGGCGCCGGGGGGCCTCCGGGCGGCGGGGCCGGGCGCGAAAGTTCACTTTCCCTGCCGCCCTGGCCGACTTATACTTCTGGGTCCCGCCCGGGCCCAGGGGCCGCGGACCAGGCCCAAAGTCAGCAGCGGACCGGCGGCGGGAAGGTATCCCTGCTCGAAGGCCCCGGACCGGTCCGGCCGGGACGCCTACTTGGAACTGACATGGCACTAAGGTTCTTTTATCGCAACCAGAAGATCGTCTTCGTCGTCATGGTCCTGCTGATGATCGCCTTCCTGGTGCCCAGCACCATCCGGGGCTGCGGGCAGCGCGATCCCGGCAAGACCGTGATCGGACACAGCGGCAGCGAGAAGATTACCGTTCGCATGGTCGGCAACGCCGCCGGAGAGATCAACCTGCTGCGCGACTACGTCCGGATCCGCGAAGGGCAGTTCTCCTACGGGCTGGAGCAGGACTCGCGTTTCAGCGCCTTCCTGACCGGCTGCGGCGACAATGCCGCCCTGGGCTGGATCCTGCTGCTGCGCGAGGCCCGGGAGATGGGCGTGCGCATCGACGAGGCCCAGGTGGACTCTTTCCTGGCCCAGTACGGCCTCGCGGGCAAGGCATACCAGCGGCTGCTGGCCACCCTCAGGGAAGCCAGGATCACGGAGAAACACCTCCGCCAGGCGGTGGAGGACTATCTGATGATCCTGGGCGCCTTCGACGCCAGCCGGACGACCGCCCCGCCGCCGTTGGAGGAGATGCGCTACCTCTTCCGCGACCTCAAGGAGCAGGTCGAGCTGGCCATGGTCGTCTTCCCGGCGGAGGAGTTCGCCAGGGCGGTGGGCAACCCGGACCGGGACGAAGTGGAGGATAGGTTCGAGCAGTACGTAGGCGTGCAGGCAAACGACCCGATGGACCGCAGGCCCTTCGGCTTCGGCTATCGGTTGCCTCCCCAGGCCGACGTGGCGTATCTGCTGGTCGATCGCTCCGCCGTCGAGCGAGCGGCCGAGCCGTCCGAAGGCGACATCGCCAATTACTGGAACCAGCACAGGGACGAGCTGACCAGGACGGTGGAGGTGCCGGCCCCGACGCGCCCGGCCACGGCGCCGGCTTCGGGCCCGGCAGCCCAGCCCGCACCGCAGACGCGGGAGGTGGTCATCACCAAGTTGAGCGAGGCTTGGCCGGAGATCCGTGAGATCCTGCTTCCGGCCGCCGTTGACGCCAAGACGAACGGCCTGCTCCAGCAGGCCAAGAATCTCGTCAAGGCCTCCAGCCGCCTGGAGGACCCCTACGCCGCGGCCGCCGGGGCCATGGTCGCCAAGGCCCTGACGGAAAAGGCCAGGCAGGCCCTCGTCGCCAAGGCCGAGGAGCTGCGTAAGGAGGCCAAGCAGAACCCGGACGCCCCGGGCGGCAAGGACCTGATCGACCAGGCCAACGCCCTGGACGCGCAGGCGGGCCGAGCCGACGTCGTGCTGCTGGAAAAGCCCGTCGGCAGGCTGGAGGCCGGGACGGTCAAGCTCGAAGACCTCATCAAGCTGCTCGCCGGGCAGAGCGGCGTGAAGATCGTCTATCCTACCGGCACCCACGGCCGGCGGACGCTGGCGGCCGACCTCGACGTCGAGGTGAAGGGCGAGTGGGCGAGGCTCAAGCTCGGCGACGTGCTGGCGAAGATAACCGAGGCGGTGAAGTACGAGGAGATAGAGTGGGTGACCTGCCGGGGCTTCCCCTCGACGATATTCCCGGCCGAGCCTGTCAACCTCGTGCCCGTCCGGGCGGGACGGACCGGACTGGTGAACCTGGCGGCGCTGGCGCGAGACGAGGTGCTGGGCGCGGCGCGGATGACCGAAGAGCCCCGCAGCCGGCCGCTCGTGTCGATCGTCGCGACGGCGGCGGCGTTCCAGGGGCCCGAGCCGAAGGTCGGTCCCCTGATCGCCCCGGGGGACGACTTCCGGCAGGCGATGTTCCTGAGCGGCGATGCCGAAGGCCGGCTATTGTGGCGGCTGGTGGCCGCCAATCGCTCGTACTCGCCGGAGAAGCCGACAAGCGAGATCCTCGAGCAGATCGTCAAGGACTTCAAGACCGAGAAGGGCTACGAGATGGCCCTGGCGGCCGCCAGGTCGATGTTGCAGGTGGCCAAGGCGGCCCCGATGTACCTGGAGAAGTTCGCCCAGGCCGACAACCGCCCGGTGCTCAAGACCGGCCCGGTGACGCGCAAGTCGGCGGACGTGCGGAGCGGGCAGATCTACACATCGTTCGTCGCGGAGGTGGGTGTGAACCAGGGCTTCCTGGACAAGGCCTTCGCCATGGTCCCCGCCGAGGCGACGAAGCCGGCGACCGACAGGCCCGCCGACGTGGTCGAGCTGCCGCGCCAGAGGAAGGTCGTGCTGATCCAGCGGATCGGCTACAGGCCGGTGACCAGGGAAGAGTTCGACAAGATGGTCGTCGGGCAGACGTTCCGCTATGTGCCGATCGAGGGCGACAACGGCCCCCAACAGGTCCCGCGGATGGTCAACGTGACGCTCTCGGAGCTGCTCTACCGCCGCCGGCGGCAGCGCGACCTGGAGACCTGGTTCGTCTGGGAGGACTCGCTGGGCGACCAGGAGGTCGGCATAGAGCCCCGGGTGGGCTTCACGCCAAAGAGCGACTAGCGCCCGCGGCGGCGCTCGGCGGCGCTACCAGCTTGACAGCGGGCGGCAGCGCGATAGCATGATATGGATGGGGCGATCGGCGACGGCCCCGCCTCGGGTAGGTAGCTCAGTTGGTAGAGCACATGACTGAAAATCATGGTGTCGGCGGTTCAAATCCGCCCCTACCCATTCGCCGCAGCTTGGCCGGGCCGCTCCGTGGACACGGTCATGGAGCCTCGGCGCCCGGGCGAAGGCTGGGGCTGGCCTTCGGGGATCGGCAGACCGACGGGGGGGCAAGGCATGTCCTGGCGTAACATTATCTGGATTGCGATCATCCTCTGCCTGGCGGCAGTGGCTTTGCATCTGAGCGGTCAAAGGGGTCCGCACGCCGAGCCGACCGACCCGGCCGTCAAGGACTTGGCCGGCGCGCTGGAGACGTACGAGCTGCTCAACGAGCACGGCTACCGCGTCCTGCCGCCCGCCCGCGCGACCCAAGGCGCGATCGAGGGCATGGTCAGGCAGGTTGACGATTTCTCGGTGTACATCCCGCCCCACAAGCTCAACGACTTCAACCGGCAGGCGTCCGGCGAGCGGTTCGGAACGGGGCTGCGAATCGGCCGGCATGGGGAGAGAATCCTGATCACAGGCCCCATGTCGGGCAGCCCGGCCCACAAGGCCGAGTTGTACGGCCCGATGGAGATTGTCGCCATCGGCCAGGAGCGGGCGGCCGACCTCACGCTTGCCGCGGCGCGAGAGATGCTCCGCGCCGACGACGGCGAGCCGGTCGAGATCCGCCTGCGCGACCGCGACGGCATCGACACCACCCACGAGCTTTCGCCGGAAACCTACCGGCTGCCGACCGTCACCGGGATCGTCCGCGACGAGAACGGCCGGTGGGTGCACCTGCTGGACGAGCCCCACGGCATCTACTACATCCGCATCAGCGAGTTCGTTGACAAACGGACGCCGAAGGAGCTCTACGACGCCTACCCCCGCTCGCCGCCGCCTCGGGCGCTGGTGCTCGACCTTCGCGGCAATCCCGGCGGGACGGGGCTTCAGGTGGCGGCCGCCGTCGCCGACAGGTTCCTGCCCGAAGGGCTGATCGTCCGGACCGAGCCGCGCAAGCGCAAGCCCGACACGTTCGATGCCCACGCCGCCGGCACGTTCCCGCCGGTGCCGACGGTGGTGCTGATCGACAGGGGCACGGCCTCGGCGGCGGAGATTGTCGCCGGCGCGCTGCAGACCCACGGCCGGGGGCTGCTGGTCGGCGAGCGGAGCTACGGAAAGTGGTGCGTGCAGAGCACCTTCGACCTCGGCCACGGGCTGGGCAAGGTGCACTTGACCACCGCGCGGTTCCACCTTACTCCGGCGCGTCGCCCGGCGGCGGCGACCACCGCCCCGCGGACGGGCCAGGCGCCGGCACCCGAGCCGGAAATGCCGCGCTGGCTCGATCCGGAGGTGCCGGTCAAGCTCACCTCCCGAGCGGCCCAGCGGCTCGAGGCCCTGCGCGTCCAAGCGATGGTGGTCCCTCGTCCCCGCCGATCCACGACGACCGCGCCGCGCCTGTCCGCCCCGGCCGAGAGGCTCCGGCGGGCCATTCTCAGATACGACGCCCCGCTGGCGCGTGCGCTGAAGCTGCTTCGTGAGGAGCGTGTCCCGACGACCCGCCCGGCCGGGGCGCCGGCGCTGCGGACGCGCCCGGCGAAGACGACGAGATCGAGAACGCCATGGCACTGACGGACGCCGCCGGCCGGATCATCCTGGGCATCGAGAGCACCTGCGACGAGACCGGCTGCGCGCTCGTCGCGGGCGGAAGGGACGTGCTGGCCAACGTGGTGGCCACACAGTTCGACCTGCACGGGCGCTTCGGCGGCGTGGTGCCCGAGATCGCCTCGCGGGCGCACCTCGAGAGCATCAACGCCGTCATCGGCGGGGCGCTGGCCCGGGCCGGCGTCGAGCCCGACGGCATCGCCGCGGTCGCCGTCGCCAACCGCCCCGGGCTGATCGGCTCGCTGCTGACGGGGCTGATGGCCGCCAAGACGCTGGCGTGGGCCTGGCGCCGCCCGCTCATCGGCGTCGATCACATTCACGCCCATGCATATTCGCCGGCGCTCGACGACGAGCCGATAGACTACCCGGCCGTGGCGCTGGTCGCCTCCGGCGGGCACACCTCACTGTACCACTGCCTGGGCCCGGCCGAGCTGGAGCTGCTGGGCGCCACCACCGACGACGCCGCCGGCGAGGCGTTCGACAAGGTCGCGTCCATACTGGCCCTTGGCTATCCCGGCGGCCCGGCGATAGACCAGGCCGCCCGCAAGGGCGACCCCAAGGCCGTCGAATTCCCCCGCGCCCTGCTGAAGGGACAGTCGCTGGACTTCTCCTTCAGCGGGCTGAAGACGGCGGTGCTGTACCACGTTCGCGGCGTGCCGGGAGCGGTCCGGCCGGGCGCCGCCGACAAGGGGCCGGCGGCAATGGGCGAGCAAGACGTCGCGGACGTCGCCGCGAGCTTCCAGGCCGCGCTCGTGGACACGCTGCGGATCAAGCTGCGTCGAGCGGCCAAGGCCGTCGGCGTCAGGACGCTCATCATCGGCGGGGGCGTGGCCGCCAATTTGGCGCTTCGCCGGGCCGTCGGCGCGCTGGGCAAGAAGCTCGGCATACCGGTCCGCATGCCCGCGCCGGCGTACTGCGCCGACAACGCCGCCATGACCGCCGGCCTGGCCTGGCACCTCCTGCGGGCAGGCCACACCGACGACCTCGACCTCGCCGCCACCGCCACCGTGCGGAAATGACCGGCCGCCAATCCCAAATCCGAATTCCGAATTCCGGGATGCTCAGACCTTCGCCACAGCCACCAGCTTGCCCGTCTTGACGGACTTCTCCAGCGCCTCGAGCGCGGCCACGGGCGCGAGGATCCGGCTGTGGGCGACGGGCTCCTTGCGCGTCTTGAACATGCGGGTGAAAATCCTGACGCCGGCGAGGTATGGGTTCGGGTCGCTGACGAGCCTGGCCGAGAGCGGGCCCGAGCCGGTTGCGACGGACGCCTGGAAGCCGATCGAGTGCTCGCGGACGCAGTGCATCGACGCGGTCAGCCCGTCGGCCCAGAACAGCGTGGCGACCGCGTCGCCGCCGGGGCGGGCCCTGCTGACGGACACCGCCCGCACCTCCGGGCCGAAGAGCGACATCAGCATGTCCACCTGGTGGATGCCGTAGAAGAAGACCCCGCCGTAGGGCGACTTCAGGTCGCACGGCCCGAAGCTGGCGGCCGTGAGCGCCTTGCCGGCCTTCTTCACCTTCGTGGCGAATGCGGCGAAGCACTTCGACGTCGGCACGCTCGAGAACGACGTGACCGGCACCTTCATCCGCCGGGCGCGGGCCAGAAACGCCTTGCCCTCGGCCAGGCGGTAGCAGAACGGCTTGTCGATGAACATCGGCAGCTTCGCCGCCAGCAAGGCCCCGGCCGCGGGGAGGTGATACTTCGCGTGCCGATGGTCCACGATCGCCGCGTCGATATCGCCGACCATGTCGGCCGGGCGGCGGACGATCCGGGGGATCTTCCCGATCTTGGCCGTCTTCTCGGCGAAGGCCTTCGTCTCGCCCCAGATCGCCACCACGCGAAATCCAGGCACGCTGCCCTGGACGTTAAGCGTCTTGGCAATGGCCGCACTGTGCGAGTTCTCCGCTCCGACAATTCCGATCCTGATCATCTGAAGTCTCCATGGCGGCTAGTCTCTGGCCGCGAGGTCGCTGCACCCGGGCGCGTCCTCCTGGTTGGCCGCCATCTCCAGGAGGAACTTCGGGATATCCGTCCCCGCGTCCGCGATGCCCTTGCCGAACATCTCGCCCACCAGCTCGCGATTCTTGTCGGCTACGTTGTTCTCGAACGGGCGGTCCTTCAGGTCCGACAGCAGCACGCCGGTGCCGTCCACCTTGCAGTTGAGCCACCAGCGATCGTCGATGACCGTGATGTTCGGCCCCCAGCCGACGGTGACGTGGTCGCGGATGCCCTTGCCGCCCTTGACGGCGGCGTCGAAGAAGACCTTGCCGTCCAGGTCCTTGGGCACGTCCAGGCCGGCGAACTGGAGGATCTGCGCGGCCATGTCCGTGTGCTGCACGAACATGTCGCTGCGCTTGCCCGCCCCGATGCCGTCGGGGTGGCGGATCAGCAGCGGCACGTCGTACACCTCGGGCGCCGAGGGGTACCCGCGCTTGCCGATGTAGCCGCGGTCGCCGATGCTGTGCCCGTGGTCGGTGGTGACTATGAGTATCGAGTTCTCCAGCAGCCCGAGCACCTTCATCGTCTCGTACAGGTGCCCCAGCCAGCGGTCGCACATGGTCACGAGCCCGCTGTAGTTGGCGCGCGTGCGGCGGAGCAGGTGCTCGGGCATCTCCTCGGTGTAGCCGCTGATGATCTGCTCGGGCCCGTCGGTGTCGTCGTACATCCGCCGGTAGTGCTCGGGAACGAACCACGGCTCGTGCGGGTCGAAGCTCTCGGTCGTGAGGAACAGCTTGTCCGCGTCGAGGTTCTGCGCCAGCCAGTCGGCCGAGCCTATCAGCACCCGGGCGTTGAAGTAGTCTTCCTCGCGCGGGCGGTCGTACATGTTCCGAAGCGTCCGGCTGACGAACTCGCGCCGACGCGGGTTCTCCAGCTCCTCGGGCAGATAGTGGCGGATCATCTCGTCGGAGGGCTCGGGCCCGCTGCGGGCGAAGTCGCGCTCCTGCCCGCGGAAGAACGTCCACTGGTCGAACCCGCGCCAGTAGTTCTTCGACGGCTTGAACATGTGGTACACGTCGGACATCAGCCCGGTGCGGTAGCCGTCGGCCTGGAGCCTCTCGGACAGCGTGTCCTGGTCCTCGGGTATCGGCCCCCAGCCGGGGGCGCCGACGAAGTCGCCCTTCAGGCGGAAGTCGCCCTTGTCGAAGGGGTACACCCGCATGCCCGTGTACAGCGCCCGGCGTGTGGGCAGCGTGGGCAGCGACTCGGGGTAGGCCCGGTCGAAGAGAAGCGACTCGGCGGCGAGGGCGTCCAGGTGGGGAGTCTTGACCTTCCATCCCCACGGCGGGGTGCCGGGCTCGCCGTCGTTGAAGCAGCCGATGCAATCCTTGCGCAGCGAATCGAACACAACCAACACAACGTTCATGGTTTCCACCTCTCCATATTTCAGGGCGACGTCGTCCTCACGGCCCCGTCTGGCCGCGGAGGTCCAGCAGTTCGTCCAGCTCCTTTTCGGTCAGCAGCCCGCCGGCCAGGGCGGCCTGGCGGATGGTCTTGCCTGTCTTGAAGGCCTCCTTCGCCAGCTCGGAGGCCGCATCGTAGCCGATCCTCGGCGCCAGGGCAGTCGCCAGCATCAGCGACCGCTCCAGCAGCTCGCGGCAGCGCTGCTCGTCGGCGGCGAGCCCGGCGACGCACTTCTCGGCCAGGACCTTCGCCCCTCCGGCCAGCAGGGATACGCTCGCCAGCAGATTCTCGACGACCAGTGGCCAGGCCAGGTGCATCTCAAGTATGCTCCCCACCCCGCCGGCCGCGGCCATGGCGATGGCGGCGTCGTTGCCGATCACCTGGCATGCGACCTGAACGACGGCCTCGGGTATGACCGGGTTGACCTTGCCGGGCATGATGCTGCTTCCGGGCTGAAGCGCCGGCAGCTTCAGCTCGCCCAGCCCGCATCGCGGCCCGGAGCCCAGCCAGCGGATGTCGTTGGCGACCTTGGAGAGCGCTATCGCGGTGGTGCGCAGCGCGGCCGAGGCGCCCACGCACGCCAGCGGGACGGTGTGCGCCGCGAAGTGATTGGCGGCCTCGCGGAAGGGCAGGCGGGTGCGGGCGGCGATGGTCCGGCAGATTTCCCCCGCCATGCCGGGCGGGGCGTTCAGGCCCGTGCCAGCCGCCGTGCCGCCGATCGCCAGCTCGCACAGAGAGGCGATGGCGACCTCCAGGGCGGCGACGGCATCGCCCACGGCCGCGGCGTAGCCCCCGAACTCCTGCCCCAGGCGCATCGGCACCGCGTCCTGGAGGTGCGTCCGGGCGACCTTGACGATCGCGTCGAACTGCCCGGCCTTGTCGTCCAGGGCAGAGCGCAGCGACTTCAGCGCGGGCACAAGCTCGGTGTGGATCGCCAGCGCCGCCGCCACGTGCGTCGCGGAGGGGATCACGTCGTTCGACGACTGGCCCAGGTTGACGTGATCGTTGGGGTGGACGGGCTGCTTCGAGCCGAGCTTCCCGCCGAGGGTCTGAATCGCCCTGTTGGCGATGACCTCGTTGGCGTTCATGTTCGAGGAGGTGCCCGAGCCGGTCTGGAAGACGTCCACGA
This sequence comes from uncultured Planctomycetales bacterium, assembly GCA_965602635.1. Taxonomy (GTDB): domain Bacteria; phylum Planctomycetota; class Phycisphaerae; order SM23-33; family SM23-33; genus CBFCZU01. The sequence continues at coordinate 1,618 of CBFCZU010000150.1, read as the reverse complement.
CGAAATGCTCGTCTAGTGCGCCCTCGGTCACCTCGTCGGCGGCGGCGATGACGGCGTCGGCGATGGCCTCGTCGAGCCGCCCCGCCTTCTTGTGCGCCGCAGCGGCGGCCGACTTCATCATCCCCAGGGCCGCGATGAACCGCCGGTCCATCCGCCGCCCGCTGATGGGGAAGTTCTCGGCCGCCCGCGCGGTCTGCGCCCCGTACAGCGCCCCGGCCGGCACGGACACCTCACCCAGCGAGTCGCTCTCCGTTCGTTGCCTGGCCATGCTTGCTTCCTTACCGGAGACCTACTTCTTGACCACCTCCAGCAGCTCGCGGATTCGCACCGCCATCGGGTGGTCGGGGTACTTCTCGAGGAACCCGCTCAGCGTCTCCCTGGCGGCGGCGCGGTCGTCCAGGGCGGAGTACTCCAGGACGGCCTTGGTGTGGTAGGCCTGGCCGATCCCCTCGCCCTTGGGGAAGGCCTTGATGTACTCGGCGCAGAGCTGATGGGCCTGCTTGTACTGCCGGTCGCGCTTGGCGATCGCCGAGAGCATCAGCAGCGCCTCGCCCGCGACGGCCGCATCCTTGGGCGCCAGCTTGCGGGCGGCCAGCAAATGCGTCCTGGCCTGCTGGGGCCTGCTCAGCTCCCATGCCCTGCCCAGCGCCAGCTTCAGCCGCCCTTGCGTGAGGCCCTTCGGCAGCGCCTTGGCGGGCAGCTTGAGCAGCGCCTGGATTTCGCCGGCTGACTTGTCGCGCGTCGAGAGCGAGAGCCTGGCCTCGGCCGCCTCCCAGCGGCGCTCGACCGTCGCCGGACGGGCGGCCGCCGCCTTCCAGTAGGCCTGCGACCTGCCCAGCCGCTCGCACAGCCGCCTCGGCGGGATGATGCACCCGGGGAAGCTGTCCAGCAGCTCGCCGCCCGGCGCGAAGACCTGCGTCAGCGGCGTGGCCTTGGCGCGGGTGGCGGCGAAGCGCTTCTTGCCGTCCCCGGCCGTGACGTTGAGCCTGGCCGCCGCGAAACCGCCCAGCAGCCGGCGCGTCTGGAGGTTCGAGAGCGTCCGCGCCTGGTAGTCCTGGCAGGCGGGGGCGTCGGGGTCGAAGAAGACGACCACCATCAGGCAGTCGCGCTTGCGTGCCTCGTCGGCGGCGCCCTTGTGCTGAACGTGCCATTCGACGAGCCTCTCGGCCGGGGCCGAGGCCGTGGTCGGAGCCGTGGCCGAGGGGCGGCTCGGCGGCTGGGTCGCCCCGAGGGCCGCCAGCAGCATCCCGGCCAGAATCGGCAAGGCGATTCGAGCATGTCGCGCGTGTTTCACTGCGCTCCCTCTGCCGGACCCACGAAGCGGACATTATATCAAAGCGGCCGGCGGATGCCCGTCAAACCCCGGCCTTGGCGGCTCGTTGACGGGGCCAGTCCGGCAGGCATACACTGCCGCCATGCGCGTGTTCCTGGCGTACTTCCGGGCGCATCCCTGGCAGCGGCGGGCGCTGACGGTCCTGCTGGCGGCGATCGTGGGCTTCGGCGTGGCGCTGCTGATGCTGCCGGTGGTCGAGGACCTCCGCCTGATCGCGGCGCTCGGCTCGGGCGACGCGGACGGGCGGGCCGGGGCCGTCGCCCGGGCGGCCGTGCGGGCGCGGGA
>CBFCZU010000149.1:0-10656 GCA_965602635.1 uncultured Planctomycetales bacterium | reverse complement strand
GGCCGGGCCGGCGGCCGAAAATTTCATTTTCCCGCGATTTCGCCGGGAGGGGGGGGTGCCGTTTGCGCGCGCAAACGTGTTGCCAAAGCAGCCTAGCAGGGATGCATGGGATGCAAGGGATAGCTGGTTATGAAGCAGAGCCCTGTGAATCGCCTGCATCCCCCCCCTGCTTCGCGTGCGACTCCTGGCCAAAGCCCACCGATAGCTATCGGTGGGTTTGGCCTGTAGCGCCCCTCCTGCTGAGCCCCAACGGGGCGTAGGAGACTGCCCCGCCCTTGCCACCACGCTGGGGAGGCGGTGCAATCGCCGCTACGATGAACCGGGGCAATGCGGAGCATTCGGAGCCTTTGGCAAACTCGCGGCCGGAGGAGTTCATTTCCGCCCTTCGCCACGGGATGCGCCTGTCTCCCCTGCCGCCAGAGAAAGGACAGCCCAAGACATGCCACAAAGAAAACCTAGGGTAATGTCCCCATGGTTACAAGCGAGATAGGTATTGTGTCCCCCGAACTCCCCCCGAACTCTGTCCCGAACTACCCAGGTATTGTGTCCCCCGAACTCCCGAACTCCCCCGAACTCCAGGTGTTCACTCCATTTTGGCCCGTGTGGAACCTGTACAAAGGCCTTGACGAATCCCCCAACTCTGTGGTATACTTTTTGCCTATCAGGTTTTGCGACGACCGAGGAGCCGCGTATCCGAGGGAAGTAAGCACGCCAAGAGAGGGGATAGAGACTGCGCTCGCAGTCAGGAGATTGGCTCAATCTTGTCCGTGTGCGACAGCGACGGCCAGTTGCGCGTCGCCGTTGTTTGCGCCGGACAGGTGGGCCGGGCCGGCGTCAGCTGCTCGCTGCCGCAGAACAAGGCTCTGCGAAAAGGAGGCTCATCGATGAACGGCTCGATTCGGCAGCACTCTTGTCTGATCGCGTTCACCTTGGCTGTCGGTTTGCTGTGCGCATCCGCGGCCACGGGCGCCCTCGACCTGCCCAACACCACTGGCAATCTCACCGTGGATACCTTGGAAGCCCAGCAGGGCGTGTGCTTCACAGACAGGGCCATGTACCTCTCCAGCTCCGCCAACTGGGAGCTGTCCAAGTACTGGATCAACACTGATCCGACGACGCTGGTCTCCCGCAGCGATGTCCATCCCAGTCCCAGCACATACGTCGGTTATGATGACACGACTGCGAAGTGGGAGCACATCGGCGGCATAACCGCCAGCCCGTGGTGGGTCTGTGCCACCGTGGACACCTTCGGCGGCGCCGCGAACGATCCCGATGACAGATACGTCGGGCTCCAGCTCTACGACTACGGTTTCGAGTACTTCGAGCTGGAGTCTTTTCTCTACTACAACTCGTCGACCGACACCAACCCGATGCAGTGGTTTGGCGGAGTGGACTGGCACCCGCACGGCGGCAATGGCGGCTGCAACGAGTACGGGTATCTCTTCGCCGTGGAGTACGACACCGACGAAGACGAAACCTCGATCTACCGGTACGAGATCACGGGCCAGGACATGGACGCTTCCGGGGATAGGCGCTACGTCACGCTGGTGAAAGACAACGTCTACAAGGTGCACACGAAAGCGGTCAACGGCATCGAGATCTACGGCGACAAGATGTACTTGTCCCACGGGGAGGGACTCGGCTGCTACCCACAGACCACATGGGTCAACGAGGGCTACATCGATGTCTACAATCTCTCGAGCTTCTCCGAGGAGGATGCCCCGACGACTCTTCGGCACCCCGCGGCCTCGGACCTGAGCTACGACTCCTGCCCCCACGCGGAGGACCTGTCCTTCTTCCGGGGCGGCCTGTGGGTCTGCCACAGCGGAAACGTGCGGCGGCTGGACGTGGCGAATCTTCCACTGCCGCGAGCGAAGTGGATCGGCCGGACCAGCGGCGACTGGATGGGCTCGCAGTGGAACTGGGACGCCTGGCCGTCCTATCGCACAGCCGTCTACATCTATGATGCCGGCTGGGGCGCGGATGTGACCCTGGACGAGCCTGAGTCAATTGGAGCACTATACCTCGGCACCGGCAGCCTGACGATCACCCCGAACGGCAAGCTGAAAACGTACGAAGAGGCCTGCATAGGGAGGTGGGCGGGAAGCCCGGTCAGCGAGGCGACCGTCCGCGGTCCCTCGGGTTCTTCTGTCTGGTCCTGGGAAACCAAGAAGGGACTGTACGTGGGAGACGCAGGCCATGGCAAGCTGACCATCGAGGACGCCGGGGACGTCATTGCGGGCTGGGTATATGTCGGCAAAGAGGAGGGCTCGATAGGAGAGATCATACTGACCGACTGGTCGTGGCTCGCGGTTGAGAACAGCATGGGCGTGGGCAAGGCCGGCACCGGGACCGTTACCATCCGGAGCGGGGGCTGGTTGTATAGCGGCTGGGCGGCGCCCAACGTCGCCTACCTGGGGGGCGAAAAGACGGGCAACGGCACAGTGACCGTCGACGGCACCGGAAGCCCGCCGCGCCTCACCTGGTGGAAAATCAATGATGACCTGCGTGTCGGCCTGCTCGGCACCGGGAAGCTGGAGGTACTCGGCGGAGGGCGCGTGACCGCCGGATACACCTCCATCGCCCACGAGCTGGGCAGTTCGGGTGAGGTGACGGTGGACGGGACAGAGACGGAGCTGGAGGCTGGCTGGCTGAACGTCGGACGCTACGGCACCGGCACGATGACCGTTTCCGGCGGCGGGAAGGTCTCCGCCACCACCGTGAACGTCGGAGCCTACGCCGGCCCCGGCGCCAGCGGCACGTTGACCGTCGCGGACGGGAGCTTCGTCTGCGAGAGACTGTACATCGGCGGCTATCCCTCCGGCAGCGAGGGAACGGGCACCGTGACCGTCAAAGATTCCGCGCTGCTTGTCGTCAGCGGAGGGGTGACGATCTATGGCGCCGGGACGCTCACCGGGGGCGGAGGAAGCGTCGACGCCGATGTCCTCAACGGCGGCACCGTCGCCCCGGGAAGCTCGCCGGGATTATTACTGATCCAGGGCCACTACACGCAGACGCAGGACGGAGTGCTGGAGATCGAGCTGTGCGGCCGGCTGCGCGGCGATGAATATGACGTACTGGTGATCACCGGCAGGGCCGACCTGGCCGGCACGCTGAGCGTGGTGCTTTGCGACCCGGGCAGTGGAATCTTTGCCCCGCAATTCGGGGACACGTTTGACATCCTGGACCATGGCGGCCTGGCCCCCTACAGCAGGTTCGATCTGGTCCAGTTGCCCGAATTGGGCCTGGGGCTCGAGTGGGATTACCCGTACCTGCTCACGACCGGTCAGATCAGCGTGGTCCCCGAGCCGGCGACGCTCGGCCTGCTGGCCCTGGGCGGCCTGGCCATGATCCTCCGCAGGCGCAGGTAGCCGGACAGACAACGCATTGCTCCTACACAACGGGCTGGCCTTGCCTCCGATGCGTTCGAGTTCGGGGGAAGAGTTCGGGGGACACAATACCTATCTCAAAGCGACAGCCGTCTTCGTGCAATTCGTGTAATTCGTGTAATTCGTGGACTGAAAAGCTGATGCAGGAACGTTGAGGGCTCAGAGTGTCTTCGTCATTCGATAGAACCTCAAACCCGGTATGGGCAAGCGCTTAGGCCACTGCGACGTGACGGCCATCCCGCGGCGCTCATAAAATCGACGAGCACCCTCATTCTTGGCTGAGACGTCGAGGGATAGTCGAGTCGATCCGCCTGCGCGAGCCCGCTCTTCAAAACGGTCCATCAAGACGGAGCCGACGCCATCGCCGCGAAGTTCCCTGTCAACGGCGATGGCCTGCAGGTAGAAGTCGCCATCGGCAATTGAGTCGATAATCCGCATGAGTGGAGCGAACAGTATCAGTACGATCCTCATGCGCAAATTGCACCTCCCCGCAGCCTGCTTCAGGGGCTGGCGTGAGGAACGCCGATGCTGCTCGGCGGTGTAGCCTGAGACCATTCCCACGATGACCTTGTCGCGCTCTGCGAAGGTTACATTCTGGTAGGAGAGGTCGTGGTCGGGCTGGGCGAATGCCGTGGCTATTATGTGCCCAGCGCGGCGGCCGAGCATAAAACGAAAGAAACCTTCAGCTGCTTCGTCGAGGTAGCGGGCAAATGCCAGACCTTCATCGAACGTAGGTTTGGCGGCCCGGAGAACTATCGACTGTCGATCCATACGGTCTTTCTCAGCCGAACAGCGTTTAGGCGGATCCGCATAAGAACCGCCATGTCAGAGCGCCCCCCCGTGCCCTCAGAAATCGGGCGGGATGCCCTTCAGGCCGATCTCCTCGGCGGCCTCGCGCATGCCCGCGATGACGTCGGTGATCAGCTCGGCCAGCTCAACGCCGAGCATGGCGGCGCCCTTCTCAATGATCTCGCGATCGACGCCGGCGGCGAAGCGCCGGTCCTTCCACTTCTTCCGCACGCTCTTGGCCGTCAGGTCCAGGACGCTTCGGCTGGGGCGGACCAGCGCCGCCGCCGCCACCAGGCCGGTCAGCTCGTCGATGGCGTACAGCGTCTTCTCCAGGTCGCTGGCCGGCTCGACGTCGGAGCATATCCCCCACCCGTGGCTCACGGCCGCACGGACGAGGCGCTCCGGCCAGCCGCGCTCGGTGAGGATCTCGCCGGTCTTGCGGCAGTGCTCGTCGGGGAACCGCTCGTAGTCGAGGTCGTGGATGAGCCCGACCAGGCCCCACTCGTCCTCGTCCTGGCCGCGCTTGCGGGCGATGTGCCGCATGGCCGCCTCCACGGCCAGGGCGTGCTTGATCAGGGCGTCGGAGGAGTTGTACTCCGTCAGCAGGCTCAACGCCTCTTCGCGCGTGGGCAGCTTCGATTCCATGGCAGGTTCTCCGCCGATGCTCGCCGATTCATTTCGCGCCGCCGCCGGCCGCCGGCCCGCGGGGGACGATCGCCCAGTAGAGCCCGCCGGCCATCACCTTGCGGTTGCCCGGCAGCAGGCCTTCGATGACCTTCAGCGCCTCTGCCGCCTTGGGGAAGCCGCCGTCCACGCCGCAGACCGCAGCCGCCCGGGCCGAGTAGGCGTAGCCGTTGCCGTAGTTGCCCATTCGCGGCTTGCTCAGCTTGGCGTTCTCCGCGCCGAGCTTCTTCCAGTCCTCGTAGAAGGTCACCTTCTTGTCCGGGCCCTGCTCGCCGGCGGCGAAGCGGTACGGAGCGGCCATCAGGGGGTCGAAGTCCGGCGCGTTGGTCAGCGCGCCGACCCGCAGCCGGAGCATGAAGTCCCTCGGCCGGGCGGCGCCGTCGTGGCCCAGCTCGAACAGGTGGTGCAGGCTCCATATCAGGTAGTCATTCTCCCACGCCGCGAGGATCATCCACTTGGGGTTCGCCGGCTTCTGAATGCGGGCGGACGTCGTCGTGCGGATGCCCCACGCGCCGATCTTGTTGTACTCCGGCGGGCCGTACATCCGACGCGTCATGTCGGCGAGGTTGTTGCCGACCTTCTCGGCGAAGTGCCTGGCCTCCGGGTCGCCGTCGCAGGCGATGAACTCGGCGTCGGCGATGTTCCGCAGCGACCACGCGTTGCCGCGCACCTGCCCGGCGATGATGCCCCTGGCGTTCTTGCGCGGATGCGGCCAGGAGGTGAGCAGGCAATACGTTCCCCAGAAGTAGGCCTCCTCGAGGTAGTAGAAATCGCCGGTGAGCAGGTAGGGCACGTACGCCAGCGAGGGCTGATGCGCCCTGTCGGGGGTGAGGCGCGAGCGTTTCGGGTCGGCGGGCTCGGTCCGGTCGGGTTTCCAGGTGGGCTTGTCCGGGCCGCGGTAGTCCAGCCAGAAGGTGGGCCGCTCGTCGATCGTCAGCACGCGGCCGGTCTTCTTGCTGCGGACGTGTATCGGCCAGGAGCCCGCCAGGTCGCCGGCGGCAAGCACCAGCTCCATTTCCTTCGGCTCGCGGGTGAGCAGTGCGCGGACGGTCCATGCGGGGTACGGCGCGATCTCGGGCCTCCCGCCGGTCGTGGGCATGTAGGCCGTCAGCGGCCCCCTGCCCATGATCCGCCATCTCGGGCCCGACCCCGGCCGGAGGCCCCTTTCTGAGCGGCGCTTCGGCGGCCGGAGCGTCGTGTCGTAATTCGGCAGGGCGCCGGTCGAGCAGATGTACTTGAGGTCGTGGGCGACGTGCACCGGCGGCCGCTGCCCGCCCCACCAGAACACCTTCCGCCAGCGCGACAGGCGGCGATGGTCAACCGCCTTGGCGGCGAAAACCTCCTTGCCGCCGACGGTCACCCGGGCGTCGTAGCGGATGTTGCCCGCCCAGTGGTCCCAGCAGTTCTCCACCACGACCGACACGCGCACCCGCTTACAGCCGCCGTAGGCCCGCACGTGGAACTGCACGTTCAGGTCGGCGTCGGCCTCGCCGTCCTCGCCCACCGGCGGGCCCGAGACCAGCCACTCGGAGGCAACGTGGTTGTGCAGCCAGGTCGTGGCCTTGCCGCCGGCGGCGGTGAGCATCTTGCGGGCGCTGACCGAGCGGATCGCCCCGTCGGGAAACGTCAGCGTCACGACCGCGTCGAAGTCGGTCTTGAGCAGGTCCTCCAGCGCCACCGCCGACGGCCGAGTGCCGGGTGGTGCGGCGGGACCGGCCCGCGTGACGAGCGTCTTGCTGCCCCCCGCCGCCAGCTCCGGGAGGACGATGGACAGGATCGCCAGCCGTGCCGAGCCGTCGGTGTACCGCCGCTTGACCTCGCTCTGCGCCTGGGCGTCGCCGATGTTACAGTAGACTCCCGTTGACCGCGGCAGGTCGCCCTTCCTGAACACCTGGGCGAAGGTGACAGGCACGTTTTTCAGCGCCCGGTCGGAGAGGTTGCGGACCTTGACTTCGACGATCTTCGACCGCTCGGCCGCACACGCCTGCCCTGGCCCGGCCGCCGGCGCCAGGCCTGCCAGCAGCAAGGCCGCCAGGAAGCGTCGAATCAATCGCCGGCGAGATGATAGGTGGCTCATTGCGGTCTCCCTGGACCTTTGGACATTTTCCGGATCAACTCCTAGCCGCGGGCGCCGCCGCCCGCCGCCGACGATTCTCCCCCGCCCCGGGGCGACGGGCAAGCGCGAACCCCCGCCCCGCCGGCGGGCTTCGACGCCGACGCGCTCAAGCCCCGCGTCGTCTCGGCCATCGAATCGCTCGTCCCCGGGCGGTGAATTTGTTCTTGGCGCCGGCCGGGCGGGCGACGCTACCCTATTGGCGTAACGCCCAGCAGAAGGAGAACACCATGTCAGACGACCCTGCCGACTGGCCCAAGCTCGTCAAGGTGGCCGAGGGATTCTACGTGCGGGAGGAGGTGGACGTCACCGCCTGGATCGACCTGGGCGACTGTGCCCTGGTCGTTGACGCCCTCGAGCAGCCGCAGCTCGAGGCCGAGGTGTTCGAGGCGATCCGCTCGACTCTCGGCGAGAAGCCCGTGAAGTACGTTCTGAACACGCACCCTCACGGCGACCACACGGCCTTGAACGCGGCCTTTGAGCGGACCTTCGGGGCCGAGATCGTCAACCAGCGGATCAACCCCGTCCCGCCCGAGGGGCGGTGGTTCGAGGGCCCGCGGCGGCGGGTGCAGATGCTGCCCATGCCCGGCTGCCACACCGCACACGACTGCGTGGTGTGGGTGCCCGACGACAAGGCGCTGCTCGTGGGCGACATCTTCGGCTGGGGGCTGATCCCCCTGTCGGACGTCAGCGACCAGACGGCCGAGCTGCTGCGGGAGACCCACAACCGGCTGATCGAGTTCGACGCGGCCACGGTCATCCCGGGGCACGGCCCGGTGTGCACCACGGCCGAGTTGAGGCGATGGGTGGAGTACTTCAACTGGCTCATCGAGGGCGCCGCCCGCGGCTGCGCCGAGGGGAGCAGCGACGAGCAGATCCGCGAGCAGCTCGCGCCGCCGGATGACATGAAAACCTGGTGGCGGTTCCTGCGGTGGAAGCACGAGGATAGCCGCAGCAGCGTGCTCTCCGCCGTCCGCGCCGGCCGTCTGAAGCCGTGAGCGTAAGCCGGCTGCGAGTCTGTCCCCCGCCGGAGCAAGGTCGCGGAGCGGGCTCAGGCCCTCTGCCGCCGCCGCCTGACTTGTGCTGAGCGCCGTCGAAGCAGCGCACAGATGCCCAGCGCCAGCAGCCCCAGCGTGGTCGGCTTGTCCTGCTCTGCGAAGTAGCACCGCTACGCAGCACGAGCCCTCCGAAGCACGGAGCCGGGAGAGGGCCTACACCCCGTGCCGGCGCCGCCTGACTTGTGCTGAGCGCCGTCGAAGCAGCGCACAAATGCCCAGAATCAACACCAGTGCGGAGGAGGGCTCGGGAATATACGGGCTGGGCACGTACTGCGTGTCCGCCCCCATGTAGCCGCTGACCGTGCTGGTGTCGTCCCACGGCGCGTACGGGCTGCTGAAGTACATCACCGAGCTGACCTGCCCCACCGCAAACTCGGGGCTGTAGGTCCAGCGGGCCGTGAACGGGGCAAGGTCGCAGGTACTCGGGTCAACGTCGCCGGGGTCGCTCTGGACGTACCAGACGCACTCCGTTGCGCCGCCGTCCATGTTGAGCCCGACGCTCAACTGCGTCACGTAGCCGCCGTAAGTGCTGGAAACGTCCACGATCTGATAGGCGTAAACGTAGTGGCTACCCTTCGGCCTGTGCCCCGGATCCACCGAGAATGAGAAAGTGCCCGGCTCGTAAACGGTGTGATCGACGTCGGCCGTCCACCAGCTTGTGGCGCCGGGGAACATGTTACCGGGGTCGTATGTCTCGGTCCCCCGCCATGCGGGCATCCCCTCGTTCAGGAGAACGCCTCCGGCGGCGGTGCCGACGGCAAGCAGCAGCCCGGCAATAACGACAGTCGCGTATCTGGTCATCGCCTCTCCTCCGTTGTAGGCCCGGCCCGCGCGCCTCGGGGCGCGTGGCCAGGCCAATGAGTCACCGCAGTCCTCTCTTTCCGCGTCAGGCTCCGCCCGGCGCTTCAGCAGATTCACCAAACGTGGGCCGGAGGCTACCGTCTGCCCCAGCGAGGGCAGTTTCCCCTGCCTCCGCGGCGCCACGTGTGCTGCCAGTTATCGCCTACGCCTGCGAACCAGTGCCAGCAGGCCGACGGCCAACAGGCTCAAGCTAGCCGGCTCTGGAACCGGGCACGGCAGGGCGCCGTCGGCATACAGCCCTCCGTTCTGGATGAGCCCGGAGCTATTGCGGGGCTCGTTGATGCTCCAGTAGTTCAGGGCATAGCTGTCGTCGCCCGCCACCAGGCCGTCGAAGTTCCAGTTGGCGCCGCTCGGCGGCGATCCCGACAAGAACGCGCCGCTCGGGGCAATGTCGCCCGCCTGGGTCAGGAACGACCCGCAGCCCAAGACCTCGTCCACGGCGTTGCCGGGCAACAGGTTCACCGTCAACAGGATTACCGGCAAGCTGTCCAGGGACTTGACCTGGTAGAGGTACTCGAACTGCATCTGGCCGTTCATGAGCACCGGGGCGTTGACAACCCAATCAACATCCGCCTCCAGCTGGCCCTTGGCCATATTCGTGGTGCCCACCCAGGTCGTGCCGCCGTCGGTGTAGGCGTTGCTGGGGTCCAGACCGGCCAGCGCCGTGCCGCAGAAGGCCAGCGCCGCCGCAGCCGCTAGCATTAATGCCACCCTCCTCATGCGGGTTCTCCTTTTCTCCACGTCTTCCCTCGTTGTTCCATGAAATGGAGGACGCCGCTGACCGGCCCGCAGCGCCCGGCCGCTCCAGGGTCGGGCGACACAGGCAGGCACAGCCGGGAAGAGATCCCTCTCTTCCATCAGAACGTCGGAACCACGCGCCTCCCGGATGCACAGTTTGCCCAACAATCGACAGTACTGCTCTATCGGTTGGAACTCGGCCAGGACGGCCTAAGGCAGGTTCGAAGGAGCGACCGGAGCTTTCCAGCGGCGCCGCCGCCGGATTCTCCCTCCGCTCCTGCCCCTCACTGGTTTAGCTTTCCCGCTCCATGTAAGGAATCCAGAGCTGCACAGCAACCTTGAACATCGTACATTCTACATCCGTTTGCTTTTCTGTCAAGACACAATCCATCGAGTAATCGACAATCATTGGAATCTGCCAGGGCGCCTGTGGGGTCTCTGCTGACGCGGTGCCGGCCGCCCTGCCTGCCGGGACGCCGCTACTGGCCATGGGAGCCGGGTTTATGCGGATTCCGGACCGGGACTTGCCGGCCGGCAGGATTGCCCGAGGCGCCCTTGCCGGGCGGGAATACTCACCTGCGCGACGTGCCAGCGGCCCGGTGAGGCACTCGATCTGGGGCCGCCCGCGTTGGCGTGTCAGAGGTTCGCCAATCTCATCTCCGCCGCCCGCGCCGTAATGAAGCCAGCCCTCCAACGGCCAGGAGCAGAAGGCACGTGGGTTCGGGCACCATCCCACCCGGCTGGGGGTTGTAGAAGTTGGACCACAGGACGTAGTCCAAACCGTCAGCTATCCCGTCACCGTTGAAGTCCGCGCCCTCCCAGCCCACGTCTGTCTGAAGGTAGTTGTTCGACCACACGACGTAGTCCAAACCGTCAACGTAGTCGTCGCGGTTCGCGTCGCCCGGCGGAGGCACGTCAACTACGCCCACAACGTTCCACCACTGGGCGCGGGCCACCCGGCCCGTGTAAGCCACGTCGCCCGTGCAGACTATGTACGCGTGGGCCAGGTCCTCGTAAGGCTCGC
>CBFCZU010000148.1:0-10722 GCA_965602635.1 uncultured Planctomycetales bacterium | reverse complement strand
CTACAGCCACTTCAACGAAATGCTGTGGGGGAACGTCGACCGCGTAATCCCCATGACGCAATTGGACAAATGACCTCATCAAGGAAAGGCAGGACAGCTATGCGGCTACGGATGATCACTTTGCTGCCGTTGTTGCTCGTGGCGGGCCTGGCGGGCTGCAGTGACGCGAAGAAAGAGATGAGCAAGTATGACTACGCCATGGAGAAGATCGGCAAGCGCTGGGTGGCTGTTCGCAAGAACTTTGCGACGGAGACGCCGCCCAACATCTACTTGGGCGTCATCCTCAAGAAGGACTTCGATGACCTTGTGGGCGCCATGGAGAGGACGTACAGCAAATCGAACCGGGACGAGGTCTTGCCCAGGTTGAAGAAGCTGGCCAAGAAGTTCAAGGCCGACATGGACGCCATGGTGGACATACGCTTCGGCACCACCAAGCTGATGCCCGGGGCGACGATGGAGGGTGTCGGCGAGGCCATCGAAGAGGCCTACGCGGAATTCCAGGAAATCGAGAAGCTTGTGAAGTAGGACCACCCCACCGGCCCTGCCTGGGGCGCCCTTGGGCGCGCCAACAGGGAATTGCTCTCGCCGGCCTCCTAGTGGCGGCCGGTGCGCGCCGACCGGGTGGGGCTGGTCCAGGGCCACAATCTCTTCAGTCGGGACGCGCCCCCGGCGACAGCGAGGTTTTTCTTGCCACGTGCCGGGCGTTGGGCATAATTTCGGCGGCCAGGAAGGCCGACGTTCACTTCTCCGGTCGGCCCGTCGCGCAAGGATTTGCACATGGCCGAACTTCTCGAAGAGCAGCGTGAGAACTGGGGCTCCCGACCTGGTTTCGTGCTGGCGGCCATAGGCTCGGCCGTTGGGCTGGGCAACCTCTGGCGGTTCCCGTACGAGGCCTACAGCAACGGCGGCGGAGCCTTCCTCATCCCCTACGCCATCGCCATGGTCATCGTCGGCGTGCCCATGCTGATCCTGGAGTTCTCGCTGGGGCACTTCACCCAGCGGGCGGCGCCCGAGGCATACGGGCACCTCAGGCCGAGCTGGCGATGGCTGGGGTGGTGGCCCATCTGCATGTCGCTGGTGATCATCTGCTACTACAGCGTCGTACTCGCCTGGGCGGTCAATTACCTCGGATACAGCTTCGACCTCTCCTGGGGCGAGGACGCAACGAAGTTCTTCCTGAGCGACCACCTCGGCTACAGCGGCAAGCACTGGCCGTTGGGGGCCATTCGCTGGCACATCGTCGCCGCCCTGGCCGTGACCTGGCTGGGGATGTACCTGTGCGTCTTCCGCGGCGTCAGGTTCGTCAGCAAGATCGTCCTCTGGACCGTGCCCCTGCCCTGGCTGATGCTGCTCATCCTGGTGATCCGCGGGCTCACGCTGGAGGGGGCCGTCAGCGGGCTTGAGTACTACCTCGAACCCCGCTGGGAGCTGCTCGCCAGGCCAAGGGTCTGGCAGACCGCCTTTGGGCAGGTCTTCTTTTCGATGACGCTGGCCTTCGGGGTGATGATCACCTACGCGAGCTTCCTGCACCGCAAGAGCGACATCAACAACAACGCCTTGATCGTGGGGCTGGCCGACTTGGGGACGAGCTTCGTGGCGGGCCTGGCCGTATTCAGCGTGGTGGGCTTCCTGGCATTGCAGACGACCGCGGCCAATGCCAAGCTAATGAGCGTGGATGCCTCGCAGCTTCCCGCCATTCAGGCGGCGATCGACCGCGAGGTGGAAGCGGGGCTTACCGCCGAGAAGCTGAAGGAGATGAAGGTCAACGAGCAGAACGCCGCCAGGTTCGGCCTGACGCCGGCGCAGTTGACCGGGCTGCAGGCGGGCGTCAAGGGCGGCAAGCTCGACCTGGCCCGGGTGAACGCGACCCCGGACAAGGTCATCGGCGCGGGCGGCGGGCTGGCCTTCATGACCTATCCCACCGCCTTGAGGCTGCTGCCCTGGGCGAACTTCTTCGCCGTCATATTCTTCCTGGCGCTGATCCTGCTGGGGATAGACTCGGCCTTTTCGATGCTGGAGGCGGGGCTGGCCAGCATCGTGGACAAGACCCGATGGTCGCGGGGCAAGGTCTTGCCCGTCATCTGCGTCTGCGGCTTCCTGGTGGGGCTGATATTCTGCACCCGCAGCGGCGAGCCCTGGCTGAGCACCATCGACCACTACGTCAACAGCTACTTCGGCGTGCTGGCCATCGGGCTGATCGAATGCATCGCCCTGGGATGGATCTTCGACCTCAAGCGCCTCCGCGCCCACGCCAACGAGCGCAGCGACTGGAAGATCGGCAAATGGTGGGAATGGAACATCAAGCTCGTCATCCCGATCATCCTGGCGGTTATCATGGTCTGGACGCTCTACTACGACCTGACCGGCGAGGGCGGAGAGGGCGACAAGTTCATGTTCGTCAAGAACGGTCGGGCCGTCTGGCACAACATCCTCGGGGCGGCGATTGTGCTGATGCTGCCGGTCCTCGCCGTGATAATCGCCTTCGTGGGACGGTCGAAGCTCAAGGCCGCCGTCGAGCGGGAGTCGGAAAATGCTGGCTGACGTCAGATATGACGGAGCGCTGTCGGGCACGGCGTATGTCATCCTCTTTGCCGTGCTGCTGGTGATCATCTGCGGGCTGGGGTGGTGCTTCTACCGCGCCTTGAACGTCGCCGGCAAAAACGAAGAGACGCAACTGCCCGACAACGGCAGGGCCCCGCCCGGGAGCTGATCGCCGCCACGCGTCGCCCCCTACCGCCGGCGGAGTTCGCGGGCTACGTCGCGGGCCTGCTGGCGATCCCGAATGGCCCGGCGCTTGTCGTACTGCCGCTTGCCGACGGCGGCCCCCAGCTCGCACTTCGCCCAGCCCCGGCTGAAGTACATCGACAGCGGCACCAGCGTGCGCCCCTTCTGAGAGACGTGCACCTCCAGCTTGGCGATCTGCCGACGGCGAAGCAACAGCTTCCGGTCGCGCAGCGGGTCGTGCTGCATGCCCTCCGCCGCCTGGGGGTAGAGGGCGATGTTGGCGCTGCACAGGAACACCTCGCCGTTGGTGATCCGGGCGTAGGCGCCGTCCAGGCTGGCATTGCCGGCGCGCAGGCTCTTGACCTCCGTGCCCAGAAGCTCCATGCCGCACTCGACCTTCTCGAGGATCTGAAACTCGAACCGGGCGCGGCGGTTGCTGATCCGCGGACGCGAGCCCTTGCCCTTGCCCTTGCCTTTGCCCCCCCCGCCGGTGGCTGAAGCCTTCTTCGCCATGGGCGTTGATGATACAAGAGCCGGCACCTCTGCCGCCAGGCGATCTGCGGCGGCGGGAGCACCGGCCCCTGTCCGTGTGCCGCGTGCGGCCGGCAGTAAGTCAGTCGCACACCTGGATGTCGATCTTGCGGCTCTTGACGCTGGCGGCCTTGGGAAGGCGGACCGTCAGCACCCCGTTGGAGACCGAAGCCGATATCTTCTCACGGTCGATCTCGTCGCTCAGGGCGAAGGCCCGGAAGAACTGCCCCGGCTGGAACGACACGTACGTCTGGGCGTAGTCCTCGCCGGGCACGTCGAACCTGGCCTCGGCCTCGAGGGTCAGCACGCCCTTGTCCACCTGGACGGAGATGTCGTCCTTCTCAACGCCGGGCACTTCCGCGACCAGCACCAGCTCTTCGTCGGTTTCGTGGATGTCCACCAGCGGGCTGAAGGTATCTTCGGCGATTTCCTCGGCCCCGCGGCGGGCGGGCTTGACCTTGACTGTCTTGTGCTCTGCCATGATCGATCCTCCTTGCGGCGCTAGGCCTCTATCTCGATCTGCCTGGCCTCGGCCCCGGCCGCCTTCGGCAGGCGAACCGTCAGGATGCCGTCGCGAAGGCTTGCCTCGATCTTCTCGGCCTCCACGGCGTCGGGAAGCACGATGGTGCGGGTGAACTCCCCGTGGCCGCGCTCACGCTGGATGAACTTCATCGACTCCTCGCCTTCCACCGGGCGGTTGACGCCCTTGATGGTCAGCGTCTCGCCGGCAATGTTCACGTCGAGGTCCTCTCTCTCCAGGCCGGGAACCTCGCACTGGACGAGAACCTCCGTGGGCGAGGTGTAAACGTTCACGGGCGGATATGCGCCACCGCCGACCCGCCGGCCGAGCCGTGCCCAGGGCCTGGCCAGACGTTCCAGCTCGCGCTGAAGCTGACGGAACCCGGCGAACGGATCGAAGCCTGATCCCCATCTGAATATAGCCATTTGGGCTCTCCTTTCCTTGCTGTCAACTGCTCCGAACTTACACCAAGCAATACGCGTACCAAAGAAGTCGTGCGCCACACTTCCGTTTGCAGACAGCGTTTACGCGGAGCCCCGACAAGTTCGGGGCCACGGGCGCGTGCTCGGGCGTCCGGCGGGCGCCATTTTGGCAGCACCATGCCCGCCCCGCCGCCGCGACGCGTCTGCCGCCTCGCGCCGAGGCAGCGCTTGCCAGATGCCCTCCCGGCGCGTACAACCCCTGCTGGAGTTCCGCCGCTGCGGACAACGACCTGACCGACGAGCAACTTCTCCCGACAGCCCCCCCGTGGGGCTCCGGCCGGGCGAGACGCCGTTTCGCCTGAGCTAGTCTCAACGAGAGCCTTTTTCCTCCGAGCGGTGAACCTCCCTGCCCCGGGCGGTGTCATTGCGGATAGAGGCGGGTGAACGAACTGTCCGACGAGAACCTGATGCGGCTTCTGGTGCGGGGCGACGCCTCCGCCTTCGACGCCTTGCTGGGCCGCCACCGGTCGGGCGTCCGCCGGCGACTGGTCACCATCGTCCGCGACGACAGCGCCGCCGAGGATCTTCTGCAGGAGGTATTCCTGCGGCTGTGGACCCACGCTGCTCAGTGGTCAGGCGAGGGAAGTGTCGCGGGTTGGCTGCTGCGGATCGCCACGAACGTTGCGTTGAATCACCTGCGGTCGGCCCGCCGCCGGCCGGTCAGGGCGCTGCCGGCGGCCGAGCCGGACAATGAGGACGACCAGACTTCCGGCCGGCTGGCCGACGAGTCGGCCCTCGACCCGGCAGAACTGCTGGAGCGGTCCGAGGCACTCGAAAGGCTCCGCCGCTCGGTCGACGCCCTGCCGGAGGCCAAGCGGGCCGTCATGAGGATGGTGCACGAAGAGGACATGAGCATTGCCGACGTCGCCGAGAGGCTGGGCATCCCCGAAGGCACCGTCAAGAGCAGGCTACACTACGCCATCCGCCGCATCGCCCGCGAGCTCGGCGAGGCGGACTGAGAACCAGGAGAGACCCACATGCAGAACGTCGCCCGCTGGCACAGGGAATCCTACGACCGCCTCCTCAACGAGCGCCTGCCGCAATTGCTCGCCGAGCGGCTGCCGCTGGCCGACTATGCCGCCGAGCCTGCCGGTGAAGGCCGCTACAGGATCGCCGTCGCCCTCGACGCCGAGTCGCCGCTGACCCTGACGTTCGAAGTCCCCGCCTGCGACGACCACGGCCTTTTCGAAATCGATGGCCGGGAATGCGTAGTCGTGCCCCTCGCTTCGTGCGAGGAACTCGACGCCGCCGAGATCAAGTGCGTCGGCGAACAGCTCTACGACTTCATCGGCGAACGTCTGGGTCAGGCGCCGGCGGACATGAAGCTGGACGAGGCCACCGCCCGTACCTGGCTGCCACTGGACGAGCTGTTCGGCGAATTCCTGTCCATCGGGTCCGGACCCCCGGGCTGGGACACAGTCCAGCCGCTGGAGCAGGGGAACTGGCTCAGGGAGACCGAGCACCTGCGCCGGTTCGTCGTGGCTGTACGCCCCGGCCAGCAGAAGATCGTCGCGCCGGGGCAGCTCGGCCGGGTCTGTCCCGTCATGACGCCCGAAGGCACCAACGTCGGCCGGATCCTCTTCGTCGCCCGCGGCGCCGAGATCCGCGACGGCAAGCTCATCGTGACCGACGACTCGCCGCCGGCGGCGCTGAGCCTGACCGCGTCGATGATTCCCTTCCTCGAGCACGACGACCCGAACCGCGCCCTGATGGGGGCCAACATGATGCGCCAGTGGGTCGTCCCGCCCGAGCCGGAGCCGGCCCTGATCCACACCGGCAACGAGCCCGACGAGCCGGATTTCTGGTGCGGGCGGAACCTGCTGACCGCCTTCATCTCGTGGGGCGGCGACACCTTTGAAGACGGCATTGTCGTCAGCGAATCGGCCGCGGCCCGGCTGGACTTCCCGCACGCGCTCGAGCCCGGCGACAAGCTCTCCAACCGCCACGGCACCAAGGGCGTCGTGTCGCGGATTTTGCCCGACGACGAGATGCCGCACCTGCCCGACGGCACGCCCGCGGAGCTGCTCTTCAGCTTCATGGGTTGTCACACCCGGCTGAACTTCGGGCAGATCCGCGAGGCGGTCGCCGGCCGTATCGCCCGCGCGACCGGGGAGCCCATGATCGTCGCGCCGTTCGGCGCCCCTGACGCCGACGAGTTCCGCCGCCGCCTGCGCGAGGCAGGGATGGACGAATCCGGCATGGTCACCCTCACCGATGGCCACGGGGGCAAGCGGCTGTCCCGGCCCAGCACGGTCGGGTGGGTGTACTGGGGCAAGACGCACCACCTGGCGGCGGACAAGATCCACGCCTCGGTGGGCACGCAGCGCTGCAACCGCCAGGGGGAGTTTGAGTACTACGCCATGCGCAACCTGGGCGCCTTCGCGACCATTGCCGAGACGTTCAACCTGCGCTCGGTAGACCGGCCGGAGGCGGAGACTCTTGCCGATCAGGTCGCCGCAGGGACGGTCCCCGAGGCCGAGCCGCCCGCCCCGAAGTTCGCCGACCTCGTCCGCCGGCTGAGGGTCGCGGGCATCCAGGCCGAACTGAAGGACCAGAAGCTCCGCTTCCGCCTCGCCCCGCCCAAGGGCGAGTCTCTCAAGCTCGCCTGCCCGGTCCAGCACCCCTGGCTGTCCGGCCGGGAGATCGACGAGATCGGACGCTGTGCCGAACTGACTGACGACCCCCGCCTGCTGCAAGCCAACGAGAAGATGCACCGCCTCCTCGCCGGCAAGGGCCCGGCCAGCCTCAGCGATGCCGCCCGCGCCCGGCTCCAGCAGGCCGTCGGAGAGTCCTTCGACGCCCTCCTCGGCTGGGAGCACCTGCACTTCGGCAATCGCGTGCTCTTCAGCGGCCGAACGGTCATCGCGCCCGGGCCGGAAATGCGGCACGACCAGCTCGGGCTGCCGGATGAGATCGCCTGGACGCTCTTTGGCCCACTGGTGGCCCGGCGCCTCGGCGGCGAGAAGGATGTTCAGGCCCGCACCACCCGGGCGGCCGAGGCGCTGGACGAAACCATGGCCGGGTCATGGGTGATCCTGCACCGCGCGCCGTCACTGTTGGTCATGGACGCGGCGCCGGTGCTGTCGCCGACCGCCAGTCTGGCGTTCCGTCCGGTGCGCATCCCCGGGCGCGTCATCCGCATCCCGTTGCTGGCCTGCCGCCCGATGAACGCCGATTTCGACGGCGACCAGGCGGCGGCCTTCATTCCGATAACCCCCGCAGGGCAAGACGAAGCCGGCGCCAAGCTCACCCTGGCCGATCACCTGCACCGAGAGGCACGCCTGCTCGACTGGATGGCGCCCGCCATGGAAGGCGTCTGGGGCCTGGCCGAGTTGTCCGGGACGCCCAAGGGACTGGCCGAGATCCGCGAGATCGCGGGCGTGGACGTGGAGGCCCCCGAGGGCTTTGTCACCCGGCCTACGCTGATGAAGGCCATGCGGACGCTGCTCGAGCAGGCGGGCCCGGAGAAGACGCTCGAGACGATGGAGGCGCTGATGGCCCGCGGCTTGGAGGTCGCCCGGGCGTCGGGCGCGTCGCTGAGCCCGTTCCCCAAGACGGGCGCCGACCTGCCCGACCTGCCCGACGGCGACGATCTCGACGAGTGCGAGGCCTACGAGGAGCTGGCCGCCGAGCGGATCGCCTCGCGGACCGACTTCGACAACGAGGCCCTGGGCCCGCAGCTCCAGGCCGTCCGCACCCACGCCCGCGGCAACATCCGGCAACTCAGGACCCTCCTGGCGGCGGCAAGGGTCGCCGACTTGCACCACCGCATTGTGTTCGTCCCGCACTCGCTGGCCGACGGGCTGACGGGCGACGAGTACTACACGCGGTGCGTCGGGGCGCGGAGAGGTCTCGGGGAGATGGCCTTGATGATCGCCAGCGGGGGGCTTGAGGCAAGGAGGGAACATGCCCCCAAGGCCTTCACCGCCCTGGCCCGGGCGATGCGCTCGGACCACCCGGGGTTCGTATTCGCCAGCGCCGCGGCCATCGGCGAAGTCGATCCCCTGACCGACCTGGACAGCAGGCTGTTCGTCGGGCTCGAACCATAGCGAGCCGGCGCCAGGGGGATCGAGCTTGCCAGATGCCCTCCCGGCGCGTACAACCACGGCACGACCGCCCGCGCCCGGCCACGGGCAACAGACACGGCCGCTGAGCCAGGCCTTAAGGAGACAGACGCGATGAGTAAAAGGTACGCAGGCGCCGCGCTGGCCTTGATCGTTGCCGCGGCCGCCATCTTCTCGTGCGGGTCGGCCTCGAACTCGCCCCCCGAGCCCTGGCCGCCGAAGGAACTGGCCGAGAAGCTCCAGGCCGAGCCCAAGACCGAGGTGGACAAGAAGATCAAGCAGGCCATCGCCGACTACGAGGCGCAGCTCGCCAAGCTCGACGCCGACAGCCCGCTGGTCAAGGCCAACCTCCCGCTGCTGCGGCGCAAGCTCGAGCCCCTGTACCTCGAGTACAACCGCAACAAGAAGCGCTACCGGCGAGATCACTTCAAGCCCGCCTCGTGCATGGGCCGGATCGACAACGACATGAAGTATGCCCTGGGCTCGCTGGCGGCCGGCAAGGACCCCGCCGCGGCCTCGGCCGGCAGGTGGCAGACACGGACCTGCTGGATCGAGCGAACCAACGTCATGGGCCACTTCGACCTGATCGTCCCGCGGGCCTACGACCCGCGGAAGTCCTGGCCACTGGTGATCTCCTACCAGGACGACCCGGACATGAACCAGATGAGGACCAAGACGCCGTACTTCGTCATGCGCTGCGTCCAGGCCGGCTACCCCACCGGGCTGACGTACGTCGAGAACAAGACGCGCACCTACCTCAAGGCCGTCGCCCGCGAGTACAACATCGACCCGTGCCGGATCTACGCGACGGGCTTCTCCTACGGCGGGCGAACGGACCTGATCATGGCCTGGCGGCACCCGCACTGGTTCGCCGCCATCGCGCCGGTCTGCAACGACCTGCGGAAGAGCGGCAGCGGGCGCGACCAGACGCCCTACGTCCGATACCTCAAGAACGTCCCCACGCTGCTGCTGCACGGCGACGGCGACTCGTTCCTGGCCACGGGCAGGATCATCCACAAGTACATGCAGCAGGCCGGCTGCCCCGTCGAGTGGCGGACGTACAAGGGCGGGCACTCGCCCACGCTGCCCTTCCGCCAGGACGTCACCGTGCTGACCAAGTTCTTCGACAAGCACGTGATGAACCCCTATCCGAAAACCGTCAGCCACATCGTCGAGCACGCGCGCTACTCGCGGGCGTTCTGGGTCAACGCCAAGCTGACGAAGAACGCCGGCGGCATGGAGGGAACCTTCGAGGTCCGCGTCAAGGACGGCAACCGCATCGAGATCGACGCCAGCGACCAGATCGCCGAGCTGGTGATGGATCTCAGCGGCAAGCTCGTGGACATGGGCAAGCCGGTGACGGTCGTGGCCGGGGAGAAAGAGCTTTTCAAAGGCAAGCCTCCCAAGAAGCTGCGGATCAAGCTCCGCGACGGCGAGGACTACCCCGCCGGCGAGGGCGACCGGCTCTGGCAGGACATTCTCAAGATCAAGACCAGCGCCGCTTACGCCGCCAAGCGCTGACCCCGCGGGCGCGGGATCGCGCGTGGCCGGAGGCAAGAAGCGATGATCATCGACGCCCACATCCACGCGGGCTACTCCGACGCGCTGCAACACTCGTACGACACGTTCGAGGACATCGAAACCTCGCTGCGGCGGATGGACGAGGCCGGCATCGACCAGGCGGTCGTCCTGCCCATCGGCCAGTCGAACTTCGAGCGGCACAACCGCGAGACGGCCGAGATCGTCAGAGGCCACCCGGACAGGCTGCATGGCTTCGCCAAGGTCAGCCAGAAGCAGGACGCCGGGCGGGTCGAGCCGCTGCTGGCCGAGGCCTTCGGCGAGCTCGGCCTGGTCGGGCTCAAGCTGCACGGGCACCCCAACCGCGAGATCATGGAGGTCATGGCCCGGCACCGCAAGCCGCTGCTGGTGGACGTGAAGGGGGAGGTTTACGGCCTGCGATACGTGGCCGAGAGCTACGGCGACGTGCCGATCATCATCGCCCACATGGGCAAGTTCTGCTGCATCGACACGCCCGTGCGGGTGATGACCATGTGGCTGGCGAGGCGCTACCCGAACGTGTACTTCGACACCTCGACCGTCATCGATCACGAGTCGCTGGAGATGGCCGTGGCCGAGGGGCTGTGCCACAAGATGATCTTCGGCTCTGACGGCCCGGGCGTTCATTGCGGCGTCGAGCTGGCCAGGGTTCAGGCCCTCGACCTCACCGACGAGCAGCGCCGGCAGGTCCTGGCGGGCAACATCGCCGCCCTGATCGGCCTGGCCCTCTGACCGGCCTCCGGGCGGAACCCAGCGGAAAGGGGCGGAACAGAACGGAACGAAACGGAATCCCGATGGATCGGGACGGAAAACTCCGGAACGAAACGGAACGAAACGGAAAGTT
>CBFCZU010000147.1:0-10806 GCA_965602635.1 uncultured Planctomycetales bacterium | reverse complement strand
TTTCATGCGTGTGGATCGAAGCGCCCCACCACGCGGCCGGCGCCTTCCGCGCCGGAAGTGGCCGCCTGGGCCGCCCAGGCCTCGACCGCACCGGCCGACCCGACCAGCCGACCCACCCGGCCGCCTGCAGCTCCGACCCTAGCCCGCGTAAACGCCTGGCCGATGTTCCGGGGCAACCCCACGCTGTCGGGCTCGGCCCGCGGGACGCTGCCGGACGACCTGACGCTGCTCTGGCGAGCCCGAGCGGGCGACGCGATCAAGAGCTCGGCTGCCCTCACGGCCAGCTCCAAGGTCTACTTCGGCTCCGACGACGGGTACCTGTACTGCCTGGACCGGCGGACCGGAAAGAAGCTCTGGGAGTTCAAGGCCGACGACAGCATCGAGGCGTCGCCGCTGGTGTGGGACGGCGTGGTGTACTTCGGCACGGCCTCGGGGAGGTTCTACTCCTTGGAGCCCCTCCGCGGCCGGCAGAGGTGGAGTTACAAGGCCGGCGACCGCATCCTCGGCGGGGCCAACTGGGCCCCCTGGCCCGGCAGCAAAGGCACCAAGGACACGGTGATCCTCTTCGGCAGCTACGACAACTTCGTCCACTGCGTGAACGCGATCACCGGCAAGAAGGTCTGGACGTTCGAGACCGAAAGCTACGTCAACGGCGCTCCGGCCATCGGGGACGGGCGGGTGGTCTTCGGCGGCTGCGACGCGAAGCTGTACGTGCTGTCGCTGACGACGGGCAAGGAACTGGACAGCATCGACGCCGGCTCCTACATCGCCGCGTCGCCGGCGCTGGCCGGCCGGCATGCCTATGTGGGCCACTACGGTAACGAGCTGCTGTGCGTGGACGTGGCCAGCGGCGAGGTCGTGTGGGCCTACGCCGATCGCGAGGAGTCGTTCTTCAGTTCCCCGGCCGTGGGCGCGGTTCGCGTGCTCGTCGGCTCGCGCGACAAGCGGCTGCACTGCATCAACCGCGCCGACGGGAAGCCGCTGTGGACCTTCCGCACCCGCGGCGAGGTGGACAGCTCGCCGGTGATCTGCGGCGGGAAAGTCGTGTTCGGCTCGTCCGACGGGCGCGTGTACGTCGTGGACCTGATCTCCGGCAAGAAGCTCTGGGAGTACGACACCGGCGATTCCGTCACCGCCTCGCCGGCCGTCGCCTCCGGCATGATCGTCATCGGCAGCGACAACGGCTACCTCTACGCCTTCGGCTCGGCCAAGAAGGCGCCGGCCCGACCGGCGACGATCGAGCTTCGGCCGAAGCCGACCACGGCCCCGGGCAACGGCGGTGAGAAATGAGAATCGTCCAGCTCACCCCCGGCTCGGGCGAGGGCTTCTATTGCGAGAACTGCCTGCGCGACGTTGCCGCCGGCGCCGCCATGCGCCAGGCCGGCCACGACGTCATGATGCTGCCGATGTACCTGCCGCTGCCGTGGCGGCGCGAGGCCGCCGGCGAGGCGGGAATCTTCTACGGCGGCATCAACGTCTATCTCCAGCAGAAGTTCCGCCTGTTCCGCCGCACCCCGCGCTGGCTGGACAGGCTGTTCGACTCGCCCAGCCTGCTGCGCTGGGTGGCGCGCCGCGCCGACGGCATGACCAGCGCGGCCGCCCAGGCCGAGACCATCCTGTCCATGCTCCGCGGCGAGCAGGGACGCCAGGCCAAGGAGCTGGAGCGCCTGGTCGCGTTCCTTGCCTCGCATCCGCCTGACGCGGTGATCCTCTCCAACGCCCTGCTGGCGGGGCTGGCGAGGCAGATCCGCCGCCGGGCGTCGGCGCCGGTGATCTGCCTGTTGCAGGACGAGGACGGCTTCCTCGACGCCCTGCCCGAGCCGCTGCGGACGGAGGCCTGGACGGTGCTGGCCGAGCGGGCGGGCGACGTTGACGCCTTCGTCGCCGTGAGCGAATACTACGCCGGCGTGATGCGGCAGCGCCTGGGCCTGGGCGATGAGGCAGTCAAGGTCGTGTACCAGGGCGTCGAGCCGCCGGCCTGGGAGCCCGCCGACGCGCCGCCCCGCCCGCCGGCCGTCGGGTTCCTCTCCCGCGCCTGCGCGTTCAAGGGGCTGGACCTGCTCGTGGAGGCTTTCATCGCGCTCAAGGGCGGCGCCTTCGGCGATTTGACCCTGCGTGTGGCCGGGGGCATGACCCGCGCCGACAGGCCGTTCCTCGCCGCACTGCGGCGGAGGATCGCCGACACCGGGCACAGCGGCGACGTGGAGTTCATCGAGGCCTTCGACCAGCAGGCCAGGCAGGAGTTCCTGCGGGGCCTTTCGGTGCTGTCGGTGCCCGAGCGCGGCGGCGAGGCGGGCGGGCTGTACGTGCTCGAGGCCCTGGCCGCTGGCGTGCCGGTCGTCCAGCCGGACTGCTGCGTCTTTCCCGAGTTGCTGGGCGCAACCGGCGGGGGGCTGCTGTTCCGCCCGAACGACGCCGGTTCACTCGCCGAGGCCCTGGCGAAGGTTCTCGGCGGCGCCGATCTGGCGGCGAAGCTCTCCCGCGACGGACGCCGGGCGGTGCTGGAGAACTTCACCGCCGCCCGCATGGCCGAGCAGCTCGCCGAAGTCTGCCGCGAAACCACAGGTAAGCGAAAGTGAGTCTCGACATGGCGGCACTGGTCCAACTCGAGAACGTCTCCAAGCGATACGAGACCCCCGCCGGCGCCGAGGGGCCGTGGATCCTCAAGGACCTCTGCCTCGAAGTCGCCGCGGGCGAGTCGCTGGCCGTGGTCGGCCCCAGCGGCTGCGGCAAGAGCACGCTGCTGAACATCATCGGTGGCCTGGACAGGCCAACCGGCGGCAGCGCCCGGCTGGACGGGCGGGAGCTGACCGACCTGGGCGAGGCGGAGCTTGCCGAGGTCCGGAATCGCCAGCTCGGCTTCGTCTTCCAACTGCATCACCTTCTGGCTCAGTGCACCGCGCTGGAGAACGTGCTGCTGCCGGCGCTTCCGGCCGCCGGGGCCGACGAGCAGGCCGTCGCCCGCGCCCGCGAGCTGCTTCAGCGCGTGGGGCTGGGCGAGCGGCTCAGCTATCGCCCGGCGGAGCTGTCGGGCGGGGAGAGGCAGCGCGTCGCCGTCGTCCGGGCGCTGATCAACGCCCCCAAGCTGCTGCTCGCCGATGAGCCGACCGGCAGCCTGGACCGCGAATCGGCCGAGAAGCTCGCACGCCTGCTGGCCGAACTCAACGGGCAGGATAATGTGACGCTCATCGTCGTGACGCACTCGGCCGAGCTGGCAAGGCACATGGGCCGCAAGCTCGAACTCCGCGGCGGGGCGCTGCTGGAAAGTTCCCCATGAACTCATGGACACTCATCCGCCGGGGGCTGAGCCATTACTGGCGGACGCACCTGGGCGTGCTTGCCGGATCGGCCGTCGCCACCGCCGTGCTGGTCGGGGCGATGGTTGCGGGCGATTCGGTCCGCGCCAGCCTCCGGGCGATGGCCCTGGCCAGGCTGGGGAGCGTCGAGCTGGCCCTCGACGGCGGGGATCGATTCTTCCGCGACGCCCTGGCCAATGACCTGGCCGAGGGGCTCGACGCCGAAGTCGCGCCGGTCCTGGCACTGCGCGGCTCGGCCAAGCTCGAGGCCGGGGCGGCGCGGGTCAACAACGTGCAGGTCCTGGGCGTGACGGACCGGTTCTGGACGCTCGGCGGCAGCAGTCTGAGCTTCGGCAAGGGCGCGGGCGAGGTCATCGTCAACGAGCGGCTGGCGGGCCTACTGGGCGTCAAGGCGGGCGAGAGCATTCAGCTCCGCTTCGAGAGGCCGAGCCTGCTGCCGCGCGACGCGCCGCTGTCGGTGGCCAAGGACGCCTCCACCGCCCTGACGCTGCGCATCCGGGCAGTCGCGGCCGACGGCGACTTCGGGCGGTTCAGCCTCCGGGCCGACCAGATCCCTCCGGCCAGCGCGTTCGTGCCGCTGTCGCTGCTTCAGCGGCAGGCGCAGCTCGAGGGCAAGGCCAACCTTCTTCTGGCCGGCGGGAGGGCGGAGCTGACGCCCCAGGCGGCGGATGAGGCCCTGCGGCGGGTGTGGAAGCTCGCCGATGCCGAGCTGGAGGTCCGCGCCCTGTCCGACGGCGGCCCGCTGGAGCTGCGGAGCGGGCGGATCTTCCTCGATCGCCCGGCCGTCGAGGCGGCGGAGCGGTGCGGCCATCCCCCCTTCGGCGTGCTGACGTATTTCGTCAACGCCATACGCCTCGGGCGGCGCGCCACGCCGTACTCCTTCGTTGCGGCCACGGGGGCCATCGGCGCGGACAAGCCTTCGACCCCGCCGCCGGAGCGGCTGAACGACGGCGGGATAATCATCAACGACTGGCTGGCCGAGGACCTCCAGGCCAAGGCCGGCGACGAGCTGACGCTCAGCTACTACGTCCTGGGGCCGATGCGGACGCTTGCCGAAAGGTCCGACCGCTTCCGCGTGCGGAAGGTCGTCAAGATCAAGGAATCGACC
Organism: uncultured Planctomycetales bacterium; assembly: GCA_965602635.1. Taxonomy (GTDB): domain Bacteria; phylum Planctomycetota; class Phycisphaerae; order SM23-33; family SM23-33; genus CBFCZU01. The sequence continues at coordinate 6,381 of CBFCZU010000147.1, read as the reverse complement.
GAGGAGAGGGAGCTGATGCCCGCCTTCCCCGGCCTGGCCGAGGCCGAGAGGACAAGCTGCCGCAACTGGGAGCCGGGCATCCCCATCGATCTGGAGCGGATTCGCCCCAAGGACGAGGCCTATTGGGAGCGGCACCGCGGCACGCCCAAGGCGTTCGTGACGCTGGCGGCGGGGCGGCGGATGTGGGCCAACCGCTTCGGCGAGCTGACGGCCGTCCGCTTCCCGCTGCCGCGGCGCAGGCTGGCGGAGCTGGAAGAGGCGATCCGCCTCCGGCTCGACCCGGCGGCCGTCGGGCTCTACTTCCAGCCGGTGCGGAAGCTCGCACTGGAGGCCGGGTCGCAAGGCCAGAATTTCGGGCACCTGTTTCTCGCCCTGAGCATGTTCCTGATCGCGGCCGCGGGCGTGCTGACTTGGCTGCTGTTCGTCTTCGGCGCCGAGCAGCGAAGCGAGGAGATCGGCACGCTGCTCGCCCTGGGCTTCCTGCCGCGGCGCGTGGGTCGGCTGCTGCTGGCCGAGGGCGCCGTGCTGGCGGTGGTCGGGGCCGCACTCGGTTCCGTCGGCGGCATGGGATACACACTGGCGCTGCTTGGCGGGCTGCGGACGGTCTGGAGCGGCGCGGCGGCGGAGACGGCCGCGCTGCACTTCCACGCCCGGGCGTCCAGCGTTGCCCTGGGCTTTGCCGTCGGAATCCTGATCGCCCTGGCGGCGATGTGGGTGACGCTGCGGCGTTACCTGGCCCGGCCGGCGCGGGAGCTGCTGGCCTCGGGCGGGGCGGTCGGCGCGCCCGGGCCGCTGCCGAGGCGGCGCAAGGCTCCGCTGATCGTTGCGCTGGTGGCGGCGGCGGGCGCGGCGGGGGCGCTCATCGCCGGCCTGGCGGCGGGCACCGACACGCCGCCCACCTGGTCGTTCTTCGCCTCCGGCGCCCTGCTGCTGACCGGCGGCATCGCCGCCTGCCGAGCGTTGCTTGGCCGGCTCGCCCGAGGGCGCGCGGGGCGAATGTCCCTGGCCGCCGTGGGCTTCCGCGCGGGAGGCAGGCGCCCCGGGCGGTCGCTGGCGACCATCGCACTGCTGGCCTGCGGCAGCTTCCTCGTCGTCGCCGTCGGCGCCAACCGGCGCGACCCCCAACGCCACGCCGAGCGCCGCGACTCGGGAACCGGCGGCTTCGCCCTGCTGGGAGAATCGGCCGTGGCCGTGTATCACGACATGAACTCCCCGGCCGGGCGCGAAGCGCTCGGGTTGGACCGCCCGGCCCTTAGCGGCGTCGAGTTCGTCCAGCTCCGCCTCCGCGGCGGAGACGACGCCAGTTGCCTGAACATGAACCGCCCCCAGCGGCCGAGGCTGCTGGGCGTCGCCCCGGAAGAGCTGGCCAGGCGCGGCGCCTTCAGGTTCGTCAAGACGCTGCACCCGCCGCCGGCGGGGGGCCCGTGGCGGCTGCTGGAGACCAGCTTCCCCGACGGCGCGGTCCCGGCCATCGGCGACGTGCCGACCATCCGCTGGGCCCTGGGCACCAAGCTCGGCCGGACGCTCAGCTACACCGACGAGCAGGGGCGGGAGTTCAAGGTCCGCCTGGTCGGGATGATCGCCGACTCCATCCTCCAGGGCGGGCTGGTGATCTCGGAGGAGCAGTTCGTCAGGCGCTTCCCATCCGCCAGCGGCTACCGCAGCTTCCTGATCGACGTCCCCGCCGGCGGGTCGGCCGCCGTCGTCGAGGCCATGTCGGCGGCGATGGGCGATCACGGGCTGGAGCTGACCGCCGCCGCGCAGCGACTGGCCGAGCTGAGCACCGTGCAGAACACCTACCTGTCCATCTTCCAGATCCTCGGGGCCCTGGGGATGCTGCTGGGCAGCGCCGCCCTGGCCGTGGTGGTGGGGCGGAACGTCATGGAGCGCCGCGGCGAGCTGGCGCTGCTGCGGGCGGTGGGGTTCTCCCGCCGGGCGGTCAGGCGGATCGTCCTGGCCGAGCACCTGATGCTGGTGGTCCTGGGATTGGCCTGCGGCGTGGTGGCGGCCGCCGTCGCCGTTGCGCCGGCCCTGGCCTCGCCCGGGGCAAAGGTGCCCTACGCCTCGCTGGCGGCGACATTGGCGGCGGTCGGAATCGGTGGCGTTGTGTGGACCTTCCTTGCTACGATATGGGCGACACGAGGGCCACTGCTTGCGGCCCTGAGGAACGAATAGGAAGACGATCCGGGTGTTGCCCAGAACGATCCCCGCTTTCCTGGCCGCTGTCGGCGCAGCCCTGCTGGTGGCGTGGTTCACGGCCGCGCCTGCGGGCGAGTGGCGCCCCCGCGGCCCGGAGACCTCCCTGACGCCGGTGCTCGGCGAAGAGCCCTCCTCGCCGACCGAGTCGGGCCCCTCGTCGGTGCCGTCGGTGCCACTGCCGGGAATCCTGGTCAAGGGCGACGCCGTGCCGGCGGCGGGGCTGGCGGGGAGCTGGCCGAGCTTCCGCGGGATAAACCGCGACGGCGTAAGCCACGAGGAGGTGCCCCTGGCGCGGAGCTGGCCGGCCGGCGGGCCGGAGGTCGTCTGGTCGCTGAAGGTCGGGCGAGGCTACGGCGGGCCGGTCGTCCATCGGGGCAGGGTGTACCTGCTGGACTACGACGTCGCCAGGAAGGCCGACGCACTCCGCTGCCTGTCGCTGGCCGACGGCAACGAAATCTACCGCCGCTGGTACTCCAACCCCATCAAGACGCAGCACGGCTACTCGCGGACATCCCCGGCCGTGACCGACAAGTACGTCGTCACCCTCGGCCCGTCCTGCCACGTGATGTGCCTGGACGCCGACAGCGGCGAGTATCGCTGGGGGATGGACCTGGTGGCCCGCTACGGCGCGACCGTGCCCGAGTGGTACGCCGGGCAGTGCCCGCTGATCGACGCCGGCCGGGCGATCATCGCCCCCGGCGGCGCGGCGCTGATGATCGCCGTTGACTGCGACAGCGGGCGGGTCCTCTGGGAGACGCCCAACCCCCGCCGCTGGAAGATGACCCACTCGTCGATCGCACCCATGACCGTCGACGGGCGGAAGATGTACGTTTACTGCGCCTCCGGCGGCGTGGTGGGGGTGGACGCGGCCACCGGTGAGCTCCTCTGGGAGGACACCTCCTGGCGGATCGACCCGGTCAACGTGTCAAGCCCCGTGCCGATGGAGGGGGCGAAGGTCTTCCTCAGCGGCGGCTACCGCGCCGGCAGTTTGATGCTGGAGCTGACGCAGGCGGGCGGGAAGTTCACCGCCAGGCAGATGTATCGTCTCAAGCACCGCGACTTCGGCTCTGAGCAGCACACGCCCGTCCTCTTCGGCGGGCACATCTACGGCGTGGACCCTGCCGGAAAGCTCGCATGCCTCGACCCGGGTGGCAAGGTCATCTGGCACAGCGGCGACCAGCAACGGTTCGGCAAGGGCTACGGGCCGTACCTGATAGCCGACGGCATGCTCTTCGTCCTGGGCCACGACGGGCTGCTTGTCCTGGCCGAGGCGACCCCCGCCGGATACCGACAGCTTGCCCGGGCGCAGGTCGCCGGCGAGCACTCCTGGGGCCCGATGGCCATCGCCGGCGGGCTGCTGCTGCTGCGAGACTTCGATACGCTGCTGTGCCTGGACGTGCGGGCCAAGTGAGGGCGGCGAGCTTGATCGGGCGCGGCGTGATTTAGTCTAATGGAGTCCGGCGCGATGCACGCGTCGAGGTGAGGCGTGAGAGCATTCTCGAAAAGCTCGATACTAGCCGTTCTCGTCGGCCTGGCCGTTGTGGCGGCCGTGGGCGTGGGCGTGATCGTCGTGATCCGCATGGACCCCACCGGGCGCTCCGGCAGCGGGCTGGGGGAGCGGTTCGCCTACGATCTGGAGGGCGTGCGGAAGATCAAGCCGGAACTCATCAGCCACGCCCGCGCCGCCAGGATCGTTACCGGCTTGAAGTCCGCCCGGGGCATCGCCGCCGGGCCGGACGGGCGGATATACGTGGCGGGCGACAAGGCCGTTCGCATATTCGACGCCACCGGAAAAGAACTGTCGGAGATCCATCTCTCCCGCCCGCCGCGGTGCCTGGCCGTCGCCGGCGACGGGACGATCTACGTCGCCGTGGGCGACCGGGTGGACGTCTGGGACACCGCGGAGCGGACATGGGCGCACTGGTCGCCGCTGGGCGGGAAGTCGCAGATAACCTGCATCGCCGTTGGCGCCGCCGACGTATTCGCGGCCGACTACGGGCTGCGCGTGGTGCATCGTTACGACACGTCGGGCAAACTGCTGGGGCGGGTCGTCCCCAAGGACGCAGAAGGGGCGGCCGGGACGTTCACCATACCCAGCCCATACTTCGACGTGGCCATAACGCCCGACGGGCTGCTGGCGGTGGCCAACACCGGCGAGCGCCGCGTGGAGACCTACACCTTCACCGGCGAGTTCCGCGTGGGTTGGGGCCACAGCTCAACCGAGGTGGCGGGCTTCGCCGGCTGCTGCAACCCGGCCCAGATGGCCATCTTGCCCGACGGGCGGGTCGTCACCAGCGAGAAGGGCATCCCGACGATAAAGATCTACTCGCCCGCCGGGCGGCTGGAGAGCGTCGTCGCGACGGCGAAGATGCTTGCCGGCTTGCCCGAGCAGTGCGGGAACCCTTACCATTCCATCGGCCTGGACGTGGCGGTGGACCCGTCCGGGCGCGTGCTCGTGCTCGACCCGGGCGGGAACGTGGGAATCTTCACACGCAAGGAGACGAAATGAAGTCCGGTCCGCGCCATAGCCGCCGCGAGCTTTTCCGGGCGGCGGGGCGAGGCGCTGCCCTGGCTGCCCTGGCGGCCGTCGGGGGCCTCCTGACGGCAAGGGGCGGCTCGCGCCTCTCTGGCCAGGAGTGCGTCAACGGCGGCATCTGCCGCGGCTGCCCGGCCATTGGCGACTGCGGCCTGCCGCAGGCACTCTCGGCCAGGCAGGCCGGAGTGGAGCGATAGAGATGCCCGAGAAGCCCGAGCCGATAACCCGACGCAGCTTCCTCGCCGGCGGCATACAGGCGGCCGGACTTGTCGGCCTGGGGGCCGTCGCCGGTATCGCCGCCCGCCGCGCACGCGGTGAAGAGCTCGTCTGGCAGATCGACCCGAGCAAGTGCGTCAAGTGCGGAAACTGCGCCACGTACTGCGTGCAGAGCCCCTCAGCCGTCAAGTGCGTCCACGCCTACGCGGTGTGCGGGCGGTGCAACTTCTGCTTTGGCTATCACGAGACAAAGCCCGGCGCCTTCCCCGGCGCGGGGGCCGAGTATCAGCTCTGCCCGGTCGGCGCCATAGAGCGGACATTCCTCCGCGACCCGTATTACGAGTACGGCATCGACGAGGCCCTGTGCATCGGCTGCGCCAAGTGCGTGGCCGGATGCGAGATCTTCGGCAACGGCTCGCTGTTCCTCCAGGTGCGTCACGACCGCTGCGTGAACTGCAACGAGTGCGCGATTGCCGCCGCCTGCCCGTCCGAGGCGTTCGTGCGGGTGCCCGCGAGCCAGCCGTACCTGCTCAAGAGGGTCGAGACCGAGGAATGACCCGCCCGGCCCAAATCGCCGCTCTTGTGGTGGTATTGCTGGCCTCGGCCGCGGGGGCTCGGGGAGAGTACCGATACGAGCCGCCCGAGCTTGGCCCCAGCTACGTCGAGCCGCAGACGGCCACCCCGCCGCCGGAGGGCGCCTGGGGCGAGTACGTCGCGGTCGCGGCGCTGGTTGTGGCCATCGCCCTGGCGTCGTACCTGGCCCTGCGGCGGCGATCGCGGGCGTGGATCGTCGCCCTGGCCATCGGCTGCCTGGTGTACTTCGGCTTCATCCGCAAGGGCTGCGTCTGCCCCATCGGGGCGATTCAAAACGTCGCCCAGGGCATCTTCGACACCGAGTCGGCAATCCGGCCCGACCACGCCGCGATCGCCGCCAGGGGCCTGGAGGCCGACGCCGTCGCCGCCGCCTTCGAGCGCGAGTACGCCCGCTTCGTCGGGGCGCAACTCCACCGGGGCGTGGGCGGCTTCCGCATCCGCCTTCGGCTGAACGGCGCCAACCGCCGGTTGCTGGAGGAGGTCGGCTCGGTCAGGGTCGAGGGCTTCGGCCCCGACGGGCGGAAGGTCTCGCTCGCCCTGCGCGAGCTGTGGCGCGTCGCCCCGACGTTCACCGTCCCCTGGACGGTCCTGGCCTTCTTCCTGCTGCCCCTGGCCGCGACGCTGCTGTTCGGCAGGGCCTTCTGCGCTTCGGTCTGCCCGCTGGGCGTGATCCAGGACGTGGTGGTGGTCCGCCCGCTGAGCCTGCCCCACTGGTTCGATCAGGCACTCAGGCTGCTGGCCTACGTGTACCTGGCCGGGGCTGTGCTCCTGGCCGCCACGGGCAGCGCCTACATCATCTGCCGATACGACCCGTTCGTCTCCTTCTTCCGCCTGGG
>CBFCZU010000146.1:0-10930 GCA_965602635.1 uncultured Planctomycetales bacterium | reverse complement strand
GGGGTTGATCATCGCCCCGCCGAAGCGGCGCACCAGCCAGGGCAGGACGAGCATGGCCAGCAGCAGCGGACCGCCGAGACGCCGCTGGAAGTCCATGTAGCCGGCCCGCATTCGCCGCGGCAGCAGCTCGCGGATGACGTGGTGCCCGTCCAGCGGGTAGAGGGGGATCAGGTTGAAGATGATCAGCGTCAGGTTGATGATCATCAGGAAGCTGAGCATGAAGGCGAGTATGCCCAGCGGGGCGGAGGCCGGGCCGGTCTGGCCTGTCAGGGTGACGCCCGCCAGGGCCATGACGTTGAGCGCCACGGTCGCGAGTATCAGCAGGCCCAGGTTCATCCCCACCCCGGCCAGGGAGACGCAGATGTCGCCCACCCGGTATGGCCGCAGGCGGGTGAAGTCTACGGGCACGGGCTTGGCCCAGCCGAACGGGCCGAAGATGAAGCACAGTGCCCCCAGCGGGTCGAGGTGGACCAGCGGGTTGAGCGAGGTTCGCCCCAGTGCCGTGGCCGTGGGGTCGCCGAACGCCAGCGCCACGCGGGCGTGACCGTACTCGTGCAGCGTCAGGCTCAGCATCACGGGTATGGCCATCAGGGCGATGCCATAGAGCATGGTGGGGGTCATGGCCGCCCTTTTACTTGACCGGCCCGGGGCGGGCAAGGATAATGCTCCCACACGGGCTGCACGAACCTGCATGGAATGCGCGAACTGCGACGGATCGCACCAACCGCCGCGAATTCCGAGGGCCTGACCGGGTATCTGGTCGGCATGCGATAAACGTCGCGACTGGCTTGAGCATGAGCGAACCCCGCCCGGACCTGAAACTGGCTCGCAAGGTCATCGCCACCGAGGCCGAGTGCATCGGTGCGCTGGCCGAGGGCATCGACGAGCGCTTCGCCGCCGCCGCCGCGGCGGTTTACGCCTGTCGGGGGACCGTTATCCTGACCGGGATAGGCAAGGCGGGGCTGATCGCCCGCAAGATTTCCGCCACGCTGGCCTCGACGGGGACGATGAGCATCTTCCTGCATCCGGTCGAGGCGCTGCACGGCGACCTCGGGCGGGTCCGCCGCGACGACGTGGTCATCGCACTTTCCCACAGCGGCCGGACCGATGAGATCGTGCGGTTGGCAAACCATATAAAGGCCCGCGGGGCCAAGCTCATCGTCATCACCGGCCTGGCCGGCTCGCCGATGGCTGAGTTCGCCGACATCGCCCTGTGCTATGGGGACGTGGAAGAGGCCTGCCCGCTGGGGCTGGCGCCCACCGCCTCGACCAGTTGCATGCTGGCCCTGGGCGATGCCCTGGCGCTGACGGTGATGGGCATGAGGAAGTTTTCGCCCGAGGAGTTTGAGGCCTTTCACCCGGCCGGGGCGCTGGGAAGGGCGCTGCTCAAGGTCGAAGAGGCCGTGACCTGCCGCAAGGGCGAGTCGCTGCCGGTTGCGGATGAGCGCCTGACCGTTCGCGAGGCCCTTCTGGAGGCCGAGAAGATAAAGCGCCGCGCCGGCGCCCTGCTGCTGGTCGATGGCGACGGCAGGCTCACCGGAATCCTCACCGACGCGGACCTCCGCCGGCTGATGCTGGGCGGCGACGTGGAGGCCCTGCTGGACCGCCCGGTGCGCGAGGTCATGCACCGCGACCCCAAGCGGATCCGGATCGGCTCTCTGGCCAGCGAGGCGCTGGCGATCCTGAACCGCTACCGGATCGACGAACTGCCGCTGGTGGACGAGCAGGACCGCCCGGTGGGGCTGCTGGACGTGCAGGACCTGGTGGGCCTGAAGGCGTTTGCCAATGGTCGAGAGTGACTCCAACGTCGCCGCGGCTGGGATCGAGCTGCTGGTGCTCGACGTGGACGGCGTGCTGACCGACGGGCGGATTGCCATCGACGGCGAGGGGCGCGAACTCAAGAGCTTCCACGCCGCCGACGGGGCGGGGATAAAATACTTCCAGCGCGTCGGCAAGTGCGTGGCTATCATCTCCGGGCGGAGCAGCCCGGCGGTGACGGCCCGGGCCGCCGAGCTGGGAGTGACCATCGTCCACCAGGACGCCAAGGACAAGCTGCCCGTTTACCTGCGGGTGCTGGAAGAGCTGGCCCTGGACGAGGCCCGGGCGGCGGTGATGGGAGACGACCTGATGGACCTTCCGCTGATGCGGCGGTGCGGGCTGGCCATTGCCCCGGCCAATGCCGTCGCCGAGGTCCGCGCCGCGGCCGCGATGGTCACCGTTGCCCGCGGCGGGGCGGGCGCCGTCCGTGAGGCCGTCGAGGCCATCCTGCGGGCGGGGGATCTGTGGGATCAAATCCTCCAGAGGTACGTCAAATGAACATGATGAAGAAACGCATAGCCCTGCTGCTGGGAACCTTCAGCATCCTGCTGCTGGCGTTCGTGGTGTATAACTACGCCAGCGAGGGCACCTTCCCGCGCCCCTGGAGCTTCGATCGGCCGGTGGGCCGCCCCGTGGGCGACTCGACCAAGCTTCCCGGCGGGCTCGAAGTCGAGAGCATCCCGCCCAGCTCCTTCAGCCAGTACGACGAGGAGCATCGCCTCCAGGCGGTTTACATGTTCCGGGGGATGCAGAAGCGCGGCGGGCGGTACTACATGGACGAGCCCCAGGTCAACTGGTACCTCAAGAGCGGCGAGCTGGCGGTCATCAGGGCGCGCCGGGGGATCTTCAGGATCAATCAGGTCGGCAACGTCCGGGACGTCCGCGACGGCGAGCTGACCGGCAACGTGCGGATCGTCATGGACCGCCGCATCCGCCCGGGGCCCGAGCCGCTGGCGGAACGGCAGGACGACGCCGTGCGCATCTACACCGACGAGGTGACCTTCGACCGCGACCGGCTGATGATCGAGACCGACCGGCAGGTAGCCGTATTCTCCAAGGAGGCTGACATCCTGGGGACGGGCCTGCGGCTGTCGTGGAGCGACAGCCCGCGCGAGCTGCGGGAGCTGCGGATCGTCCGCGGCGAGTACCTGTGCATCCGCGAGGGTCAGGACCGGTTCATGGAGCAGTTGTCGCTGCCTGGCGGCGCCACCGAGGAGGCGGATCCGGCCGAGGCGCCTGAGCCGGGGGCCGCTGTCGAGCCGCCCGCCCCGCGCGCCTCCCTGGCGGAGCGGCGGGAGGTCGGGTGGGTTCCCCCGGTGGGGCGGGGGCTGGTCATGGCGGCGTTCACCGCCACGAGGCCGACCGCGAGTCGGGCGGCGACCACCAGGCCCCGGCGCGTGGCCACTCGTCCTGCCGGCGCCGAGCCCGCGGAGGAGCCGACCGGGGCGCCGGGCGGCCCGCCGCCGATCATCGAGGACACCTACCGCATCGTCTTCTCCGATAACGTGGAGGTCACCTCCGGGCAGCGTTACCTCCGCGGGGCGGAGAAGCTGGCGCTGGTTTTCGAGTACGCCGATCCCCGCGAGCGTGAGAAGCGCCGTGCCGAGAAGCGACCGGCCGGGGCCGTGCCGCCCACCGGCGCCGCGGCGTCGCCTCCGGTGGCGGCGCGAAGCCCCGCCGGCGAGCCCAGCACTCCCAGGCCCCCAGCCGCCGAGCCGGAGCCCCCGCCCGAGCCAATGATCGTCACCTGGACCGGGCCTCTGGTCATCACGCCCGTGCGCGAGCCCGAAGAGCACATCCCCGACAGGTTTGACGTCGAGGCCAGCGGGCGGAAGCTGGACCTCGGCGACGGCGAGGCGACCACCATCTGCCGCAGCTTCCAGTTCAGATCGCTCAGCAACAGCGGGGAGCTGCTCGGCTGGAAGGGCGAGCCCGTGCGGATGCGGATGGCGACCGGCGAGCGGATCTCGGCCCCGGTGGTGCGATTCAATCGCGATGAGGAGTGGGTCCGGTTCGTCGGGGCGGGGGGGATGTCCATGCCCGCCGGCGAGTCGGACATCCTCGGGGTAGGCGACGTCGCCGCCGAGGAGGGCGCCGAGGAGGCCGGCGACGTGACCATCACCTGGACCGATCACGTCCTCGCCTCCATAGGCCGGCAGGAGGTGACGACCGACGCCGGCACCGAGCGGCGCGACTTCCTCTGCAACGCGACCTTCACGGGGAAGGTGATCGTCAAGCAGCCGCCCGGCAAGAGCCTCCAGGCCCATTGCCTAAAGGCCAGCTTCCACGAGCCCAAGTCCGCCGACGACACGGTCAACAGGATCAAGCTCCTCGATGCCCAGGGGCAGGCCAAGCAGGTTCACCTCGCCGACGCCGTGACCGGCGAGTACACAAAGGCCGATAATCTGCGGGTCACGATGGCCACCTCGCCTGGCGGGAAGAGCTATCCGCTCGAGGCCGTCGCCACGGGCAACGTCTCGGCCCGCCAGGTCGATCAGGAAGTCGAGGGCGGAGAGGTGACGGTCGAGGCCGAAAAGGTGACCGTCAAGTTCGCCCTGGTGAAGGACCCGCTGACCGGCGAAGAGAAGCCCCAGGGGCGCCGGATGGTGGCGACCGGCAAAGTAAAGGTCACCGGCGTCAGCGAGGCCGACCCGATGGTGGCGCAGTGCGATAAGCTGATCGCCGACCGCGTCGCCGGGACCGCCAAGCTGATCGGCAAGCCCGCCGTCGTCACCGAGAAGGACAACATCCTCAAGGCAGGCAACATCTTCCTGAGCAGGAAGAAGGAGCTGGGCAAGAAAACGGAGTCGGCGAAGGTCACCGGCCCGGGCACGCTGCGATTCTGGACCGACACCGACCTGAGCGGCAACAAGGTGGACAAGCCCCGCCGGGCGGACATCATCTGGACCAAGAGCCTGGATTACTACGGCGCCAAGCGACTGGCCGTTGTCGCCGGCGGCGTCGAGCTGGCCACGGCTGAGGACCTGATTAAGTGCGGCAAGATGGACGTGACGTTCGCCGCCGAGAAGGAGACCGCCGCCAAGCCAGCGGCCGAGGAAGGCTCGCAGCGCTTCCGCCAGCGGAAGATCGCCCAGGTCATCGCCCACAAGAGCGACGACGAGGACGTTGAGCTGCTCTCGGTCCAGAAGGACGCCGACGGCTACCTCGAGCGCCGGCTGCTGCTGTGCTCGGGGCAGGTGATCTACGAGGCCGCCGTCAAGGCCGTTAGGTGTCCCAAGGCGGGCATGCTGCTGGTGGAGGACTACCGCCCGCCCGAGCCACCTGAGAAGACCCCGCCCGGCAAGAAGCCCGCGCCCGCCAAGAAGCCCGCGCCCGAGGGCGAGCTGCTGGGCGTCGACTCCGTGACACGCCCCTCGCAGTCGCGCTTCCAATGGTCCAAGTCGATGTACCTGGACCAGGACAAGCGCGTGGTGGAGCTCCGGGGCGACGTGCACCTGGACCACTGCAGCGGCAAGCATATCGTCGGGCTCAAGGAGCTGAACGTCCGGGCGATCAAGGACATGCCGCGCGGGCGCAACACCAGCCTTGACTGCGACCGCATGCTGGCGACCTTCGCCAAGCCGGACCTCTCCGCGATTACCCGCCCGGCCGAGGGGACGACCGGGCCGAGGGTCGGCAAGCTGATGCTCTTCGACGCCCGCGGCGACGTTAACCTCAAGGACGGCCGCCAGGAGGTCGTCTGCCAGCGAATGCTCTGGCAGCGGGAGACCGACGTGGCCGTCATCTGGGGCTACCTCGTCGGCCAGAGGCCCAAGGACGCCGTCATCTACTACGAGGACAAGACCAAGGGCAGGCTGTACGACGCCAAGAGCCCCAACATCACCTGGAACCGCAAGACCAACCGGGTGGTGACCGGCCGCGTCGAGGCACACGGGGGATAGCCTGCTTATTGCATGACCCCTTCCGGGTCTATGCAATAAGCACCTTTGCGAGAGACGGTTCTCTCGCAAAGGTTTCGACTCGGCGCTTCGCGCCTCGCTCAAGACTGGCCCTGGGCAAGAGCGACGTAAGTCGCTCGCGTCGAAGCACACGGGGGATAGGGCCCCAAAGGCGCAACACCGCGGGGGAACATCGCCTCAGCGGTCAGTCGGGCTGCTCGTCCTTCAGCGTCTCGTTCATCGAGCCGGTGCGGTACCCGGCCAGGTCGAGGGCGACGTAGGCGTAGCCGGCGTCCTTGAGCGCCTCGACGATCCGCCCGCGCAGCTCGACGGCCTGGGCGATGGCGGCGGGGGCGACCTCGATCCGGGCGACCTCGCCGTGGTCGCGGACGCGGCAGTCGGCGAAGCCCATCTGGTGCATGGCCTCCTCGGCGCGCTCGATGCGGGCGAGCCTCTCGGGCGTGACGTCCTGGCCGTAGGGGATGCGGCTGGCCAGGCAGGCGTAGGCGGGCTTGTCCCAGTTCGGCAGCTTCCTGGCGGCCGCGGCTGCGCGGATCTCCTGCTTGGTCAGCGCCGCCTCCATGAGCGGATTGGCCGCACCCATCTTCTCGCCCGCCAGAAGGCCCGGGCGAAGGTCGCCCAGGTCGTCGAAGTTGGCGCCCGTGACCACCTGCTCGAAGCCCTCGGCCCGGGCCACCGCGCCCAGGCGGCCCAGCAGCTCCTGCTTGCAGTAGAAACAGCGGTCGGGCGGGTTGGAGGCGAAGTCCGGGTCGTCCAGCTCGCAGGTGGGCACCTCCACCAGCCTGACGCCGAGGTGCCCGGCGATGGAGCGGGCGTCGTCCAGCTCGCTCGCCGGCAGAGAGGCCGAGACTCCCACCGCCGCCAGGACGTCGTCGGGGCCCAGCGCCTCCGCCGACAGGGCCAGCAGCAGCGTGCTGTCAACCCCGCCGCTGAAGGCCACCACCACGCGCCCGAAGGACTGAATGATATCCCGGCAGCGGGCCAGCTTGGCCTGGAGCGCGTCCGGCAGCGACGCGTACATATCCTCTGGACTCTCGTCGAGCATCTGGTCTCCTTCACCGTATTCTAGACGGCCGGGCCGTGCGGTTCAAACTGCCCGGCCGATCTCCGGCGCGTGGATTTCCTTTGCCGCGGCGTGGGCGCGCCGCTAGGTTTGTCGGCCGAAAGGAGTCGGCGTGACGGATCGGCGCGCATTGAGCAGGCGACTTTCGGCCCTGCGGCGGCTGTGCCGGCGGCGCGGGGTCGGGGCGGCCCTGCTCACCGACCGCCGCAGCGTCCGCTACTTCACCGGCTTCACCGGCGAGGACAGCTTCCTGCTGGTGGGGCGGCGGTGGGCGAGGCTGCTGACCGACGGGCGGTTCGCCGAGCAGGCCCGCATCGAGTGCCCCCGCCTCAAGGCCGTGGTCCGCTCGGGGCGGATGATCGACGCGATAGCCTCGGCCCTTGCCGGGCGGCGCGTCCGGCGGCTGGGCATCGAGGGCGGCGACATGACCGTCGCCTTCAAGACCGTCGTGGACAGGGGCATCGCCCCGGCCAGGACCAAGCCCTTCGGCGGGGAGATCGAGTCGCTGCGCGAGGTGAAGGATTCCGGCGAGCTGTCGGCCATCCGTCGGGCGCTGCGCGCGGCGGAGGGTGCTTTCAGCGCCCTGCTGGGCGGGGGGGCCAAGGGCTTCGCCGGGCGGACGGAGCGAGAGGTTGCGGCCGAGCTTGATTACCGCATGCGCCTGGCCGGCGCGGACGGAGCGGCCTTCGAGACCATCGTCGCGGCCGGCCCTCACGCCGCACTGCCGCACTACCGGCCGGGCGGGAGCCGAATCCGCCGCGGGGAAGCCGTCCTGATCGACTGGGGGGCGGTCGTGGACGGCTACTGCTGCGACTTGACGCGGGTGGTCTTTCTGGGTAGAATCCCGTCCCCAATCGCACAGGTTTATGAAGTTGTGTTGCGCGCCCAAGCGGCGGGCATCCGGGCCGTGGGCCCGGGCGTTGCGTGCGGCTCGGCCGACGCGGCCGCCCGGGCGGTGATCGAGCGGGCCGGCTACGGAAAGGCCTTCGCCCACGGGCTGGGGCACGGCATCGGGCTGGACGTCCACGAAGGCCCCAGGATAGGGCGCGGCACCCGCCAGCGGCTGCGGGCGGGGATGGTCGTGACCGTCGAGCCGGGCGTTTACATACCCGGCGTCGGCGGCGTGCGGATCGAGGACGACGTCCTGGTCACCCCCGCCGGGCGGCGGCGAATGAGCAGCCTGCCGCGCGACTTGAAGGCGATGGCCCTGCGGTAGGCCCGGGGCGGATCGAGAGGACGGCTATGGACATCGAGGAAATCCGTAAGCTGGTCGCCTTGATGGTCGAGAACGACCTGGCCGAGCTGGACGTCAGCGACGGGGAGAACAAGATCAAGCTCCGGCGCGGCCCCTCGGGCGAGGTGGTGATGGGCGCGGCGCCGGCGCCGGTGCCCGCGGCCGCGCAGGCCGAGGCCCAGCCCCCGGCCGCCGTCGAAGGGCCGGGGCGCGACCTGGTGGAGATCAAGAGCCCCATGGTGGGCACCTTCTACGCCGCCCCCGGGCCCGATTCCGACCCCTTCGTCAGCGCCGGCTCGACGGTCGGGCCCGACGACGTCGTCTGCGTCGTCGAGGCCATGAAGGTCATGAACGAAATCAAGGCCGAGTGCGCCGGGCAGATCGTCGAAATCTGTGTCACGAACGCCGAGCCGGTCGAGTTCGGCCAGGTGCTGTTCCGCGTCGGGCCCGGCTGACCTTCCGAGGAGCGCTTCGCCCATGTTCTCACGCATCCTGGTGGCAAACCGCGGCGAGATTGCCCTGCGCATCATCCGCGCCTGCCGGGAGCTGGGGATCGAGACGGTGGCGGTCTTCAGCGAGGCCGACCGCGACGCCGGCTGGCTGCACCTGGCAAAGCACCGCATCTGCATCGGCCCGGGCCCCTCGGCCGAAAGCTACCTGAACATCCCCCGGATCATCGCCGCCGCCGAGCTGTCCGACGTCCAGGCCATACACCCCGGATACGGCTTCCTGTCCGAGAACCCGCACTTCGCCGAGGTCTGCCGGAGCTGCAAGATCGAGTTCGTCGGCCCCAGCGTCGAGGCCATGCGCACCCTGGGCGACAAGATCGAGGCCAAGCGGCTGGCGCGGGCGGCGCGGGTGCCGGTGGCGCCCGACAGCGACGGGGCCGTCGAGACGGTCGAGGACGCCGTGGCCGTGGCCGAACGCATCGGCTATCCCGTGGCCATAAAGGCCGCCGCCGGCGGGGGGGGGCGAGGCATCCGCTTCGTCCACAACGAGGCCACCCTCCGCTCCAGCCTCAAGCAGGCCCAGCACGAGGCCGAGATCGCCTTCAAGGACGGCCGCGTGTACATGGAAAAGTGCGTCGAGAACTTCCGACACATCGAGGTCCAGATACTCGGCGACATGCGGGGCAACGTCGTACACCTCTTCGAGCGCGAATGCTCCCTCCAGCGCCGCCGCCAGAAGGTCATCGAGGAGGCGCCCGCCTTCAACCTCGACAGCAACATCCGCGAGGAGATGTGCCGGGCCGCCATCAGGCTCGCAAAGGAGGTCGGATACTTCAACGCCGGCACCGTCGAGTTCATGCTCGACGAGGAGACCAACGAGTTCTACTTCCTCGAGGTCAACACCCGCGTGCAGGTCGAGCACCCCATCACCGAGATGATCACCGGCGAGGACCTGCTCAAGTGGCAGCTCCGCATCGCCTCGGGCGAGCCGCTGACGCTCCGCCAGCGCGACATCGCCCCCGCCGGGCACGCCATCGAGTGCCGCATCAACGCCGAGGACCCCGCCAGGGATTTCGCCCCCTCCCCGGGGCGCATCGAGGCGTTCGTCGCGCCCGGCGGCCCCGGCGTCCGATGGGACAGCCACATCTACCAGGGCTACGCCGTGCCCCCGACCTACGACAGCCTCCTGGGCAAGCTCATCGTCCACCGCCACACCCGCGACGAGGCCGTCAACACCATGCGGAGGGCGCTGTCGGAGTTCGTCATATACCCCACCAAGACAACCGTCTCGCTCTGCCGGGACGTTCTCAACCACCAGGCCTTCCGCAAGGGCCGGTGCAACACCGCGTTCATTGAGCGAGAAATAGTTCCCAGCATGGAGTGAGGAGCAGCGGGCCATGAGTGAGGCAGTTAGAGGCAACGCGGTCGTCGGGCAGTCCGGCGGCCCGACGGCCGTCATCAACCAGTCGCTTGTCGGGGTGATCGAGGCGGTCTCGAAGTGCAGGGCCATCAAGCACCTGCTGGGCGCCCGCCACGGCGTGCGCGGGATCGTCCAGGAGGACTTCATCGACCTGAAGGGCCTCGGGCGCGGGCTGCTGGAGCGGGTGGCCGGCACGCCGGCGTCGGCGCTGGGCTCGACCCGCGACAAGCCCGACGAGGCATACTGCAAGAGGATCTTCAAGGTCTTCGCCCGCAACGACGTCCGCTACTTCTTCTACATCGGCGGGAACGACTCGGCCGACACGGCGCGGATCGTCAACGAGATGGCCGCCGCCGCCTCGCACGAGCTGCGGGTCTTCCACATTCCCAAGACCATCGACAACGACCTGTGCGTGACCGACCACTGCCCGGGCTACGGCTCGGCCGCCCGGTTCGTCGCCTCGGCCTTCGTCGGCGACGACCGCGACTCGGCCTCGCTGCCGGGAATCAAGATCAACGTCGTCATGGGCCGCCACGCCGGCTGGCTCACCGCCGCAAGCGCACTGGGGCGGACCGACCGGAAAGACGGGCCGCACCTCGTGTACCTGCCCGAGGTGCCATTCAGCACCGCCAGGTTCCTCGAGGACGTCGGCCGGATCTTCGCCAGGCTGGGCCGCTGCCAGATCGCCGTCTCGGAGGGCATCGCCGACCGCCGCGGCAAGCCCGTCGCGCAGGTCCTCGCCGAGAAGCTCGGAATAGAGCTGGAGCGCGACAGCCACGGTAACGTTCAGCTCTCCGGCTCGGGCGCCCTGGGCGACTTCCTGGCCGACTACGTCAAGGCCGAACTCGGCCGGAAGTACAAGTCGCTCCGCGTCCGGGCCGACACGTTCGGGTATCTCCAGCGGAGCTTCGCCGGCTGCGCCTCGCCCGTGGACGCCGCCGAGGCCCGACAGTGCGGGCGAAAGGCCGTCGAGTACGCCATGGCCGGAGACCTCGACGGCTCCGTCGCCATACGCAGGGCCAAGGG
>CBFCZU010000145.1:0-11048 GCA_965602635.1 uncultured Planctomycetales bacterium | reverse complement strand
ACCCCGCCGCGATACCGCAGCGAGAGCGTCAGCTTCGTCACGGCCGACGGGTCGGAGACGGCGAACTTCCCGCGGAGGACGACGAGCCCCGTGTCCAGCCCGGTGAAGGCCAGGTTGCCCATCCAGGCGGCTCGTGTCCTGGCCCAGGTGGCGTCGTCGAAATCGGGCGTCCTCCAGCCGGCGGGGAGACGGCCGCGCGGCGCCTCGGCGGCCGAGGAGGCGATCTGCTTGCCGTCGATCGCCAGCCGCTTGCCGGCGGCGGGGGATTTGCCGGCCACCACGGCCGGGCGGGAAAGCTTGTCCCACCGGAAGAAGCTGTTCGTGTCGATCACGACGGTCGCCGCCGCCGCTGAACCGGCCGCCAGTATCAGGCAGACCGCGCCGAAACCAATCGTTCGTCGCATGTTGCACGGATCCCTTCGCACTGCGGCCTGGAGCCAAACAGCGGCGCAGGCCGTCGCGGGCCATTATCGCGTGACGCCCGGCGGCATTGCCAGGGCGTTCGGGGCCCGCCTGCCCGTGGCGGCAAGATGTCGTGGACTATCGCACGGAGGCGGGTAGTATCCTGCTCAGCGCCGGCCGAGAGTGCCGCCGGGCCGCCGGTCGTGTAAGATGGCGCCCGCGAGACCGAAACGCAGGCAGGCAGCGCTACACGGAGGCCAGCCATGAAATTCGACTGCCGCGAGGACATCAGCCAGCTCACGCCGGAGTGGAAGGGCGAGCGGTTCGACAACGGCCGGCCACGCGTGCCCGACGACATCATCGGCCGGATGGTGAAGGTCGCCACGGAAGAGGTCTGGGCCGTCCTCTGGGGCAAGGGCTACAAGTACCAGTTCGTCGGCGACTGGAAGGTCATGCACCCGGGCATGATCCTGGCGGGCCGGGCGGTCACGGCCGTGTTCATCCCCAGGCGCCCCGACCTGCACAAGTGCCTGATGGACCACGGGCACGAGCAGGAGGGGCGGATCGGCGAGATGAACTCATGGGTGATCGAGACGCTCGTCGAGGACGACGTGCTGGTGGTGGACATGTTCGACAAGGTGTACGAGGGGACGTTCTCCGGCGGCAACCTGGGCACGGCCGTCGCCCGGCGAACCAGGCGCGGGCAGGTTATCTACGGCGGCATCCGCGACATGCAGCAGGTGATGGGCATCGAGAACCTGCAGACCTACTACCGCGGCAACGACCCGACGCCCATCCGCGATGTGACGATGGTGGGCATGAACGTCCCGTGCCGGATCGGCCCGGCCGCGTGCATGCCCGGCGACGTGGTGCTTGGCACGCCGGCGGGGATACTGTTCATCCCCCCGCAACTGGCCGAGGAGTGTGCCGTCCACTCGGAGCGGACGCGGCTGCGGGAGATCTTCGGCCTCCAGCGGCTGCGGGAGGGCAAGTACACCTCCGCCCAGATGGACACCAAGTGGACGGCCGACATCGAAGCCGACTTCCACGAATGGCGCCAGACCAACACGCCCGACGACCTCAAGCACCTCAACTGGGACCAGCAGACCGACACCGACAAGACCCAGAAGGGCCGCGAGACGCTGCTGTAAAGCGCCCGCGGGCGGCGCGGAGAGCCGGATGAAGATCACACACGTCAAGACGGCGGCGGTAAGGGCCAACTTCGAGTGGATCCTCGTCCGCGTGCTCACCGACGAGGGGCTCGTGGGCCTGGGCGAGTGCTACTGGGGCGCCGGCGTGGAGACCGTCGCCCGCCACCTCGAGCGACTCCTGGTCGGCGAGGACCCCCACAACGTCGATTGGCTCTACCAGAAGATGATCCGCGGCATGTCGGGTGCGGGCTCGACCGGCGGGACGGTGGTGGCGGCCATCAGCGGTGTCGAGCTGGCGCTCTGGGACCTGAAGGGACAGGCGCTCAACACGCCGATATACAACCTGCTCGGCGGCAAGCACCGCGAGCGGATCCGCATGTACGCCGACTGCGGCCAGGGGGATGAGCCGACGGCCGAGTCGTGGGTGGAAAAGGCCGCCGCCGCCGTCGCGAAGGGGTTCGGGGCAATCAAGTTCGACGTGGACCGCATCGACCCCCAGCGCTTCGCGGACCCGTTCCACGTTGGCGTCGGGAAGGCTTCGCTGTTGGCCGCGAAGCAACAGGCCCGCCTGTCGAACCGCGAGATCGACCTGATCGTCCGGCTTGCCGGGGCGGTGCGGGAGGCGATCGGGCCCGACGTCGATCTGGCGCTGGACTGCCACTGGAACTACAACACCCGCGACGCCATCACCCTGGCGCGCGAGCTGGCTGGCCTCAAGCTCATGTGGCTGGAGGACCCCACGCCGCCGGACAACGTCGATGCCCTCAAGCGCGTCACCGACAGCTCGCCCGTGCCCATCTGCTCGGGCGAGAACCACTACACGCGCCACGGGCTGCGGCGGATGATCACCACCCAGGCGGTGGACGTGCTCCAGCCGGACATACCCAAGGCCGGCGGGCTCCTGGAGGCCAAGAAGATCGCCGACCTGGCGGACATCTACTACATGCCGCTGGCCGGTCACAACGTGTGCAGCCCCGTCGGCACCGTGGCGAGCTGCCACGCGTGCGCCTCCATGCGCAACTTCGCGGTGATGGAGTTCCACGCCCTTGGCGTGCCGTGGTGGGACGACCTGGTGATGGGCGAGGGGCCGCTGATCAGGGACGGGCACATCGAGCTGCCCGCCGCGGCCGGGCTGGGGGTGGAGCTCAACGAGGACGTCGCCCGCGCCCACCTGAGCGAGGGATCGACCTTCTTCGAATGACAAACGGCGTCACACGCCCAGGCACGGAGAGCATATAGATGAGAGTTGTGATTACCGGAGGAACGGGCAGCGTCGGCAAGGCCGCGGTCGAGCGCCTCGTTGGCGACGGCTGGGACGTGCTGGTGGTCGGGCGGCGAGAGGGCCTGGAGATCCCGGGCGCCGAGTACGCCGCGTGCGACGTGACGTGCTTCGAGGACGTCTGCGAGAAGGTCGCCGGCTGCGACGCCGTCGTCCACCTCGCGGCGATCGCCTCGCCGATGCGCCACATCGGGCCCGAGGTGATGCGGGTGAACGTGCTGGGCACGTTCAACGTCTTCGAGGCGGCCGCGAGGGCGGGCGTGAGGCGGATCGTCCAGGCAAGCTCCATCAACGCCTTCGGGTGCTTCTTCAGCCTGGTTGACCTGCCGCAGATGCAGTATTTCCCCGTCGATGAGGAGCACCCGATCTTCACCACCGACCCGTATTCCTTCTCGAAGGAGGTCATCGAGGAGGTCGGCAATTACTACTGGCGTCGGGACGGCGTCAGCAGCGTCGCGCTGCGCCTGCCGTGGGTCCACCCCCATGGGCATCAGGGCAGCGACAAGCATCGCGCGAGGGTGGGTCGCGACCGCGCCCTGCTCGACGAGCTGGCGGCCAGGCCCGAGGCGCAGCGCACGGAGCGTTTTGCCGCCGCCCGCGCCAAGACGGTGGAGTATCGCAGCCGGCGCCCGCTCGAGCCCGGCGCCGAGGATAGGGACACCCGCCGCCAGAGATTCAAGGACGACCCGCTCTGCGCGCTGTACGCGAACGACCGCTTCAACTTCTGGGCGTTCGTGGACGAGCGCGACTCCGCCCAGGCCATCGCCAAGGGCCTGACCGCCGAGTACGAAGGCAGCCACGTGCTGTTCATCAACGATTCGCACAACTGGCTCCTTCACGAGACGGAGAAGATCCTGGAGCTGTTCTTCCCCGACGTCACGGGGCGCAAGCGGCCGGTCGAGGGCTCCGAATCGGTGGTGAGCATAGACAAGGCGCGGGCCCTGATTGCCTTCGAGCCGGAGTATTCAGTCGCGTCGTTCCTGGAGTAGAAAGCCGGCGGCATCGCCGAGCGCATCGAGTGGGAGTAGTGGAGACGAGGATGATCAGGATTGCCGAAGTGCTCAGGCCGGGGCCGTCGCCCCTGTCGAGGATGGTGAATCAGTGCGGCGTCAGCCACGCGGTGGCGGGGATCAGGCTGAACCCGCGCGAGGGCGCGGGCGCCGACGCCCAGCCGTGGAGCTACATGTCCCTGCTGCGGGCCAGGCAGGCGTACGAGGATTCCGGCTTCAAGCTGGCGGTCATCGAGAGCCGCCCGCCGCTGAACCGGGCGAAGCTGGGGCTGGACGGGCGCGACGAGGAGATCGACGTCGCCTGCCAGCTGATCCGCAACATGGGCGCCCTTGGCATACCCGTCTGGTGCTACGAGTGGATGCCGCTGGGCGTGCTGCGGACCTCGCGTACGACGCCGTCGCGCGGCGGCGCGCTGGTGACGGCCTATGACCACGAGCTGCTGCGCGACGCCCCGCTCTCCGAGTATGGCGAAGTCCCGGCCGAGAGGCTATGGGAGAACCTCCGCTACTTCCTCGAGCGCGTCGTCCCCGTGGCCGAGGAGGCGGGCGTCAACCTTGCCATGCACCCCGACGACCCGCCGCTATCGCCGGTCCGCGGCGTGGCGCGGATCATGGCCAGCGTCGAGGGCTTCCAGCGGCTCATCGACCTGGTGCCCAGCCCGGTCAACGGCGTCACCCTCTGCCAGGGCAACTTCACGCTCATGACCGACGACCTGCCGGCGGCGATCCGCCACTTCGGCGAGCAGGGCAAGATCTTCTTCGTCCACTTCCGCGACGTGCGCGGCACGCCGGATAACTTCGTCGAGACGTTCCACGACGACGGGCGGACGGACATGGTCGCGTGCATGCGGGCGTACCGGGACATAGGCTACGACGGCGTCTGCCGGCCCGATCACGTGCCGACGATGGAGGGTGACAGCAACGACAAGCCCATGTACTCGTCCGTGGGGCGGCTCTTCGCGATCGGCTACGTGAAGGGCCTCCGCCAGGCCGTGTACTCCGAGGAACAGCGATGATCATCGACGCGGACTGTCACATCACTCCCGACCCCGAGGGTATCACCTCCGACGAGCTACTGCGGCGGATGGACCGGGCGGGCGTGGACAAGGCCGTGACGTGGCTTCGCCCGCCGTATCGCCGCGAGATCGACGAGGCGAACGCATACGTTCACCAGGCGACGAAGGCCCACGGCGACCGCATCATCGGCTTCGGGTGGGCCGACCCCAACCTCGGCGTCGAGAAGGCCAGGCAGACGGCCAGGAGGTGCATCGAGGAATACGGCTTCCGCGGCGTGAAGCTCAACGGCGCCCAGAACTCGTTCTTCATCGACGATCCGGAGTTGTCCCTGCCGGTGATCGAGGAGATCTCAGCCGCGGGGGGGCTGCTGGCCTTCCACGTGGGCGCCGACGCCTTCGAGCACACCCACCCGTTCCGCGTCGCGAAGGTCGCCCGGATGCACCCGGAGCTGACGATCCTGTGCGCCCACATGGGCGGCGTCGGGCACCACGACCTCTCAGCCGCGATGATCGAGTTCGCCCGCCAGTGCCCGAACCTCCACCTCATCGGCAGCGCCGTGCGCGAGCTTGCCGTGCTCGAGGCCATTCGCACACTCGGGGCCGAGCGCGTCTCGTTCGGCAGCGACACGCCGTTCGCCCTGATGCACGTCCGCCTGGCGATGTACCGGGCCATGCTCGAGGACGACTTCACCGACGAGCAGCGCGCCGCCGTTCTGGGCGGCAACATCGCCCGCATCTTCGGCCTGGGCTCATAGGCCCGCGGTGCCGCTCGCCTATACCAGGTCGCACGCCTCGGGGGGCATCCAGTGGGCGTCCTGGCCGAGCCACTTGACGTTGCACCCGATCGGGTTGGTCACCTCCGCCGGGGGCTTCTTGCCGGCAAGCATCGCATCCAGCGCGTTGCGCAGGTCGTGCTGGGAGGCCTTGGAGGCGTCGAAGGGGTTGTCGTCCATCCGCCCGGTGTAGCACAGGCGGCGCTGGCCGTCGAAGACGTAGAAGTGCGGCGTCCGCAGGGCGCCGTAGGCCTTGGCCGCGTCCTGCGACTCGTCGCGGACGTACGGGAAGGGGAAGCCCTTGTCCCGGGCGCGCACCTTCATCTTCTCGAAGGAGTCGTCGGGGTGGTTCTGGTCCTCGTTGGAGTTGATGGAGACCATCGCCACGCCCTTGGGCGCGTAGTCGTCGTGCAGTTGGATCATCCGGTCTTCCGAGCCGATGGCGGCCGGGCAGTGATTGCAGCTGAAGACCACAATCAGGATCTCGGCCTCCTTGAAGCTCTCCAGGCTGTGCTCCTTGCCGTCAACGCCTGGCAGGCGAAAGTCAGGCGCCTCGGCGCTAAGTTCCAGCGTGAATGCCATGTGATGTCCTTTCCGCCGATCAGCTTCTGTTCGGCTGTTCCGGCCGTCGCCTTCGATGGCCGTGTCCGGTTCCTGTCGTGCGGGCCGTCTAGCCCGGATGTTGCACGATGGTCGTGCAACATCCGCCCTGCGGGCTTCGACGCGAGCGACTTACGTCGCTCTTGCTCAGGGCTAGGGAACTTCCTCGAAGCGCTTCCTCGGAGCGCCGCAGATCGGGCACTTCTCGGGCGCTTCGCCCAGGACCGTGTTGCCGCATACCTGGCAGACGAAAATGCTGGCCTCGGGCAGGTCCTTGCCCTGCTTGAGGGCCTCTGCCGCCTGGGAGTACAGACCGTGGTGGATCTCCTCGACCGCCATGGCGTTCTTGAATGAGATGGCGGCGGCGTTGTTGCCCTCGGCCTCCGCCTCGCGGACGAAACCGGGGTACATGTTCCTGAACTCGTGGCCCTCACCCGCGATGCCGGCCTGGACGTTCTCGGCGGTGGTCTTGATGCCGCCCATCACGCGCAGGTGGGCGTGAGCGTGAACCGTCTCCGCCGCCGCCGCCGCCCGGAACAGCCGGGCGATCTGCGGGCTGCCCTCGGCGTCGGCCTTCTTGGCGAATGCCAGGTACGTGCGGTTGGCCTGAGACTCGCCGGCGAACGCTTCCTTCAGGTTGTCGGATGTTGCCATTGCAGCGCTCCTTGTCGCGTTCGTTCCGCTGGGGCGATCACCGCTCCAGGATGACTATCGACGCGGTCCGGTGCCGCGGCACGGTGACGGTCACGGCGTCGCCGTCCCTTGCCAGCGCCGCCTCGTCGGTGCCGTCGTAGTCCACCGAGCGGACGGTCGCGCGGCTGATCTTCTTCGCGTCCGGCACGCGGACGACCACGGGCAGGTCGGCCATGAAACCGCCGTCCTCGAACATCCTACGCAGCTCGCTGACCATCGTCACGATCAGCCGGCCGTCGGGTGCCTCGAAAATGTTGCCCCGTACGCCCTCGGGCAGCTCAAGCGCGTTGGGCTCGAGCACCCAGCGCTTGGCGATCAGCTCCCACAGCAGCGGCGTGTAGGCGTCGCGGACCCGCCGGTTGCGCTCGGCGTGCTCGTCCGAGAGCTTCACGCCCTCACGCCTGTGCCGCTCGGCGTAGTCGTTGTACATCATGCCCAGCCGCAGGCACGTCTTGAGCGTGGGCTCCGGGTCCGACCACATCCTGCCGTCAAGCACCATGATCGGCTTGAACAGGCCGTAGTAGCTGAAGGCCTCCAGCCGGTAGGGGTCGTGGCCCTCGTCGGCCATGATCATGTCGATGCCCGCCATCATCTCGATGCCCTCGGGCTTGTTGGCGGAGAACTGCTTGCCCATCGCCCGGAGCTTCGGCTCGATCTGATCCATGATCCGCTGGAAGGCGAACTTCAGGCAGTAGGCGGGCTTGTTGTGGACCATGGTGATCCCGTCGTCGTGCCCGAAGTCGAGGTTGTAGTGGCGACCGTACACGTCGAAGAAGATCGCGTCGGTCTTGGGGTAGGTCTCCATGAGCTTGTCGAACTGTTCGAGGCAGTGCCGCCCGAAGGGTATGGCCGGGTCCGCGTTCATCAGCCAGCACTCGCGGAAGGCCGGCACCTGCTCGCCCGCCTCGTTGACAACGATGGATTCGGGGAACTCCTTCTCCACGTAGCTGCACTTGCCGTCGATGATGTTGTAGTAGATGTGGACCTTGATTCCCTGCTCCTGGTAGAGGGCGATCGTCCGGCGGACCAGGTCGTAGGTGGTCTCGACGTCGCTGTGCTCTCCGGTCCACGGCTCGGTGGGGTTGACGTAGAGCCCGTAGTGGGGGAAGTGGGCGTGCAGCTCTGCCCAGCGCACGCCGCGCTCGCGGCGGCCCTTCATCTGCTCGCGGACGGCTGCCTCGTCGCCCGGGAAGGGCCGGCCGCCATGGTAGACGCCGTCGTGCTCGAGGATCTTCGGGTCCGGCTGGAAGTACTTGGCGTACCGCCGGGCATACCACGCAAGGGCGGGGCGCCACTGCCCGTCGTGGGCGCTGATCAGCACGCCGGCGCGGGCGCCGGCCGAGTCGCGCAGGCCCAGCAGCTCGTGGCTGACCTTGAAGTACTCGCGCTGGTCCTGTGCGTAGGTCAGCGAGTTCCTGACGTTCAGGTGCTTCTCGTCGGCGTTGTTCATGAACCGCACCAGCACGTTGGGCACCTCGACCGGCAGCGCCAGCGCCATGCAGCGGCTCTTGCGGACGAACGACAGCAGCGGCACGGGCACCGCCCGCCTCTGCGACGCCACCGCCCGCCCGTGCGCCAGGCCGTGGCGGATCATCACCGGCTGCTCGGGCTGAAGGTCGATGAACGGGTCGTGCATCGGGCCCCAGAGGCGGTGCGACGGCTGGGGCACGATGAACACGATCCGCACCGATCGGTCCGCGCCCTCGTTCTTGGTCACCTCCGCCAGCCAGAACAGGCACTCCGCCTCCAGCCGGTAGGTCGCCCGCACCGTGAACTGGGCGCCGTCGAAGAGCTTGTCGAGGACGACCTGTTGCGAGCCGTCGGGCCCGGCCCCGGCCTCGACCACGGTGACGGCCGAGGGCGTGGCGAGGTCGCAGAACGTCTCGCCGGTCAGCTCGTCGGCGATCCGTAGCCCGCCGATCATCGTGGCGTCCGGCTGGAGGCCCCACGCACGCTGTGCTGCGTCTGGGGACCCCTTATGGGGATGGCAGGCGTCGAACCCATCGACGGCGTCAACCAGATTGACGATCGTCCCGTTCGACTTATCGATCGTTATCGACAGGCTCGGGTTGCTCAAGGTCCACTGCGTCTTTGTCTCAGCCAGCTTGGTGTTCGCCGCCATCGTCAGCCTCCTGTTTAGCAGAACTCCGGTACGTGCCCTTGAGCGTCTTCGCTGCCGGTAACGGCTGGGGCACAGATGTCGCCGCAGAGCATAATCGCATGACCCTCGGCTTGCAATCGCCGCCCGGTGGTCGCATAGTCGGCGGCGGCCGGCTTTCGGCCCCTGGCGCGGGGCGGTCAGGGCCCGCGGGAGGTGAGGCATGAGGGCAGCGATCGTGGCGGCAGCGGCATTGATTATGGCGGCTTCGGCAGGCCCGCCGGGCGAGGGCGGCAAGGGCGCGGCGAAGACCCGCCCGAGCGGCGCGCCGACGGCGGCAGAGGTGCTGAAGCTCGCGCCCAAGGCCCCGCCGCTGCCCAAGCCGACGGGCAAGGTCGTCCGCGTCGCCGACGTCGCCGCCCTGCGCAAGGCCGTGGCTGAGGCGGAGGAAGGAACGACCATCCTGCTCGCCGACGGGCGGTACGGCGTCCAGAACCTCTGGGTCAGGCAGAGCCGCCTGACCATCCGCGGCGAAAGCGGCGACCGCGAGAAGGTCGTCCTCGACGGCGGCGGCGAGTTCACCCGCGTCGTCCGCGTCCGGGGCGCCAGCGACCTGCTCATCGCCGACCTGACAGTTGCCAACTCAAAGCAGTACGGCATCATCTTCTACGGCGACAGCAACGTGCAGCGGCTGAAGGTTTACAACGTCAAGTTCCACAACTGCTGGACGCGCGGGCTCAAGGGCACGCACGCCGCCCGGATCGACGACGGGCGGCGGAGACAGCCGCTGGAGACGGTGCGGAAGATACGCCCGGCGGGGGGGCAGGTCCGCTACTGCCTGTTCGTCAACGACAGCGTCAAGCCGTACGACGACCTCTTCGGCGGCAACTACGTCGGCGGCATCGACATCATGTGGGCGAAGGACTGGGTGATCGCCGACAGCGTCTTCGTGGGCATCCGAGGCCGCGGCGGCGGCGGGCGCGGGGCCATCTTCGTCTGGGTCAACAGCGAGAACGTCGTCGCCGAGAGGAACCTGATCGTCAACTGCGACAACGGCATCTGCTACGGAAACCCCTCCGGCGAGCGGCTGCACATGACCGGCGGGGTAATCCGCAACAACTTCATCGCCGTCGGGCGGCGAGCGGGGCTGGAGATCTGCCGCACCCGCGATACCCGGGCATATCACAACACCCTGGTGTCCTCGAGCGTCAGGCACCTTACCGTGCGCTTCTTCCAGGGCGCCGGGGGCGGGCGGTTCTTCAACAACCTCGTCCGCGGGCGGGTGAGCCTGCCGAAGGACGTGGCGACGGGCGGCAACCTCACCGGCAAGCTGGACGGGTGGTTCGTCGATCCGCGGATCGGCGACCTGCACCTGGCAGCCAAGGGCGCCCGCGCCGTGGGCGCCGGGGCGGCGCTGAAGGAAGTCACCGAGGACTTCGACCGCCAGAAGCGCAAGGCCGTCCCCGACGTCGGTGCCGACGAGACCGCGCCCGCCACCCCGGCGGGAGGCGTTGCCGCGGAGGCGCCGCCGCTGTAGAATGACCACGTCGACAACGCGAGACCGGCCCGGCGGCCGTTCGCGCCGCCGGGGGACGGGACATCTCGAACGTGAGGTCCGGCCGCCGAGGCCGTGCGATAGACATCGCTTCAGGAGCGAAACCATGCACACCGGCAACTTCATTCCCATCGTCTGCGGGCTGACCCTGGTGATTCTGGCGGGCTGTGCGGCCGCGCAGGAGCCCAAGGTGTTCCCGCCCTATGACGCCGCCTCTGCGGGCGGGACGGTCAAGCAGATCAAGGTCATCGCCGACAAGGCGCCTGACTGCTCCTCGATGAAGTCGATCATCCGCACCGTCACCCGCGGCTGCAAGACCAACGACGAGAAGGCCATCGCCATCTACAACGCCGGCCGGCTGTTCTGGTACCACCGGGCGTACCCGGGCGAGAAGGGCGGCATCGCCGCGCTGAAGATGATCAACGTGTACGGCTGGAGCCTCTGCGGGGGCCAGCACGCGGTGCTGACGGC
>CBFCZU010000144.1:0-11068 GCA_965602635.1 uncultured Planctomycetales bacterium | reverse complement strand
CGTCCTGTCGATGGGGCCGTGCGGCAAACAGCCTCACCGCAGCGCAGTGGCAGGAGAGGCCCCGCCGGCGTTCGCACCACACCACAGAACTGCGAACGCGGTCACTCGCAGCCATTCCGGGGCGGGGTTGAATGGATTGCGGGCGTAACTACTTGCAGACAAAGAGGTTATGGGCGTGTGCCGTCCCGCCCGTTTGGGGCTGGTTCCCAGAGTCTGCCCGTTCGCGGGGTGGCGTACAGGCATCAGTTCCGCAAGCCACCACACATCGAGGCGATGCCCCGGGGGCCTCCGGGGGTTGGCCGCCAGCGCCGGACGAACCCGTGCATCCCTCAGCAGGGCCAAAGTTCTGTACGCCGCGTCAAGGAATTGACCGCCCAGTGTGTGGATGGGGCTGACTTTAGGGAGAGGCTGCGAGACGCGGGAGGCGCGCAAGTCGCGCACGTGTCGCCACTTGGCACAACGTGTCACTATCGCCCATTACCACAACCAGCGTCTTTTCTCGCAGGCCGTGCTTCTCCAGTCGGTCGACGACGTTGCCGATCAGCTTGTCCATGTACGCCAGCATGTCGGGGAAGAAGCGGCGATTGTCGAGTCTTGTCGCCTCGTCGCATCTGTCGAACAGGGAGCGCGGCTGCGCATCGGGCGTGGGCTTGTGTTCGCTATGGACCAGGAGCATGGAATATGCTTGCCCGAAACCTGGGGACGCTAGCGTTTTCGCTCGGCACTTACGGTAGCGTCCTCTGGAGTTCCGGAGACGCGGGAGTTCCTGGGACGTGTTGCCCAACCCGGTTGGCGTTCAGGTCTTGTCCATGGTCCGCTCCAGCACCGCGCGAGGCATGTTCACACAGCCTCTGCCACCCCGCGCATCCTAATCCCCCCCCTCCCCCGAGGCAAGGGCGTGTGAAGGGAGGGCGCGTGAGGGTGAAGGCGAGGGAGGTGCGCCGGTCCAGCGCAGGCTGCGTTCTACGCCGGGGAAGCAGGACCAGCGCTCCGGCGGCCAGCAGCGCGAGCATGGCGGGATCGGGCGCGGGAACGGGAGTTCTCCCGCTGAGGGGGGCGCCTCCGGAGAGGTGAAGGAAGGACTCACTTTGGCGACCTGGCGATTGGCGTCGGGCGGCGCGTTTCGGCCGTCTACCAAGTCAGCGTGACGGGTGTGTCTTCGTCGGCCATAAGCGTGATGCTCCGGGTCAGTGCGCCTTGCGGGTCAAAGGCCGAGAGCGTGACGGTCACGTTCTGGCCGACCTGGCTGCGCATGACGCACGTCACTGTGCGAGCCGACGTGTCCCAGGCGAGGCGGACTATGGTGATCCGGCCCTTGGCCAACACGCCGGTGATCTGCCCCTTCGGCCACGTATCGGGCAGCGCCGGCAGCAGTTCCACCGAGCCGGGCCGGGCGCGGAACAACATGCGATGCATGATCTCGGGCATGGCGCCGTTGGCGTCCAAGTTGAAGATTCGCCCCTCAGGTTCATGGGTGCACATCAGGCTCGGCGCCATGGATCGGCCCGTGGCCATGATCTCGATCCGACCGTACGCCTCCTCGGCCAAGTCCAGCTCGGCGGCGGCCAAGCCCATGTGGACTCGCCCGTGCGAGGATTGCTGACCCCCTGAGTAAATACGTCGTCGAACCGCTTCCCGTGCCGCGGCGCGCAAGACCGGATCGGCATCCGGACCCAGTTCCCCGTTCGCCTCATACGCCGAGTGCAAATGCGACAGATGCCGATGCTTGTAACGCTCCTGCCTGCCTTCCGGAATCCACTCGGCCAAAGCGCCGTCGTCATTGATGCGGTAGTCGGGCAGGCGGGCCAGTAGGGCCTGCCATTTCGGGATGTCCTGGGTCTTGATGCCGAGCGTTTGGTAGGCGGCGATCAGATTGGTCAGCACGTCGCGCATGACCATCACGTCCATCGTCGCAGACGTGCATGCCCCGGTTTCCGGCGAGAACGAGGGCACGAACTTGATCCTTCCGGTCGCCTCGTCGACCACGACGAAGTCCTCGTAGAACGCCGCGACCTCCTCGAGAAATGGCACGGTGCGCTTCTCCAGAAACTGGCGATCACCGGTGTAGAGGTAATGCTCGTGAAACGGCCTGACCAGCCAGCCGCACCCGGCGGTCCAGAAGATGCCGGGCCACTTTCCCCAATGGAGCAGCAGCGCCGTGTTCGAAGCCCGAGCGTTGGTCAGGAATCCATCCGCACCGTAAGTCCGTTTCGCGTTCAGTCGCCATTCCGGGTAGAACGATTCCATGAGCCGGAAGTAGCCTTCCATGAGTTCCGGGCAGTTCCCGCTGTAGCCGTGCTTCATGGCCAACTGAAGGTTGGTATCGAGCGTGAAGTCGCCACTCCAGGCCGGCTTCCAGGTTCCGGTCCAGAGTCCCTGAAGGTTCGGCGGCAGTTCGCCGGCGCAACACAGAAACATGTAGCGACCGGCATCATGGATCTTCTCCGCCAGCGCCAGAGACATCTTCCTGCTCCGGCCGGCTTCGTCAAGCAGTTGCTCCGAACTCATCCTCCGCTGGTCTGCCGGGGCGCCGAGGTCCAGACGGACTCGTTCGAAAAGCGGGCGATGCAGCGCCACATGCTTCTCGAACAGAACGTCGTAGTCCGCCGGAACCGATTTCAACAACGCTTTGAGTTGCGGCATCAGCGCTTCCGCAGCGTCGGTATCCACGAAGGCCACCACGGAACTGTCGGCCAGCTTCGGGCAGGCGACGTATCGTCCCAGATTCTCCTCGGCGAAATCAGGATTCTGTGGCGAGTAGGCCCAGGCTTCGCTTCGGTCCTTCGGGAGGGGCGTCTTCCACGGCGCGATGCGCATCAGCAGCATGACCTCGTCGGCGTCCTGGATCGTGATGCCATCCTTGCCCGCCGTCGCCTTGCCGCCCTCGAGACACACGCGAATGGCTGAGTCGAAACCGCCTTTGCCCTTGGTGTACACATTGTGGTACGTCACCGACCCGGGTTCGATTGTCTGTCGACTCTTGACCAGGTCGGCACGGACCCCGGCAATCCAACCCCCGCCATCCTGCCCCACCGTAGGATTCAGCGGCGGGAACAACAGCCTGCAGTTGACTCTCGCCGACCCGCCGAGACAGGTCACGATCACGTTATCGCCGCGCGACACGAACGTGCGGCGCGACCATCGGCCGCGATCGTCGGCCCATTGCACGCGGACCTCGCCCGTGGCAAAATCTTCGGACCGGGAGAAGCCGCGGACCTCGCCCACTGCGGGCTGCTGGATATGGACGAACATGCCCGGATGAAACGGATCCGTGTAGATGATCCCGGGGAAGCCCTGTTCCTTGGCTTTGCCGAGCATGAAATCCATGCCTTGTCGATAGTCGTGCTTCGCGCCGATGACCTTTCGCAACTCGGGCAGGAACGGGCCCAGGTCGGGCACGATCTCACGGCTGCCCAACGGCAGAAACAGGCGACAGTGATTGGCGACCATCGTTTCCTTGAGGGGATCGCCGAAGACCATCACACCCATCCGGCCGTTGCCCGAGACCATCGCATCTTCCCATCGCGTCGCGGGTCGCTGACTCCAGGTTCCCCGGTCCGGGCAGATGCTCGCATCCACGGTGGCCGTGACCGTCGCCCTCTGGTTCGCCGGGCTTGCTGGCGTCTGGGCGTCGGCAGAGATGGTATAGCTGATGGGAATCACCGCACAGACGATGAGCACGTTGGACTTCATGGTGTTTCTCTCTGTTTTCCTTGAGGCCGCATGACGCAAACGGACAGAGTATTGGAGTTTAACAGAGGCCACTCCAAATGTCACGGAGTAGCTCGCCTTCCCGATTCTTGTGCCAGGCGCTATCGGAGAATTGATGGGTGCGTGCGTATCCTACCCCCACCCCTCCCCCGAGGCAAGGGCGTGGGAGGGAAGGCCGGGATGCGACGACGGTCACAGGTGGCCCTCTGACTCGTTTCCCGAACGCCTACGGTCTTTCACGCGGCCGACCGGCCCTGGGTGTGGCGCGTTGACTTACCACTCTACGATTGGTATCAGAGTTGGGGGCAGGTCAGTTCGGGACAGATAACTGGCGCGGCATTACCTTCGGAAGGCAGCTGAGGGAGTTTGCGTGTTGTTTCACAGTATGGCCAATAGAGCAACAGGTTGCAGCATCGTGCGTGTGCTAGTGATAGTGTTGTCTCTTGTGCGTGTGGCTTCAGCAGGAGAGGGGACGCCGGGGAGGTCGCTGCGTCTTGCCGGGAAGCACGTGCTTCAAGCGGAGCACTGCGAGGCCCTGGACCTCGAAGACGCGATCACGATGGAAGCCTGGATCAAGGCGCGGACGATGGGCCGCCAGGGCGGCCGGATCATCGACAAGGGCACCGCGGGCACCAAGAGTGGCTACATGCTCGACACGTTCCCCGGCAACTCCCTGCGCATGATCGTGCGCACGGATGCGTATGAGGCAGTAGTCAGTTTCCCGGCGCAGCTTCCCACCGCCCGGTGGTTACACGTGGCGGGTGTCTTCAATGCCGCCAGCGGCGCCATGAGGCTCTATGTCAGCGGCAAGGACGTCGCGGGCAGGACGTTTGAGCCAAACGCGAAGCTCGTCCGCAATGGTCATCCTTTGTGTGTGGGATCGGACCATACCGGCGGCAACAGCTTCCTGGGCGAAATGGACCGGGTGACCGTATACAGGCGAGCCCTGACCGGCGCCGAGATCATCAAGCTAGCCAGCGATGCAACGCGCAAGTCGCATGACTTGCCCGGCCGAGTGGGCGACTGGAGTTTCAAGGATCTGGAAAAGGGCCGGTTCATCAGTTCGGCCCCCGGCAAGCTCGCCCTGAAGGTCCCCCGCGGCTACGGGATCGCTCCCGCGAAGCTCGCCGGCTCAGTTCCCCCGCCGAAGAACGCACGCCTGACTGTGTGGCTACGCCAACCGGCCCGTGAGTGGCTCGAGGCGTTTCCCGTTGGCAACGGCCGGCTCGGTGGCATGGTGTTCGGGGGGGTAAGCCGCGAGCATGTTCAGCTCAACGAAGACACGCTCTGGACGGGCGGCCCGCACTGCTACGACAACCCCAAGGCTCTAGGGCGCCTCGAGGAGGTGAGGCGGCTCATCGCGGACGGACAGTTCGCCAAAGCCCTTGCCGTGGCCGACAAGTACATGATCGGCATTCCGAAGAGCCAGCAGTCCTACCAGACCCTTGGCGACCTGTGGATCGAACTGGCCGATCACGGCCGGGCCGCCGACTACCGTCGCGAACTAGACATGCAGACGGCCGTCACCAGGGTCTCCTACCGGATCGGGGACGCTCGATTCACGCGCGAGGTGTTCGTCTCGCACCCGGACCAAGTGATGGTCGTTCGGCTGACCTGCAACAAGCCAGGCCAGATCTCGGGCATGGTGTCCCTCGACAGCCCGCACAACTGCAAGACGCTCCCTGTGGGCGACCACACGCTGAGGATGCTCGGGCAGATGGGCCCCCATCGCGCGGGCGACCTCCTTGGAGCATACGACGGCAAGGGCCTTGAGTTCGAGGCGCAGGTGCGAGTGCGCAGCGAGGGTGGCAGGGCCGCGCCCTGCGGCGAGGGCATCGAGATACACCAGGCCGACGCGGTGACGCTCATTTACAGTGCGGCTACGAGCTACAAGAACCACCGCGATATCAACGGCGATCCCTCGGCGATCTGCCGAGAGCACGTCGAGGCGGCGGCCCACAAGACGTATGCGGCGCTCTGCGGCGCGCACGTGGCCGATCACCGCGAACTCTTCGATCGCGTCCGCATCGATCTGGGCGGAGCTCGGGCAGCCAACAAGCCGGTGGACGAGCGGATCGAGGCGGTACGCCAAGGCATCGCTGATCCGCATCTGCTGGCCCAATCGTTTCAGTTCGGCCGATATCTGCTGATCGCCTCGTCTCGGCCCGGGACGCAGCCGGCCAACCTGCAAGGCATATGGGCCGGCACGAATCCACCTCCCGCGTGGGGAAGCAAGTGGACGTTGAACATCAACGCAGAGATGAACTACTGGCCGGCCGAAACGTGCAACCTGGCCGAGTGTCACGAGCCGCTGTTGCGGCTGGTCGAGAACCTGCGCGAGCCGGGACGGCGGACGGCGAAGGTCCACTACAATTGCCGCGGGTTCGTCGCCCATCACAATACGGATCTATGGCTGGGCACGGCACCCGTCGACGGGGCCACCTGGGGACTCTGGCCCATGGGCGCGGCCTGGCTCAGCCGCCACCTGTGGGAGCACTATGACTTCAGCCGCGACCGACGGGACCTCGAACGCGCCTACCCCACGCTGAAGGAGGCAGCCGAGTTCTTCGTCGACTACCTCGTCGAAGACGTGAACGGCAACCTGCTTACGTCCCCGGCGATCTCGTTCGAGCAGGGGTTCAAGGCCCCCGACGGATCGCAAGGCCGCCTCTGCATGGGGCCGGCGATGGACATGCAAATCCTTCGCGACCTGCTGACGCACTGTATCGACGCGAGCAGGATCCTTGATGTCGACGAGGCGTTTCGAACGAAGCTGACCGAGATGCGAGCCAGGCTCCTGCCCACACGAATCAGTCCCACGACAGGCCGCATCCTGGAATGGCGAGACAACCGCGAACCTTTCTCATACAACACCGGGCAGATTGCGGCGCTTTGGGCGCTCAACCCCGGCGACCGGATCACGCCCTTGGGGACCCCCAAACTGGCCGCGGCAGCCCGCAAGTCACTCGAGTTCCGCAAGGTCGCTTACGGTAGCTGGTGCAGCGGCACCCGAATGAACTTCTGGGCCCGCCTCGGAGATGGAGACGGCGCGTTGGGCATCCTGCGAGGTCATCTTCGCGGCAACGTCAAACCCAGCCTGCTGTCGAACTTCTACAACAACTACTTCGAGATCGACGGCAACTTCGGCCTCACGTCGGGCATCGCTGAGATGCTCCTTCAGAGCCACGCGGGTCAGATTAACCTGTTGCCGGCGCTGCCAAAGGCCTGGCCCACGGGCAGCGTCAAGGGCCTCCGCGCACGCGGTAGCTTCGAGGTGGACCTTGCCTGGAAGGACGGCAAGCTGACCGAGGCGACGATCCGATCCAGGCTCGGCAATCCGTGCAAGGTCCGCTACGGCAGCAAGGTGGTAGAGATCGAGACGAAGGCCGGGAAGGCTACCCGGTTAGAAGCCAGGCGCTTTCAGGCCGCCTCCCCTTTGGCAGGCACGCGGTGATGGGTGTGGCATTGACCGTTTTGCTCCTAGGATTCTCTCACAAAACCTGGATCAACTCACGGGGAGGGGGTCAGTCCGGCGCCTGCTCCGGTTCTCCCGCCGCGGCGCCCCAGAGCAGGGAAAGCATCAAGACCATTGCTGCAAGAGCACGCATCATTTCCTCTCTGTGTAAACTTCCCTATCGGGCCAATCGAATCGTCTTTTCGACTGCCGGAATCAATCGCACCGGCCCCAACAGGCCCGACTCGTGCAGCGGAACGTCCCGCCACGGCTTTCGTGGAGTCCCGGAGCCAGTGATGTTTGTTCGACAATAGCGCCCGTCTTGCGGCAATCGGGCATCGCCGACCAGACGGTTCGACCAGGTGTTGGCAATCTCGATTTCGAGGCGGTTGCGGCCCGGTCGCGCCACCTTGCTGATTTCGAGGCGATAGGGCGGTTTCCAGACGATGCCCAGTGGCTTGCCGTTGAGCCAAACTTCACCGACGGCCCAAAGGCGACCGAGGTCGAGCAGCAACCTTCTGTCTTCCTGCAACCACTGCCGCGGAATCTCAAACTCCGTTTCGTACCGGGCAATGCCGGAGAAGTGGCGAATGCCCGGGTGATCGTGCTGTGTCCAGGACTTCAATGCTGTCCACGTCACACGGTCCGGGGCGCCCAGTCCGTCGGGAAAACGGACCGTCCACGGACCGGCCAATGTCGTCGGAGAAGGGACTTGGTCGATTTCGACTTCGACCGTTCGGTCGCGCGACGTCCCCAGTTGGTACGACCCGTTTTCAAAGGCGGTGACGCGAACTTGTCCGTTTGCCACGGTGGCGGCACTCAATCCGGGAGCCAGCGAAACCAGATGCGGTCGGTCGTCGGGTCGGCGGAAGACGACAAACAGCGAACCGGCCGGCGGAAGCCGTAGCGGGACACGAACGCCCTGGGGCGTCTGTTCGTGTGCCGCCTGCCCAAGCAGGTCTCCCGACGCGGGCAGCCAGAGTTCCGGGGATTTGCCAAACACGCGAAAGGTGGCGTCGACAGACTCGGGGCGCATCTTCTTGTTGCGGACGAAGTAGATGTCGGCCTCTGACGTGCGACGATGAATGAAATCCAGATCCGTGTCTTCTTTCTCGCTGACGAAACGGAAATCGGCCCCGATCCCTCGTTCTAGAAGGATTTCTCGCAGCGTCCGACCCCAGAGGATGTTCCCGCTGCCGTATCGGTGCTCCAGGATATCCTTGCCGTCGCAGTCTCCCCACAACGTGTCGGCGAGCCGTTTGACTTGTCGATCCCGGGCCGGATGGTCCGTGAGTCCGTTGCACCGGATCGGCTTGGGCCCGACCACGGTTGCCCCGGCGCCGACCAGTTTCTCGAGCTTTCGCAGAACCGCGATGTCGATGTCTTCCCGATCCGGCAGAACCAGCAGTTCATACTGCATGCCGTCGGGCAGGGCGATCCGACCTTCGCGCACGCTCATCCGTTTGAGTATGACTTCCGCATTGCAGACATCATAGTCGCGGCCGTATCCGAGCGACGGATCGACGTGCTTCGGCGGCACGAAGTTGTAACCCTGGTCTCCGTAGTAGTAGCAGACGTCGGCGACGAAATGCCCCTGCTGCAACAGAAAGGAGCATCGCGCCAAGTAGTCGAGAAAGGGCTTGGCTTTCGGCCACCACACGAGATTCGTGTTCAGGTGCGTCCCGGCCCCGTAGACCCAGCCGGGCCGGCCGGCCTCCGGTGGCTGGTGCGAACCGGTGTGCCAGACGACGTGGTTCATCCCCTCGCAAAACGCCCGGTCGGCCGAGGGTTTAAGGTCGAAGGGACCGTCCTGCCAATGATACATGCTCGTGAATGCTTCCATGTGGACCCGGCGCTTGCCGTAGGTATGGGCCGCGCAGGCGGTCTCCTTGACGACCCAAAGCCGGTCGGCCTTGGGCCGCTTCGGCCAGAACTCACCACGCACCTCGTCAATCGCACCCAGGGCCTTCAAGGCATCGACCGGCACCTGGTGAACGGGCGGGCCGGGACCGCCGGCTTCCGATTCGACGCCGAGCCCCGCCGCATGAGCCGAATCGACCGCAGCCCGGTAATAGGCGTCCACGAGCAAGTCGCCGAGCGTCTTGCGGTAGTCGTAGATGAACCGCCGTGTGATATCATCGCTGCGGACGATGCTGCCGGACAGCACAGGCAGGTAGGGCGTCATGTCGTAGCCGCGGTAGCGGCGGAATTGCTCGATCATGTCGGGAGTCCAGATCGCTCCGCGGACTTCGTAGCTGGCCAGGTAGAGCTGCTTCAGGGCCGTCTCTTCGAGTTTGCCCAGCTTCGATCGGAGCCGGTCGATCAGGTAGTCCAGGAAGGTCTGTGTTGCCTCGCCGCTGAAATGATCGGTCGCCAGGCCGTCCGAGTTCGGACTGGGTACCTTCAGACGCTCGCCGGTGTTCGTGCACAGGTATCGTACGATTGCCCATCTGCCGGCCGGAGCGTCCCATCGAAGCCGGCCTTCGGCGTCGATGCGACCGGTCAGATCGACGATCTTCTCCGGGTCTTCGACGAACAGAGGCGGCGGTCCGGCAGAGCACCAGCCACCGCCGGCGCCAGCGGTACTGCCGTCGTGCAGATTCCCGGCCGTCCAGACCCGATCGCGGCCCAAGGCGGGCGGACAGCCCAGCAACTCGGCGCCGTCGCGGTTGCGGTCGGCAACGTGCGAGGCCACCACGTTGATCCCCTCGGTGTCGAACAACTGGAACTCGCCGAGCTGGACGCGGTCGAAGCGGGCATTGTGTCCGCTGAGGATCCGAAGCCGAACGTATCGGGCGTCGACCGGCGGCACGTCGAAACGCTGCGGCCCGGTCGTCGGTTTCAGCAAGGCCCGCAACACCTCGCGGAACGCATCGTCGGTCGGCGTTGTCGTGGAGACCGCGATGGAGAAATCCTTTGTGAAGAGATGGAGGTCCCCGCATTTCGCGGGATCGTCGCTCGGCGTGTTGTGCAGCACTGCGTAGTCCAGCGACTGGGCGCCTGGCGGATCGAGCTTGAAGACGAAGTCGTAACCCGGCAGACGTCGATCGGCGGGAATTGCCAGCACGGCGATGTCCCTGTAAAAGGCAGGCTGTCCGTCGCGGCGTCGAGGTGCCTTGGCCGGAATCGGAGGAAAGGGCAACACCCGGTCAACCGAAGCAGGTCCGTCGATCACGGTCTCCGATTGAAACAGTCCCATACTGGCGTGCCGGGGTTCGACCCAGGCCCCACCCATGTCCCAACTGCTGGCTACCGACAACTGCACGTCCATGCCGAGCCGCCCGGCGATTCGCACCGCATGGGCGATATCTGCGACCGACTGCTCACTCATAAACGGCGGCCCGGCCGGGGGCATCCCTTCCAGCGCTCCCCGGGCACCCATATCGAAGATGCAAAGGCCGCGGACGCCCGCATCGTAGAACGCCTTCAGTTCCCGCTCGACGTGCTGGCGATTGACATGGCCGCCGAGCCACAGCCAGTAGGCCGAAGGCCGGGCCTCGTTGGGCGGATCGCGAAAGCTGGCTTCCAGATCGACCGGCGTGCTGGGTGGTTCGGCGTGTGAGCTGGGGGTGACTCCAACCGATGTAAGAAAGGCAAGACAGAGGAGTATTGTGCCGTGCTTGAGCATGTTGAGGTGCTCCCAGGACGCGTGGCTCACTTGGACTCAGGGGGCTTGTACGGCACGCGGTAGTGTTTGCAGAAGAACTTGACTTGCAGGGAGAGCCAGGTCTCGCCCTCGGGCGGGGGCGGGATGTCGTTCTTGCTGCCGCCGACGAGTTGGGCGGGGATGCCCAGTTCGTCGGCCCGGGCCTTGATCATCCTGGCGTACTTGGGGTTGTGGACCCTGTCGCCGTTCGGGGCGCTCGTGTAGATGAACAGGGCCGGGCCGCCTTTGCGCATGTG
>CBFCZU010000143.1:0-11098 GCA_965602635.1 uncultured Planctomycetales bacterium | reverse complement strand
TCACGGTGCAAAACCGCTTCCAGGGGAGGACTCACGCGGGAGCAGAAACCACGGCGCTGAGCCCAAGGCACCCCGACGACGCCCCAGGCTCACGCTGCCGACCGTATACGCCGCGACTGCGTCAGAGGCTCAGAATCCAGTCCATGGCCGTACTGGTGAGGTCCAGGAGCGTGGGCCGGGGAGGCATCATCTCGGCCGTGACTGAACTCTTGTAGCCGATCTCCTTGAGCGCCTTCATTACCTCGACCCAGGGGACGTCGCCTTCGGTCAGGTTCGTGTGTTTGAGCACCAGCCCCGACGCGAAGGCGATGCCCGCGTTCAATTCCATTGTATGGATAGTCTCCCCTGTTCTGGTTGGCGGTGAAACGGGTTTTCCACGTCGGTCGCGCTCCTTGCCGGCGTCATGCGAAGACGATGGCGGCGTAGCCGACGGCGTCCTCGGCCAGCCCCATGCGCATCTTCTTCATCACCTCGGCACTGGAGGTGTATTCCAGGCAGATGCCGCGGGTGGCGCCCATGGCGGCGGCGGCGGCCATCGTGGCGGCGATAGCCCCGCCCCCGCAGGCGTTCTGGTGAGCGGTGGTCTCCTCGAGTATTTCATCCACCCGCATGGCCTCGATGAGCTCCATCACCCGGCGGTCGTTCTCCTTTGCCCATGTCAGCCCGGCGTCTCCGCCGCCGCCGGGGGTGAAGCCGTACTGCGGCCCGTAGTGCGTCAGGTCGGTGCTGCCGAGGACCGAGGCGTCGGGGAAATCGCTGGCCAGCACGCGCCCGATGGCACGCCCGACCTCGACAGCCTCGGCCCGCGGGGAGATGGCGATGGGCACGACCTTCACGCCCTCGTTCAGCACGCGCATCAGTGGAAGCTGCACCTCGATGCTGTGCTCGCGGGCGTGGGCCGACGGGTCCGAACGCAGGGCCGGCACGGACCTCAGCAGCGCCGAGGCCAGTGGCTCGTCGATCGCCACCTCGCCCAGGGGCGTCTCCCACGCCCCGGCGTCATATACGCTGCCGCTGCCGCCGATGCCCCAGTGGTCGGCGCCGAAGATGGCCACCCGCTGGAGCCGGTCTCGCGAGGCCAGCGCCTTGAGGGCGGCGGCGGCCGTCCGGGCCGAGAACATCCACCCCGCGTGCGGCACCAGCCCGCCGTAGAGCGTCTCGGGCAACTCCGCGGCGACGGCCTGGTCGATGAACTCCGCGGCGGCACGCCGGCACGCCCCCTCGTCCGCCTCGTAGAAACTGCCCGCTCGATATGCCTGCCGCTTCATCGCTTGCCCTTGAAGTGAAGTGTGGCCCGGCCGGCCGGGGGCTGTCCCCGGCGGCAGGGACTCCAAAGCTGTGCCGCACGTGCCAAGCGGACACGACGGCGTGGCGGCGCTCTGCACCGGCGGCCGCGGGCGCGACAGTCACCCGCTGGCCTTCAGCGCCTCAGCAGAATTGTGGCCGGCAGCCGATCGCCTCTGCCGCCCGGCTAAGAAGTGCATCTTGTCACGCCGACGATCGCAGTCCCGGCCGGAGGTCACCAGGCCGCTATTCCACGATCGTTCTTGGCCCGGATTCGATCCTGATCTCGCCGGTCTTCTCGGTCACGCTCGCCGGCGTGTCCTTGCCCACAGGACCAGCAAGGCCCTTCTCCGTGCGGTGGAACCAGATCGCGTCCTCGGTGTCCTCGCTGATGGTGAAGCTCTTGCTGCCGATCAGCCCGACCTTGGCACTG
This sequence comes from uncultured Planctomycetales bacterium, assembly GCA_965602635.1. Classification (GTDB taxonomy): domain Bacteria; phylum Planctomycetota; class Phycisphaerae; order SM23-33; family SM23-33; genus CBFCZU01. The sequence continues at coordinate 9,381 of CBFCZU010000143.1, read as the reverse complement.
CACAGCGCCGGAAGGTCGTCTGTCGGAATCCGCACCAGGTACCGCATGCTGCTGTCGCCGCCGATGGAGCCGATGTTGATCGTGCCGTCGCTCGGCGTGGTGACGCTCACCGGCAGCGTATCGTCGGTGTGGTTGACGAAAGTTATCCTTACTTTCTTCTGGCAGCCTGTTGCCGCGAGCCCGCAGAGGGCCATGATCACCAGCAACGCCTTTCTCGTCCTTTTCATGCCTGTGTCTCCTTTCAGTTCCGATCGCCTGCCCTGACGTGCCAACGGCGGCTATTATGGCACCGGGGCGGGGCAGTTTCCATCGTGTGTCAATGAAAAAGACGCGCCTCGCCGCACTGCCCCCGCCCGGCGGGGAAAAGCCCTTGGAGCGGACGGCGGCGGCGAGTATGATCCCCCCCTGACTAATCGGGCGGAGAGTACGGCCGTGGCGGATAACGCAAGCCAAGACAACACCGAGAAAAAGGACCCGGCGGAGGCCCTGGCGGGCATGGCCGAGGACGAGCGGCCTGAGATCGTCGCCCCCGCTCCGCAGGGCGTCAGCGACCCGCTCTCGGCGCTGACCGGCATGGCCCGGGGGCGGCGCGACGCCGCCGATGACCTGGGGCGCCTTGCCGGCGGCGCGGCCGAGGAGGGCGAGGCCGCGCAGGCCCGCCCGGCTCGCACAGCCGGGCACGGCCGCCGCAGGGGCCGAACCCACGCCCACACATACAAGAAATCCATGATCCCTTTCCTCATCGTGGTCGCGGCGATGCTGCTGGTCGTCGGATGCATCTCCACCGGGATCGTGGTGCCGGCATGGCTGTCCGAGGAGCGAATCTCGGACCCGCGAATGAGGCTGGTGTCGATTGCCAGCTTTCCGCTGGCCGGGGTGCTGCTGCTGGGCGCCTGGATGTTCCATCGCGACGTGAAGCAGTAGTCTTCAGGCCCGTGCTCGCCGAGCCAGGCCGGCACGGGTGAAACTGCCGAGCACCGACCGGACGGTTTGGCCAATGCCAACTCCTGCCGAAACCACGCGGCCTTGGGCTTACCTCAGCTGGCCCAATAGGATCACCCTGCTGAGGCTGGCGCTGGTGGCGCCGTTCTTCGTGCTGATGCAGCACCACCATGCGCGCCCGTTCTACCGCTACCTGGCGCTGGCGATCTTCGTGTTCATGGCGTTTTCGGACCTGGCGGACGGCTTCCTCGCCCGCCGGCTGGACCAGAAGACCCACCTGGGCGCCATCCTCGACGCCCTGGCGGACAAGACGCTGATAATCTGCGCCGCCGTGCTGCTGTCGCTGCCTCACTCGGCCGTCAGGGGCACCCGGCTGCCGGACTGGGTGGTGGTCGTGATCGTGGGCAAGGACCTGTGGGTCATGGTCGGCTTCGTGCTGGTGTTCCTGCTGACCGGGCGGGTGCGAATCTCGCCCTCGGTAACCGGCAAGCTGTGCACCTGCGCCCAGTTGGTGATGGTCGCCTCCGTGCTGCTCAGCCCGGAGCTGAACATGCTCGGTTGGCAGGTAGGCTCGCGCCTCGCGCTGGGGCTGTGGTGGGCCGTCGCGGCACTCTGCGTGGTGAGCGTGATATCATATACCCGAATGGGTGTCTCCTTCATGGCCGAGGCCGATCACGAGAATCGGGGCGACAGCCGAGACAAGGCGGCGTAAAATATAGAGTTCGGAGGTGCACGCGTGCCCTTTTCGCCGATCGTGGACATTCTGGAAGAGATCCGCTCCGGCGGGGTGATCGTCCTGGTGGACGACGAGTCGCGCGAGAACGAGGGGGACTTGGTGTGCGCGGCCGAGAAGGTCACGCCCGAGATCGTCAATTTCATGGCCCGCTACGGGCGGGGGCTGATCTGCGTGCCAATGCTGCCCGAGAGGGCCGACTCGCTTGGCCTGTACCCGCAGACGACGGAGAACACCTCGCGTTTCGCCACGGCCTTCACGGTGACGGTTGACGCCGCCACCGGCGTGACGACGGGCATCTCCGCCGCCGACCGGGCCCGGACGGTGGAGCTGCTCTGCGCCGACGACACCACGGCCGGCGACTTCGTCCGACCGGGGCACGTGTTCCCCCTGCGGGCACGATCGGGGGGCGTGCTCGTCCGCGCCGGGCAGACAGAGGGGGCGGTTGACCTGGCCCGCCTGGCCGGGCTCAAGACCGTCGCCGTCATCTGCGAGGTCATGAACGAGGACGGGACCATGGCCCGCGTGGGCGACCTGGAGAAGTTCTGCGCCGCCCACGACCTGAAGATGTGCACCATCGCCGACCTGATTAAGTACCGCCTGCGGCGCGACCGGCTCATCCGCCGGGCCGTCGAGTTCGACATCACCCTCGAGGCCGGGGCGTTCCACCTGATCGCTTACGAATCGCAGGTGGACACCGATCCGCACATCGCCCTTTGCACCGGCCCCATCGGCCGGCTGGACGACGCCGGCCTGCCCGTACCATACGACAAGACCGCCCTGGTGCGGGTGCACAGCGAGTGCCTCACCGGCGACGTCTTCGGCTCGCGCCGGTGCGACTGCGGGCCCCAGCTACGCGCCGCGCTGGCCGCCATACAGCAAGCCGAGGCGGGCGCGCTGATATACATGCGGCAGGAGGGCCGCGGCAGCGGGCTCATAAACAAGCTCCACGCCTACAAGCTCCAGATCGAGAAGGGCCTGGACACCGTTGACGCCGACCTGCACCTCGGACAGGAGCCCGACCGGCGCGACTACGGCATCGGCAACCAGATCCTCCGCGACCTGGGGCTCAGCAGTCTGCGGGTGATGACCAACAACCCGCGGAAGATTTACGGCCTGGACGGCTTCGGGCTGAAGATCGTCGAGCGCGTGCCGCTCATCATCCCGCCGCACGCCGACAACGCCGACTACCTCAAGGCCAAGAAGGACAAGCTCGGCCACCTGCTGGACGACGTGTGAGGCCGGGGCCCAGCCGGGCCCGTCACCAGTTGACCGCCTTGAGCCATTCGTGGGCGATCATCAGGTGCCCGACCGGGTTGGGGTGGACCGGCTCGGGGCAGATGAAGTCGCTGGCCTTGTGCTCCAGCACCCGCTGGAACATCTCGTGCAGGCGGATGTGGGTCGCACCGAACTTCTCCGCCAGGTCCGTCACGACGGCGATGTACTCGTCCAGCAGCTCAAGCGCCTTCGCCCGCCAACTGTGCGGATCGGCCGCCCGGCTCATGTAGAACGGGTCCATCAGGATGAGCTTGGCCGACGTGTTCTCGGCCGTGCGCTCCAGGCACTGGGTGTACGCCTCGCGGTAGAGGTCCGGCGGCACGGCCTCGGGGGCGCCGCGCAGCGTGCGGTGGAGGTCGTTGATGCCGATCATCACGCTCACCCAGTCGGGCTTGTGAACCAGCAGGTCGTCGTCCCAGCGCTCGCGCAGGCCGGTCACGACGTCGCCGCCGATGCCCTCGTTGATGAAGCGGATCTTGCGCTGCGGGTACCTGCACGTGATGAGTGCGACTACGTCTCGGACGTATCCGGCCCCGAGCGGCGCCGCCTCGGTCCGCCGCCCGCAGTCGGTAATGCTGTCGCCGATGAATACCACCTTCTGGTCGTCACGTATGGCCAGCTTGCCGCTGTCGCTCATTTCGTCTCTCCTGAAGGACACTCGCCGGTCAAGCCCAGGATGATACCCCCCGCGGCGCTAGCCTGCTCATTACATGATCCCTTCCGGGTCTATGCAATAAGCACCTTTGCGAGAGACGGTTCTCTCGCAAAGGTTTCGACTCGGCGCTTCGCGCCTCGCTCAAGGCTAGCCCTGAGCAAGAGCGACGTAAGTCGCTCGCGTCGAAGCCCAGAGGGCGGATGTTGCACCAGCATCGTGCAACATCCGGGCTAGGGTTTCCAGAGGTAGCCCCAGGCCTGGCGGAGGGCCCGGCCTATGCCTCCCCGGCGGAAGTGCCGCTGCCAGCCGGCGCGGCCGAGCGATCCGTCGCGATCGAAGACCACCCGCATCGGCCACATGCTGTTGACGCTCTCGGGCGGGAAGGAAAAACGCATGTCGTGGAACTCCACCACGTGGCGCCCGGCGGTGAACTCGTACGTCGCCCGCGTCTGGCCCATGGCGAACCAGTCGTACGTCCGTACGGCGGTCAGTCGGCGGGCCCGGCGGACCCACCGGTTGTCCACCACCGGCGCCTCGCCGCGAAGCCGCCGGTCGCCGTCAACGGCGAACAGCACGTTGATCCTGGCGGTGGACCACCGCTCCGGCGTCCGCCGGACCACCCGCCAGACGAAGATGGTGGGGATCATGGGCGAGGCGCGGCACTGCGCCGGCTTCTCGGCCTCACCCGGCGGTCCCCAGACGCCGGCGGCCTTGTGGATCGCCAGCCGCCCCAGCGCGTAACCCGCGCCGGTGTAGGCGAGCGAAAGGGCAAAGCCCGCCCAGGCGACCCGCGCCGTCGCCCGCCGCCAGTTGCCCGCCAGCTTGCGGGCGACGTAGCAGCCCAGCAGCGTCAGTATCAGGATCGGCGTGTATATGATGTCGATGAACGGCAGGGCGTCGATGGCAAAGCGGGCGTTGGTGATCGGTGACAGCAGTTGCGTCCCATAGCTGGTGAACAGGTCGAGCAGCGGATGGCTCAGTGCGGCCACAAAGCAGCAGGCGTACAGCAGAGCGAACCGCGGACCTGACTTTTCGCGCCCCCTGAGGCGTGCGATTCCGCGCCGCAGCAGCCACCACGCGCCGGCCGAGGCGGCGGCGATCACCGGCACGGCCAGCAGCGAATGGCTGATGCCCCGGTGGTAGGCCATGTGGGCGAGGTCTGCCTGCCCGGCGTAGGTCAACCCCAGGCCGCGAACGACGTAGCTGTCGGCGTCGGCGACGAGAGCGGTTGCGGCTGCGGCCCAGCCGGCGTCGCGCCCGATCCGCTGACGGAACCCAAGCTGCGCCGTCACCGCCCCCAGCAGGCCTTGTGTGATGCTGTCCATGGCCGCGATATTGTAGCCCACTTCGCCGCCGCGCGGCGGGTGAGTTCGCGCCCCCGGCGGGGCGCCATCGGCTTGAAAAGCCCGCCCGCGCCGCGTAAACTACAGCGACGTTTGGGTCACCGCTTACAGGAGTAGTCCATGAGCATCAAGGCAATCCATCTCCGCCGCGGGATGGGCGTTACGTACAAGGACGACGTATGGGTCGTCTTCAGCGTTGACCACGTGGTCAAGGGCAAGGGCGGCTCGATCATGCAGATCGAGCTGAAGAACGCCAAGACCGGCCAGATCGTCGGCAACCGCTTCCGCACGACCGAGACGTTTGAGCAGGCCATGTTCGACCGAAAGAAGATGGAGTACCTGTACTCAGACGGCGGCCATCACGTGGTGATGGACAGGGATACGTTCGAGCAGGTGGAGCTGCCGGCCGAGCTTATCGGCGAGAAGGGGGTGTACCTGGCGCCCAACATCGAGCTGGAGGTGGCCTTCGTGGAGGGGTCGGCGGTGTCGGCCGAGCTGCCCAACACGGTCGAGCTGAAGGTCGTGGACACTCCCCCGGAGCTGAAGGGCGCTACCGCCACCGCCCAGACGAAGGACGCTCGTTGCGAGGGCGGGGCCAGGGTCAGGGTGCCCCCGTTCATCAAGAACGGCGAGGTCATCAAGGTGGACACCCGCAACGGAGAGTATCTCAGCCGAGCCTGAGAGAGACAGAAACCCTCTTCCTCTCTTCTTCCCCTCCGCAGCTTTGCGCCTCAGTGTCGCACGCCTCTGGCGGGCTACCGGTCGCTGCTTTGCACGTAGCTGCCCGGCACGGCGTCTGTGCGGATGGGCAGGTCGTATTTCTTGCCGCGCCGCTTCCGCTTGAACTGTTCCTTGGCCTTTCGCAGCAGCGGGGCGTTGAGGGCGAGCTCCACGGCCGCGGCCGCGAGCACCTCGGCGGCCTTGAGCATTCCCCGGTGCGCCCCGGCCAGCCGTATCGCGGCGGCGTAGTCGCGGTGGTGCCCGGTGGTGTCCTTCGGCACGCACGCCACGCCGACGCTGCCCAGCGGGGCGAACCAGGAGACGTTGTCCTCGTCGCTGCTGCCGCGCCCCGGGGCGGTCCGCGGCGGCTCGATCCCCGTGGCGTATTTCTTGCCCCCAAGCTGCTTGGCGGCGGCGCGGGCCTCGGCGGGCGTGAACTTCGGCGCCCCGCAACGGTGCAGCAGCGCGTCCAGCATCTCGGCCATCGCGTCGTTGCGGATTCGCTCGGTGATGGCCGTTTGCACTTTCATCCGCCAGCGCGTGCCTGTGGCCATCGCCCCCGCCTGAGCGCACTGGCGCACCCGCTGGCGCAGCTCGTCCACCTGCTTGCGGTCGTTGCTGCGGACGAAGTACCAGATTTCCGCGGTGTCGGGCACGACGTTGGGCGCGGTCCCGCCGTCGGTGATTACCGAGTGCATGCGGGCGTGCTCCCAGACGTGCTCGCGGAGGTAGTTGACGGCGATGTCGGTGAGCACGGCGGCGTCGAGCGCGCTGCGGCCTTCGTGTGGCCCTCCGGCGGCGTGGGCGGTCCGCCCGCGGAAGCGGAAGATGATCGAGTCCATGGCGGCGCCGCCGGCGGCGTTGACGATGGTGTTGCCGCCGGGGTGCCAGGCCAACACGGCGTCCAGCCCGGTGAACGCGCGCTGGGCGGCCATGAAAATCTTCCCGCTCAGCGCCTCCTCCGCCGGGCAGCCGAAGACGATCACCCGGCCTGCTCGCCCCAGGCCCGCCAGCGCCTTAGCCGCGGCGATCCCGCCGACGGCCGCCGCCACGCCCAGCAGGTTGTGCCCGCACCCGTGGCCCCACTGGCCCGACTTGGGCCCGCAGTCGGGCAGGGCGTCGTACTCGGCCAGGATGCCGATGACGGGCTTGCCCGCGCCGGCCGAGGCGCGGAAGGCCGTCGGGATCTTCCGGTAGGGGCGCGTCACCTTGAAGCCGTGGGCGGCGAGCAATTCCTCGAGGGCCTGCGACGACTTGAACTCCAGCATGGGCGGTTCGGCGAAGTCGGCGATGGCCTCCGCGGCCGAGATCGCCTCCTCCGACAACCTGCCCACCGCCGAACGGACACGCCGCAGGTGCGGCGACGACTTGAGCTTCAGCTTGGTCTTGGCCATGGTGGGCTGAATGCTAACCGCAGGCCGGGCGGTTTTCCACCTCATGGCGGGGCGGGCTTCGGCGGCCTGGGGCTTTCCTTTCGCCACGCCGTCCTTATGATGGCCGCCCGAGGACGGACGCGCATGGCTAACGTGGCGAAGTTTCCCGACGATCAGGCCAGGATCGACTGGCTTCTGTCTCGCACGGCCGCCGAAGGCGGGATGGCGCCTGTGGACCTGGAGCGGTTCTGGGCCGACCAGGCAGTGGCCCGGGCGGACCCCTTCGGGCGGGACATCCCGCAGGTGGCCCTGGGGATCATGATGAGCGGCGAGTGCGTCTTCGACGAGCTCGGCGTGGGCGAGGACCAGTGGCGCTACGGGACCGACGAGCCCTGGCGGCTGGAACTCAACAAGGCCTACAACGACAAGGCCGAGGCCATCGTCGGCCGGAGGCTGCTCGGCGAGACGCCGCGCGACACGAGCAGGCAGTACACCGGCGTCGGCGGGCTGCACGACGTATTCGAGGGCGAGAACGTCTGGCACGCCGGCTCGTGGTGGCTCCAGCAGGTGGCGCGCGACGAGGACGAGCTGAAGGCACTGCTTGACCGCGTCGAGCAGCGCGACGTCCGCAGCACGATCCTGCCGGACGACTGGGACGAGCAGAAGGCCCGGCTGATGCCGCTGGGCGTCAAGCCGCCGCTGTACCGCAACCAGCGCGGCCCGGTCACCTTCGCCATGAGCATCTACGGCGTGGAGAACCTGGTATTCCTGATCCTGGACAAGGCGGACCTGGCGGTGCGGTTCCGCGAGGCGATCCTGCGTACGATCCTCGAGGTCGCCCGGGTGCTCGACGCCGAGGCCGGCTACACTCCTGAAACGGCCCCCCGCGGGTGGGGCTGGGCCGACGACAACTGCGCCCTGCTGACGCCGGAGATGTACGAGGTGTTCGCGCGCCCGATCCTCAAGGGCGTCTTCGACCGCTACAGCCCCGATCCGTCCGACCGGCGGGGCCAGCACAGCGACTCGGACATGGGCCACATCGTGCCCATACTCGGGCGGCTGAACCTCACCGACACCAACTTCGGCCCGACCGTGATGGTCGATCACATCCGCCGGCATTGCCCGAGCGCGGTCATCATGGGCGAGCTGGCGCCCTTCACCTTCAGCCGCGACGACCGGGAAGGGATCGTCCGCGAGTTCCTCCGCGACCACGAGATGGCCAGGGAGACGCGCGGGCTGCTGTTCACCACGGCCGGGTCTATCAACAACGGCTCCCGCCTGACCGGCATGAGGCTGATCATGTCGGCGATCCAGCATTTCGGCCGGTTCGACGGGTAGGGGCACCTGGGATGAAAGGCTGGACATGACGCCGCGTGAACGAGTCTTTCGGACGCTGGATTTCGGCTCGCCGGACCGCGCGCCGCGCGACCTGTGGGTCCTGCCCTGGGTGGATATGTTTCACAAGGACGATCTGGCGGCCATGCAGGAGCGGTTCCCCGGCGACTTCGCCTCGGCCGGCGCCCTGGCGCCGGGCGACCGCCGCGAGGGCGAGCAGGCCCGGAAGGGCGTCTTCACCGACGATTGGGGCTGCGTTTTCACCGCGGCCGAGGACGGCGTCATCGGCGAGGTCAAGGCCCCGCCGCTGGCCGACTGGTCGGCCCTGGACGGCTACCAGCCGCCGTGGGAGATCATCGACCGGGCCGACTTCGACGAGGTCAACCGCGTCGCCGAGGCCAACCTCGCCGGCGACAAGAAGTTCCTCAAGTGCATGACGAGCCTCCGCCCGTTCGAGCGGATACAGTTCCTCCGCGGCTCGGAGAACCTCTTCCTCGACCTGGCGTACCAGCCGGCCGAGCTGTTCCGCCTGCTGGAGATGGTGCACGACTTCTTCCTGAAGGAGCTTTCCCACTGGGTGAAGACCGGCGTCGACGGCCTGGCCTTCATGGACGACTGGGGCGCCCAGCACGCGCTGCTGATCGACCCGCGGCAGTGGCGGAAGATCTTCAAGCCGCTCTACCGCGAGTATTGCGACATCATGCACGCCGCCGGCAAGAAGGTCTTCTTCCACAGCGACGGGCACATCTTCGCCATCTACGAGGACCTGATCGAGGTGGGGATGGACGCGATCAATTCGCAGCTCTTCTGCATGGACATCGAGGAGATCGGCCGGCGGTTCCGCGGGCGGGTGACTTTCTGGGGCGAGCTCGATCGCCAGCGGATCATGCCGTTCGGCACGCCCGACGAGGTTCGCGCGTCGGTTGCCCGCGTCCGGCGGGCGCTCGACGACGGCACGGGCGGCGTGATCGCCGAGTTCGAGTGGGGCAAGCACAACCCGCT
>CBFCZU010000142.1:0-11153 GCA_965602635.1 uncultured Planctomycetales bacterium | reverse complement strand
TGCGCCAGATCAGGGCGCTTCGCCCGCGCTGCTTCAAACGCCTCGATGGCCTCTGGCACTCGCTCCTGAGCGAAGAGAGCCCCTCCCAGGTTGTACTGGATCTCGGGATCATCCGGCATCAGCTTCAGCGCCCGGCGAATGCGGGCCGTGACGCTCTGGCCCCACGGGCTTGCCGCCACCCGCCTGAGGGCGGATCATAGGCACCCGCTTCCGGGGTGTCAAGCGGTGAGCCGAGAGCCTTCGCCGCCGGCTCTTGACTCCGGGCACGTGTGGCGAGTAGCATCACTGAGCGTACCGCGCGGTGTGCGGAGGTCCGGCCGACCGAACCATGGTGGCTGTGAAGTGAAACGCTTCGTCCTGACCCTTGTGGCGATGGCCGGCGCACCGGCTGCGGCTCAGTCCGTCACCGGAGAGGCGCTGGTCGTGCGGATGCTCGTCCGGCAGCGCGACAGCGCCAAGCCGTGGGCGCCGGTTCGCCCCGGGCTGGTGGGCGCGCAGAAGGCCGAGCTGCAAGGACAGTGGCAGAGCCTCCCCTGAGTGACCATGCGAAAGGAGTGGAACCGATGAGAAGCATGAGAGCGGTGTCAGCTCTGGCCGCGGGGCTGGCGGTGGCGGCAGCGGTGGGCGTCGTGTGGGCGGGGCTGCCGAAGGAGATCCGCGACCTCGGCACCGGCCCGTGGCCGGTCGATGTCAAGGGCTTCGTCCCGGTCGAGGGCGGCGAGCACCCGCGGCTGCTGTTCCGCAAGGGCGATCTGCCGGCTCTGCGGGAGCGGATGAAGACGCCCGAAGGGAAGGCGATCCTCAAGCGGCTGCGGGCGCAGCTCAACGGCAGCGACGGCGAGAGCATGCCCACCGTCTTCGCCGCACCGAGGGGCGCCAGGAGCTGGCCGCCGGGCGGATTCAGCCTGTCCCACGTGGCCGGCTTCGGCTTGCTGTACCAACTCACCGGTGACAAGAAGTACGCCGACCTCGGCAGGCAGTGCTTCGAGAAGTCGCTTGGCGGCGCCCCGACGTGCGACGGCCGGTATCGCCTGAAGCGCGCGACGGGGGCGCTTCGCGCGGGGCCGACGCTCGGGTGGCACGCGCTCGGCTACGACCTGTGCTACGACGGATGGGACGAAGCGTACCGCCTCAAGATCGCCAACTTCATCCAGAACTACAACGAAGGCAGGTGGTGCTCCCTGGCGGAGCTTGCCCGGGGCGAGCGGCAGCACCCCGGCTCCAACCACTGGGGCATGCAGATCGGCGGGGCGGCCATGGCGCTGCTGGCGATCAGGAACGACCCCGGCGTGGACATGAAGAAGATCGCCCCACTGTTGGAGCAGAACCACAAGGCCATGCTGATCAACATGACCCAGGGGTTCGGCAGCGGGGGGTTCTTCGCCGAAGGCGACGGCACGGGGTCGATGGCATCCCACATCACGTTTCTCACGGCCATCCAGGCCTGGCGGACGGCGGCTGGCAAGGACTTCTACACGCCGCGGCCCAACGCCCAATGGATGATGCTCAAGTGGTTCTTCCTCACCGCTCTGGGCGGCGATCCCGCGAACCTGCGCGCCAGCTTCCCCGAACGCGGCCACTACCCGCACAACATCTGGGCGCGCACGGGGATCAGCGGGGGCGGCTACTTCGGCATCGGGTTCGGCGTCGCCACGGAAGAGCAGAGGGCCGCCATCCTGTGGTTCTACAACCACAGCGGCGTGCGGGACGCCGACGCCAGGGGCGGCTTTGGCCTCGACGCGCCCAGCGGCTACCCGCATCATTCCGTGCTGTCGTTTGTCAACTGGCCCGTCGGGATGAAGGAACGCGACCCGGATGAGGTCCTGCCCCACGCCTACTGGGACAACCGCTGGCACTTCTACGCCTGGCGCAACCGCTGGCAGGACAAGAACGACGTGATCATCTCCATCCTGACCCATCCCGCCAAGGGCAACATGGGCGCCGCGGCCGAGAGGACACTGACCGTCCGGCACGCGGGCAGGAAGTTCAAGTGGGGCACGATCACCGGCGGCTTCAAGGGCGAGTTCGCGCCCGCGCGGGACGGCTCGACCATCCTGACGACCGGCGACGGCTCGTGCCTGGCCATCGACTTCTCCTGTGCCAGCGGCGCCGACGCGATGCTGGTGATGACCGGCCCCGGTGCCCCGGCCGAGGGCGCCGTGGAAGCCGGCGGCGCGAAGTTCAGCTTCCTGTTTCTGGGTGGAACCGCCCCGAGGCCCAAGGCCGAAGGCAACAAGGTGGCCGTGGGCAAGCAGACGGTCCGCTTTGACGGGAAGACGATCGTCCTGGCGCCCGCTGAGTAACAATGCGGCGGGAAGGAGGAGGTGGTGCGTGATCTGCGGAGGCTGCCGATTCTGCTGTTGCTCGGCGCAGAGCCTCCGGCCTCCTGCGGCGCCAAGGCGACGCTCGGGCAACAGACGATTGCGTTCGACGGACAGAGAATCCGGCTCTCCAAGTGAGGAGGCAGATGCCCATGAGAACCAAAGGCTGTGGTCTCGGGAAGCTGCTTGGGCTGGCGCTTGCGGTTCTGCCCGGGCTCTCGGCGACCCTGGGGGCGGACTGGCACCCCCAGTGGATGCGGGAGCTGCCGCCGCGGAAGCCGGCCTGGGAGTACACGCCGCGCATGCTGCGCGACGCCGCTTACGAGCCGGTCATCCTGGGCGGCCTGGTGCTGGTCGGCTGCGAGCACAACGGAGCGCTGCTGGCCCTCGATGCGGCCACGGGCCAGGAGCGGTGGCGGTTCCATGCGAACGGCCCGATCCGCTTCGCACCCGCGACCGACTCCGAGCGGATCTACCTTGTCGCCGACGACGGCTGCCTGTACTGCCTCGATCTGGCGGGCCGGCTGCTGTGGAAGTGCCGCGGCGGCCCGTCGGAGCGGAAGGTGATCGGCCACGAGCGCCTCATCTCCGTCTGGCCCGCGAGCGCCAGGCCCGTGCTCCACGACGGGAAGGTCTTCTTCGTGGCCGGCTACTGGCCGATCGAGGGGATCTTCGTCTACGCCCTGGACGCGCGGACCGGCGCCCAGGCGTGGGCGAACGACGCCGCTCGCTTCCGGCCCTTCGGCGAGTTGCGCGTGGTCGGGAAGACGCTGTTCATCTACGGCCACCATGGCAGCGGGGCCTTCGACGTGGCGACGGGCACGCCCACACGGGACAAGCCGCCGCGCCCGGAGCCGCCGCCCGCACTGCCGGACCCGCCGGGCGTGCAGGGCAAGGTCGCGGCCAAGGCGATGGCCGGCGGGCGACTCGTCGTCTCGACCACCCAAGGGCGTATCTACTGCTTCGCCGAAGCGGAGGCGAAGGCTCGCATCCACAAGCCCAGCCCACCCGCAGGCGCCCCGGATGCCGCCCTCGCCGACGCGGTGCTCGCGGCGAGCGGGACCACCGAAGGCTACTGCCTGGTCCTCGGCCTCAAGGATGGGGCTCTGGTCGAAGGGCTCGTGCGCCGCTCGAAGCTCCACGTCATCGCCATCGACCCCGACGAAAGCAAGGTCGAGGCGGTCCGCCGCCGACTCGACGACCGCGGCCTGTTCGCCACGCGCCGCCTGGCCGTGCACGTGGGCGAGCCCGGGACCTTCGGGCTGCCGCCCTACATCGCCAGCCTGATCGTCTCCGAGACCTCGCTGCCCGCCGCGGAGGTGACTTCGCGGTTGCTGCGGCCCTACGGCGGCACGCGGGCCGAGCGGGCCGGCGGCAAGCTCAAGCTCACGCGGCGCAACGGCCCGCTGCCTGGCTCCGCGGACTGGACTCACGAGTTCGCCGACGAGACGAACTGCCTGTGCACCCGCGACAAGCTGGTCAAGGCCCCCCTGGGCTTTCTCTGGTACGGCGGGCCGGCGGCCGACACCCGCTTCTACTTCGATGGCAAGGTCGATCACCAGTCGGGCGACGGCGTGAGCCCTCTGCCGCCGAACGCGGAGATCGTGGACGGCCGGATGATCCTCCAGGGGCCGGGCCTCCTGGGGGCCTTCGACATCTACACGGGCCGCCAGCTCTGGGAAGTCCCCATCCCAAAGGTCTATGGCTTCGGCGGCAGGGGCGGCGGCGTGGGCATCCACTCGAAGAAGCACCGGGAGCCGTGGAAGTACCCCGAAGCCCTCAAGATGGAGGTGCCGTCCACCCACCACTCCCGCACGACCGGCTTCAACTACGTCTCGGTGCCCGACGGCATCTACGTGGCGGCGGGAAGGAAGTGTCTGCGGCTCAACCCCGCCGACGGCAAGCTGGTCTCGCAGTGGCCCGTCCCGCTGGAGGGCGGCCTCTGCTGGGGGAACCTCCGGGTCAGCGGCGACCTGCTGGTGGCCACGGCCTTCCGCCCCCAGGACCTCGTCGACGCCCAGGCGGGCCACGACGGCAACGGCGGCGACTGGTCCAAGGACCGCATGCCGATGCCGTTCCTCTTCGTCGTCGACCGCACCAGCGGCAAGCTCCTGTGGAGCCGCCCGGCCGCATGGGGCTTCCTCAACCAGGGCACCGCCGTCGGCGGTGGCAAGGTCTTCTGCGTCGACCTCGTCACGGAGGGCGTGATGGAGAAGCTGCGCGGCGCGGGCCGCCGGTTCCCCTCTGTGCCCCCCATGCTCTACGCGCTCGACGTGAAGACGGGTGCGGAAGCCTGGAAGTTCCAGACGGATGTGCTGGTCAAGCAGCTCACCTACTCGAAGGAGCGCGACATTCTCATCGCACCCGCCCGCACGCTGGTCGAGTGGAAGGACGGCGCGTGGCACGGCCCTGGGAGGGTCCGCAGGGGCAAGGCGACCGGCAAGATGCGTGGATTCCGCGGGGCCGACGGCCAACTCATCTGGGAGGTCGCCGAGGCCCCCTACTTCGAGCCCCACGTGGTCCTCGGCGACCTCATCATCGACCGCTATTGCTGGCCGTACGACCTGCTCACGGGCAAGCGCCACCAGCGCATGTCGCCCGTGACGGGCAGGAAGGAGGTGTGGAACTTCCGCAAGGGCGGCTGCAACCACCTGGTGGCCTGCGACGGCGTGGTGACCTGGCGCACCGCCTTCTACGAGCTGGCCGGCCACAGCGGCGTGATGCGGCTCCACGGCCAGGATGCGGGCTGTAGCCCGACCTTCCTCCCCGCCGGCGGCGTGCTCAACGCCGCCAACTTCGGCACCCACCACAAGCGCAACCGCTCGACCGCCCTCGCCCTCATCCACGTGCCCGACGCCGAGCTGTGGACCACGTACGCCGCCTCGCGCGAGACCGAGGCGGCCCCGGTCCGCCGCATCGGCTACAATTTCGGCGCCCCCGGCGACCGCCTCGCGCCCGACGGCACCCTGTGGTTCGCCGTTGCCGGCCGCCGGTCCGCCGACTGCGCCCTCCAGCCCGGCACGGTCAATTGGTTCCAGCTCCACCACTCCAGGACGGGCTCCTGGATCGCCTCCTCGGGCGTGACCGGGCTGTCGGAACTGCGCCTCCCGACCGTGTTCTCTCGCGGCAGGAGGGGCCGGCCTTCGGGCGGCGAGGCCCGGCGCTACACCGTGCGCCTCGTCTTCGCCGAGCCGCAACGCCTGAAGCCGGGCGAGCGGGTCTTCACCGTGGCCATCGAGGGCAAGCCCGTCCTGGTGGACTTCGACATCGTCAAGGAGGCCGGCGGCCCGCTCCGCCCAATCGTCCGCGAGGCCAAGGGGGTCGAGGCCAAAGCCGAGGTCACCCTCACCTTCGGCCCGCGAAGTGGCCAGCCGCTCGTCTGCGGCGTCGAGCTCGAAGCGCAGTAGCTACTGTCGCGGAAAGCGGCGCCCCGCGTGGCGACGGGCGGCTCGCCTGTCGGCCCCCGCTGGCAAGCGGGACGCTTATGCTGCGATTCGTCCGTGCGTTGGGGAACCGAACGCTTTCCGCAACAGGCACTACTTGGCGCCACCAGCCGCGGTCGCAGGCGGCGCGTCCCAGCGCGCCTTGGCGTTCGCGCCTGCCAGCTCTGCCGCCGCCAGGTGCACTTTGGCCACGTAGCTCGGCCAGTCGTAACTGAGTTCGTGCTGGCTCAAGTAGCTGTGACCCATGGCCATCCGCCTTCCCAGCTCATCCAACAGCGCCCGATAGGGCTTCCGCTGGTCCTCCGGCAGCTTGGCCAACGCCCGCACGACGGCCATTCGCGCCTCGAAGTCCTGAACCCCTTCCCTCAGCATCTGGAACCGCACCGTGGGAATAGCCCCGTCCGGCCCGGGGATCGTCAGCGAATTCAGGTGACTGAAGAAGGAGGTATTCGTCGGAGCGCCGCGCCCTCGCGCCCAGAAATCCAGGCCGATGCGGCCGACGCGCCCCCACTGAAGAGGCACCGTGCGGAAGATCAGCGGCGGCGAATACTCCTGCCAGTGCCAGCGAGCCGTGGGCAACTCGATGAAATCCAACGGTCGTCTGAGCCTTTCCTCGAGACGGAGAGCCGGCAGGGGCCTCCCGAAAAGCAACCACGGCCATTCCTTCAGGCCGATCTCCAGGCCACCGGTCGCGATCAACTTGCCGTCCTTGGGCCCCGGGTCGCCGCTGAAGTGAGACAACAAGTTCCATCGCGCATACGGCGCCCACTTCCTCATCAGTTCACCGGTCTTCTGCCCGGGCCGGAGATCCCCTCCCAAGCCCAGCATGATGCAGCGCTCCGACCAGCCCCGTCTTCTCGCGATCCGCCGCACTCCGTCCAGCAGCGGCCTCCAGAACGCTTCGCTGCCTTCGTCGCCGATCGCCGGGACCTTGGCTGCTGACGTGTCTCCGCTCTTTGGGTCCCACACCGCGACCTGTAGGGGCACCGTCGGCGTATACTGGCGGCTCGGAACTCGCCGGCCTTCGTAGGCGTCCGCCCATTCCTTCGAGGAGCTGGCCTCCCAGATGTACAGGCACAATGCCTTGGGCGGCGCGCAGTGCTTCCGATAGGCGTCGAGGTACTTCTCCAGCAGGCTGAAATCGGGCTTCAGGCCCTCCGGGGTCTTGACCCAACGGACCAAGGGCGCCCGCCAGGCGGACTTGGTGGTGGCAAGCGGCTTTGATTTCCAGGAGGGTCGGAAGCCCCCGAGGATCACCGGCACAATGACGACGTCGTTGCCCACTTGCCCCATCAACGCCAGCGAGCGGTCCATCAACTTGAAGTGCTCATCCGACCACGGCTCCACCTTATAGTGCAGCGCCACGGTCTCCGGTGAGTGCACCATGCCGATGTGCGACTGGAAGTCCTTCGCATCCGGCACCGTCAGGCCGGTGACCAGGACCTGCACGGGAACCGTGAATCTCTTGCCGTTGGCTTCAAGATTCAAGGTGGAGACATACCAACCCGGCGTCTGGTCCTTCGGCGCCTGGAGCAGCAGCCACACCGGCACGGTCTTGGCGCCGTCAGGAGCCTCCTCCATCAGCGCATCGCAGTAGTGGACGCCGGGATGCTGGGCCGCGAAACGAATCTGGACGGCGCTGGCGGGCATCACGGCCCCTGATGGCCCTTCCAGATCGGCGATTGCCGCCGAAACGCCGTGCAATCCGCTTGGATCGGAAAGCACCGTCTGCCCACTGCCCACGCCGTTGCGGGGCACGATCATTTTCACCGGAAGAACCGGATCGAATGGATTGCCCATCTGCACCCCCTTGACGGGCATCCCGCGGGTCCAGACCAGCGTCCAGAACCAACTCCGCTTCACCAGCGACTTCGTGGGAAGGGTCTCGGTGACCTGCTCGACCGCGTGGGCGCTCCACACGCGAGTCCCTTTGACCGCTTCGGCATACGGGATCACCCCCGCGCCCCGCGCGCGGGTCACCTTGATTCCACGAATCCCGACGTGGCTCCAACCCCCGCGCCGATGCAGCGGGCCGGCAACCGCCGCCTGATGCAGCTCGACCGCCAGGACATTGCGCCCCTTGACCAGGACGCGCGGCGGCACGTTCACCGTGAAGGTCCGAACCCGCTTCCCGTACCGCTTCCGCCACTTCTCCTCCATCGGGGTCTTCCACTGGAGCACCGGCAGCGGCGTCTTCCCGTCTTCGGTCGTGTAGGCCTCCACCGGGTAATCATCCGCCGGTGTCAGCGGGGCGATGTCCCCTTGCGGCAGGTAGCCGCGCCCGATCTCCTGGCCGTTCACGTACACCACGCCTCCGCCGAGACACGTCGCCGTGACCTTCAAGCCCGATGCCTTGCCAGGATCGGCGATGCCAAAACACGTTCGCAGACACAGCAGAGACGGCCAGGCCGCTCGAAGCCCTCCCTGCACCACGACCCCGTAGTCGCCCAGGAAATCGAACAGGTCATCCTGGTATCGCGCCCAGCAACTGGCGTCGAATCCCGCCTTCATCCAATCCGCCGGCGGCAGCGGCGAGAACCTGGTGGGATCGGGCTTGGCCGGGTCGAACACCGCTGGACGCCCACGACCCCGAATCTTCAGCTCCCCTTTCTCGCGCGACAGCCCGGCCCCGATCACCAGGTACGCGCGCCATGGCGTCTGCGTGCTGATCGCCTCCAGTTCAGCGAACGCGGCCGACCCGCCGAACCACCCGAGAGCACAAAGCACCCAACCTGCGGCGACGACTCGCCTGAACGCCGGATTCACGTGTGACTCATCCTTCGCATCATAGAGTGTCTCATGGCGCGTCCCTTTCCCGCCGCTTCTCGGCAGACAGCTCGACGCGTGTGGGCCCCTCGACGATCACCTCGCGTCTCCGCGGCTTCCCGTCGGGCCCCGCCCATTCGAGGCGGATTGGCCCCGGTTCCTCGAGGCCGATGTAGGCCGGAACCCCCGGCCTGACGACGTGCATCCCGATTCGACGCCGATCGTTCGAGACGCTGATCGTCGCGGGGCCTCTTGCTCTGGGCGACAAGGCGACCGTCAGGCCCAGCGGCGGGCGATCCCCTGCCTTGCCGAAGAGCACCCACACGTCGCCCTGTGTGGCCACAGCCAGCAAGTCCTGGACGCCATCGGCGCTCAAGTCCAGCATCGTGCCTGCGGTCTGACCGTGCTGAAGGGCCTCCGCCGCTTTCAGCTTCGGCTTCGGCGGGGGGCCGAACGGGTCGATCGGCGCACTCGAGATGCTGCCGGAGCCCGAGAGCTCCAACTCCCTGGCGAGGCCGAAGCAGGCGAAGCCGCGGTTGAAGAAGACCAGCGGGTTCCTGTTCGGATAGAAGAAAGCGACCCCCTGGCGTCCGTCGTTATTGATGTCGCACGGCGCGGCGCCGACGACGCGCGGCTGGTTGGCGTTGCCGTGGTAGGCCAACTCGCCCGTCACGTGGGTGGAGTTGTCCCAGCGCCCGTCCGGCGTGCCGCGGAGCAGGACCAGCCCATCGGTCCCTCCGGCCACGAGGTCGAGGCGCCCGTCGGTATCATAGTCGCCACAGACGGCCGCGCAGGGCTGCTTCACCAGAGCGACCGTTGTCTTGAGCGGCGCCTTGAACCGCCCCGCTCCTTCGCCGGCGTAGAACATCGTGCCCTTGGTAAGAAGCTCCAAGACGTCGCAGCGGCCATCCTGGTTGAAGTCCGCGGCCACGCAGAAGCCGCCTGGCCCCAGGTCGCGGGCTGCGTCCTGCTGCGCCGCTCCGGCCAGTGCGCGGGCCGTGAAGCCACCCCGCCCATCCGGCGACAGGACCACAGGCCCCCGGCCCGTCCCCGCAAGGAGCCCGGTGCGTGCCCCGGCGCCCACGTCGAGCGCGTGCAGCGACAGGCAGTGGGAGAGGCCCACCGTGAGCGGCCGGGCGACGAACGTGCCCTTGGCGGCCTGCCTCGCCAGGTTGAGGGCCTTGCCGTCCCAGGACGCCAGATCCAGCCGGCCATCCCCATCGAAGTCGCCTGCGGCGGCGGCTCTTGTGGCGGTGGTCAGCTTCAGCGTCCGCGTGATGTCGGCAGGCTGTTCGCCTTTGGACGCGGCCCGATAGACCCGATCCCCGCGTTCGGAGAGCACGATCGCGCAGAGGCCGATCGGGTTACCGAAGTCGGAGACGAGGCAGCCGTTGGGCCGGCCCGACAGCTTGCCCAGATGCAGGTCGCTGCCCCAGGTGATCTCCGAGCGGACTGGGAAGCTGGCCGAAGGCTCGGCGAGCACGTAGCGCGTGGCCTCGGCCAGCATGCGGGCGCTGCCCGCCCAGACGGAGAACAGGTCCCGCTCGTCTTTGTCCAGGTACCACTTCCCCTGCTGTCGGACCCCGGCAAACCACTGGGTGCCGATCTGGATGGCTCCGGCCCGGGCGTCGTGTGCCTTCTTGCCGGGCCGCGCGAGCAGCAGGATGCCGGTAGCCGTTCTCTGGGGCGCGACGAGCTGCGCAACGTCGTCCGCCGTGACCTCGCTGTCGTCGCTGAGCGCCAGTCCCAGCTTCTTCTGCGGCAGAGGCGCTCCCTTGAGCGTTTCGACGACCTCGGCGGCGAGGCCGTTGTCCTTCGGGGCCGAGACCCTGAGGACCAGTATCCGAGCAGAGGATCTGACGAGGTCGGCCGGGGTGAATCGCGGGTTGATCACCGCCAGGGCTGGAGCCACCAGTACCGCCGCGAAGCCTGCGGCGGCAAAAGTGCCCCAATAACCTATACGACCTCTGCGACCCATCCGTCTGCTCCCTTCGGGGGATCGGTCATCTGGGTGGCTGATCCCATCGCGCATCGGCCTTGATGCCGGCCAGTTCGCCTGCGGCGGCATAGGTCCGCGCGATGCGGCCAAGCCAGCCGAGGCTCAACGGCACCTGGGTGAGGCAGTCGGCCAACTTGTAGCTCAGCATCGCGTCGCTCCAGAGCTGGCGATACGGCTGCTGGTGGTCGGCGGGCAGTTTCGCGGTGGCCTGGAGAATGGCGATCCAGGCCTCGGTCTCCTGGATCGCCTCGCGCACCATCTGGAAGCGGGCCGTGGGCACGGGGCCGTCGGGGCCTGGGGCCGTGAGCGCCCAGGGAATCTGCGTGTAGACCCGCCATTCGCCCGGGCCGCGGTACCCGCGGGGATCGAGCAGCCCGCTGGCCCGCTTCCTGCCCCGGGAGTCCTTGACGTCCAACGGCCAGTAGTCCATCCCCAATCGGCACAGGGTGCCCGAGAACCACGCCAGGTTCCGATACGCCTCGACGGACGACTGCTGATGGATGGAGAAGCGATGGGCTCCGGCCAGCAGGAACTGGAGTCCCTGGATCTTGGGATCCTTGGGGAACATGGCCGGCAGCGGCGGTTGGTAGACCACTTCCTTGTAGCCGATCTCGGCGCCGCCGG
>CBFCZU010000141.1:0-11183 GCA_965602635.1 uncultured Planctomycetales bacterium | reverse complement strand
GCAGGGCGAGCCCACACGGTGGGACTACCGGCCGTGAGCGCGGGAGAGGCCTTGGCATCTCGCAGGCGCCCTCCGCCCGCGTCGGGGCCGGGGCGGACTTACCCCTCATCGGCGTTCGGCACCGCCTCATTCTGCCGGGCGAGGGCCGTAGACGGGCATCGCTTGGCCGGCCTCGTACGCCCCGATGTCGGGTCCGGCGCCCCGGAAGTCGTCGTTGATGTTCGGCAGTCGCAGCGCCTTGTCCACGACGGTTGAGTCGGGGCGGGGGCGCAGGTCCGGCGGCTCGTATCCGGGCACCGGTCTATCTGGGAACGACACATCACTGAACACTGTCATGTTGACCTCGACGGCGTGGCGCTCGTGAGGCCCGCGGCGCAGCTCGCCCAGGCTGGCGAACCGCTGCTTTCCGAGCAGGCCCTTCAGGCCCAGACCGTGGGAACCGAAGGCATCGTAGTCGAAGCTGCAGTGGTCTCCAGCCGCTTTCATATACGCTGCCCGGCCGGAGCCGTTGCCGTAGCCGCCCCACTTCCGGCCGCCGGGAGGCCCGCCAATGCACAGGTTGTTGCGGAACAGCGCGTGATCGTAGGTCTGCCACGTGAAGCAACTCATGCCGTCACCAACCTTGACCACCGTGTTTTGCAGGCACACATCGCCCAGGCTGTAGCGGTGCAGTTTGAAGGAGCAGTGCGTCAGGTTGTACATGGCGTTGCGGATGAAGTAAGTCGGCCCGCCAAGTCCCGGCTGGCTGGACAGTCCCACGAAGCAGTTGGTCAGGCGATTGCGGACGATGCGGCAGTTGTGCATGCAGAAATCCGCCTCGATTCCGTCGTCGGCGCCGGCGTAGATGTCGTTGTTGTAGATATCGATGCAGATCTGCTCGGCCGTGCCGCGATCCTCCATCGTTGAAATGCAGTCGCGCAAGTTACTGACTCGATTATGGCAGATGACGTTACCCGGGCCGGTGATCTGGATTCCCTCCCCGGCGTTCTTGCCGCTTGCCCCCATGGATTCGCTGACCCACGGCGTGGAGCCCGTAACGACGTTGTCCGCAATGTAGCAGTTCACCGCGCCTGGCTTGCCACGGGCCCCGATGCCGAAGCCCTTGCCTTGAACGCGGACGCGGCAGCGGCGGACCGCGCAGCTAGACGCCCCGTTGAGATCAATGCTCCCGTTGACCGTCAGGCCCTCGACGATCACATGCTTCCGTCGACGGAGTGAGACTCCTTCGAACACGGCCTTCCCCGCGGCTCGGAGCACCAGCGGTCGGATGGCCGTGCCATCGGAGGGCACCTCCAGCCTTCCGTAGTTGCCTTTGCCTAGCAGGAAGATGTCGCCCGCTCTGGCAGCGGCCAGCGCGGCCCGGACATCCTTGGGGCCGACCGTCCGGACCGGGGCATCTGCTGCCGGGCACGGCACCGGTCGCGTCCGCGCCCGCACCAGGCGATCGGCTGAGCCGCCGTCGGGGTCTTCAAGCTTCAGATGGATCTCGTATTCGGTGTCGGGTCGGAGGTCGAAGATCGTGCCGGAGTGCTTGTTAGCCCAGGTGAAGATCGGGTTCGTTCCGCGGCTCTTGCCGGCCGGGACGCGCCGCAGAGCCATCGCGACCCGCCATTTCTTCCCGCCGGCTCTGCGATAGCGGACACTCACCCGACCGTTGAGGTTGTCGTCGCCGTTGACGTGCCACTCCACTGCGAGGTTGATAATCGTGGGGTAGGGGGTGGTCACCTTTCCCGGCGTCGTGACATCATCCGCAAGCGAGAGAGCGGCCGAGAGCGATAGACAGACACAGACGATGACACCGGAGACTCGGTCGTTCATGTCGTCCTCCTTCCATGGTCGTGCACGGGTCGGCGGATCAGATGCTCAACCCTTCCGGCCGCGGCCGAGGATCTCGCCGATCCGATGCCGGACCTTCTCGAACGCCTCCGGGTGGTGCGACCAGTGTCGCTGATCGCCGGGGACGGGGCCCTGCGAGGCTTCCCCGGTCACGTCGTCGCCGAAGTCCTTGACATCCACCCGCTGGCCCAGGCTGTTGCGGACCACCCGAGTGCTGAAGTACTTGGCGCGGTCCTTGCGGCCGTCCGCCTTCGCCAGCAGCCAGAGGTACTCGTAGTCCTGCATTCCGCGGCGGATTGCCTTCAGCCGCACCGAGGGGAAGGCCCGCTCGGGCAGGCCCACGTCCCGGCCGGGGTAGATGAACATGGCGTTGCCGGGGTGCTTGTTGTCCCGCTGGCGGGGGCCGATGCCGCCGGTGACCCACGGCTTGAGGTTCGTCCCCCAGAGGAAGTGCCAGTGGCACATGCCGTGGACGTCGGAGTTCCAGACGACCCACGGCCAGGTCCGCGGGCCGAGGGCCTCCGTGCCGATGACCGTTGGCCCCACGCGCGGCTCGAAGCCGTTGTAGAACCACACCTGCGCCCCGCGCCGCAGCACCGGCTGAAGCGCATCCAGGTCGATCGACAGCCCGTTGATGTTCCACAGGCCGACCGAATCGCCCATGGCGTCGACGACCTCCTTGGGCCCCTCGACCTTGCCGTCGCCGTCCAGGTCGTGCCGGCACCGGGCGAAGCCGCTGCCGATGTCCAGCTTGTACAGCGTCCGCTTCAGCCCGGCCTGCCGGAAGATCTTCAGGTAGCCCTGGATCGAGCGAAGCTGGGCGAGGGCCAGCTCTTTGGAGTCCTTGTGGAAGCCGGCCTCGTCGAGGGCGTCCTGAAAGACGACGATCGTGGTCTTGGGGTAGGTCAAGGCGAAGTGCCGGTCGGCGTCCTGAAGCAGCCGCGTTAACTCCTTGACGTATCCGGGGGTGAAGTCCACCTCCGTGCCGCCGCTCTTGGTGGGGTTGGCGATGGGCCAGCCACGCCCTTTCCGCGCCACGCCCTTGTCCGGGCGGTTGACCACCGGATCGAAGGGCAGGTTGAAATGGGTCATCGGCACGCCCGCGCGCGGGCCGTCGGCGTGGAGCTTGCCGCTGATGGCCGGGCCCCAGAACTCGTCGAACCCCCGCCAGTCGAACCGGCCGTTCTTGGGCATCAATTCCGGCTCGTACCCGGCATAGGGCTTCGTGTTGGTGATATTGGCGCGGTGCCGGTGGGCGAGCCGGAAGATCTCCTCCCGCAGTGGCCGCGCCATGTCGGCGAAGCTGCCGTAGGACATAAACTCCACGACGGTGTGGTTCTCATCCGGCAATTGGAAGCCGAGGACCTCCACCTGCAAGTTCAGCACCACGCTGCCGCCGTCGAAGCCTGCGGTCACCTTGCCTTGGTACGTCCCCTTGGCGGCTTTCTTGGGGACCCACAGATCGACCCAGATGGTCTGGTTCCGAATGCCTTTGGGTTTCTGCCCGCCAAAGTTGCTGCCGTCGATGGCGAAGGGCGCGCCCAGCCGGGGCGTATCCAGCGGCACCAGCGGGTCCGGGTACCATCCCGCCTCCAGCGGGAAAAGGGCGCGCTTCCTGTCCTTGGCCTGTTTGACGTGGACGTAGAACGCGCGGAAGAAGGTCACGTTCCCGGCCGGTATCGTTGCCCCGTCGGGACCCTTCAGCGGCTCGGCCTTGACGGTGATGCCCTTGACGCCCGCGCCCTCGAGGATCAGTTGAAACGCCAGGACCTCGTTGGCCGCGCCTTTCAGGGAGACCGTCCGCGTCGCACCGTCCCAGATGAGGCTGCGGGTGCGGTAGTCGCCCGTGATCCCGCCGGGGAGGGCCTCGGGGTTTTCCTCGAAGGCCTTGCCCGTGAGCGGGTTTATGCGAGCGCCTTCGCCAGCCGCCCAGACGTTCAGGCCCTCAGCGAACGCGACCGCCGAGCCGATGGCTAGTGAAGCAAAGGCATACACGGCCCATTGCTGGATCAACTGCCAGTCCATTCCGGCATTCACTTTCGGCCTCCCGTGGTCTTGCCGCTCGCGATCGTCCGCCCGGTCTCTCTGCCACACGGGGTTCCGGCGGCTCTCTCAAGGCATCAAGATTGTACTGGAAGAGCCGCCCGACTGCATTTGCTCAACTCGGCCAGCCGTGTTCTTCCACCAGGCGTTCCAGTCGCTTCGTCAGGTGCTTCGGTGGGGCCGGAACGGGGCAGATCCGGACGCAGTCTCCGCGTATCGGCGAGTCCGGCCTGCCTTCCCGCCGGCGCCGACACAGCGTCGGATCCGTCTTGGTCGGCGTGTCGATGAAGATCTGCGTCCGCTCAACCTCCTCGACGGAGCGATAGTCAGTCACGGAAGGATCGTCCCGCATACTGATGCAGTCCATGATGCAGGCTTTCAAGCATAGCTGACACTCGTCCCTCAGGCAGATCGGCTCGGCGACGAGCGGATCCGCCACCAGCTCGGCATCCGTGATGATCGAGTTGAACCGCTGCCTGGGGCCGAACTGCCTGGTCAAAACGAGGTTGTTGTAGCCGAACTCACCCAGGCCTGCCCTCGTGGCAGCGTGGCGATGCGAGAACGGCCCGAACGTATATCGGAACGGCGAGTGCCGCACCGCCCTTTCCTGCGACGGGCCTTCCCAGATCTCCTTGTCCGTCATGCCTTCGACGCCCGGGTGCAGGCCGGAGGTTGGGAAGATCATCGCCTGGTGACCTTGGCTCAACAGGTGCTGGCCGACCATCTGGCCGATGAATTCGAGCGTCTGGTCGTGGACGACGTGCCCGACGCGGTTGTAGAGCTGCTCGAAATACGGGTACCGAACGTGGTCGGGGATCATCTTCATCTCGCCCTCAGCCAGGATGGCCGGGGCGTCCATGACCGGGTTCAGGACCGGCATGGCGATGGAGATGACGGACTTGGCTTCGGGCACAAAGTCCCTGGGGTGGTGGCCCTTGGGCACGGCGTCGTGCAGCGGAGGCATTGGGTCGAACCGGTCCACGGACGCCACGCCGACAAGCGCGGCGCCATGGCGCTTGGCGACTTCCTTCGCCGATTGAGTGAGTCGATCGATGTCGCCTTCGGGCATCTCAGATGGCTCCTGTGCTTGCATTATGGCCACTCCGTTGGGCGGTGTTCTGGCCGCCGCCGGAAAGCCTGAGCTTGAGGGCCTTCGCCTGGTCGTCCCAGATCGCTCCGAGGAAGCGCGCGTCGCGCGGCACCAGCAGCAACGGTGCCATGGACGCCAGGAAGCACTCCAGAACCGGGCCCGTAGCCGTGACGTATCCGTTGTTGCAGGGAATCAGGTCGTCCCGAAGCCCGCCGAATCGGCCAATGGAGGTCCGGGAGAGCCCTTCAGACCATTCCTCTCTGCTCATTCTGGTTCTGCCTTTCTTTGGGGGCGCCGCGACGGGCCCCGCGGCGGTTCTGGCCCATCTCCTTCCATCCGCGTGCCGAGGTAGAATCGCAGGACGGGGTCCTGCTGCCGGCGGAGGTGCTCGGCCAGCATGGCCCGCAGCTCCGCCAGCGGTTGGCGAGCGGCGGGGTCGCCGATGAGGTTGCGCCGCTCCAGCGGGTCCGACCTCAGGTCGTACAGCTCGTCGAGCCCGCATCCGTTGAAGACGTATTTGTGCCGCTCCGTGCGGACCATCCGCCCGAACGCGGGGACCTGGTGGCCGTGGTACTCGCTGAACGCCGCCCGTCGTTCCGGGAAGCCGCCGTTCCGGCCGGTGCACAGCGGCAACAGCGAAGCCGCGTCCAGCCGCTCGGGAACATTGGCGCCGGCGAGCTCCAGGAAGGTGGGCATCAGGTCCATGTTGTAGACGATGTGTTCGTCGTGCGTGCCGCCGCCGCGGCCGCCGGGCAGGCGGACGATCAGCGGCACGCGGCAGACTGGATCGTACAGGAACGGACCCTTGTCCATCAGCCCGTGGGATCCGACCATCCCGCCGTGGTCGGTGGTGAAGATCACGGCCGTTTCACCGGCGACGCCGACGTCCTCCAGGCACGCCAGCAGCCGCCCCACCTGCGCGTCGATCAACGAGATGTACCCGTAGCAGGCGGCGACGAGTTCGGCCCAGCGGCTGGAGTCGAAGCCGTCCACGCCCCAATAGCGGGCGTAGTCCTGCTGCAGCCGGGGCTTGCCGGCGAGGTCCTCGGAACTCGTCGCGGGCGGGGTCACCGCGGCTGGGTGGTGCATCCGCGCATACTGCTCGGGCAGAATGTAAGGTGCGTGCGGGCCCCAGAAGTCCACCGCCACGAAGAACTCGCGCCCGGCCTCGACGGCGAAACGCATCGCGGCGATCGCCTGCTCGGCCAGGTAGTACGGCACCGACGCCTCCACCCCACCCTCCTGCACCGCCGTCAGCAGGAAGCCCTTGCGACCGGGCAAGCCGTCGCTGTGGCGCTGCTCGCGCAGGACGAAGCCCGGCAGGCCGAGGCGACGGAGGTACTCCAGGTAGTGAGGATGAGCCTCGGGGTAGCCGTAACCGGCGTAGTAGAGCCCCTCGAAGCCACAGTCGGCGGGCGTCAACTCCGTCCCGATGTGCCACTTGCCCACGTGGGCGCAGTAGTAGCCACGATCCCGCAGCCGCTGGCCGAAACCCTCGGGCCGCCCGGCGAAGTCACGCCCAGCCACGCAGCCGGACTCGACGTTGAAGAGAATCCCGTGATGTATCGGCCGCAGGCCCGTCAGCAGCGACGCCCGCGCCGGGCCACACAGCGGCACGGGTGTGAAGGCGTTGTCGAAGACAATGCCCTCGGCCGCCAGGCGGTCGAAGGTTGGAGTCCGGCCCTCACTGTTGCCGTAGCACCGCAGCGAATCCCGTCGCTGCTGATCCGTATGCACGAAGAGGATGTTCATCGGCGACGTCCGCTCGCGTAAGGCCGCATCCTACGAAGGCCTGTTCGCTTGCACAAGGCGCCGCGAACCTCGCCAGCGATTCCGCAGGCGTCGAAGGCTTCCCACAGGCCGCACATTGGCTGCAATGCCCCGTCCCATGAGGCCTTGGAAGTTCTTCCTGATAGCCGTTGACCGACCCCATGGATGGCACCCGTTGCCGGACAACATGGTTCTTTCGCAACGGCGGCCGGCCGCTACTTGGCGCCGATCATCTCCATGATCATCGCCACCACGCGGGCGCGGTAGACGTCCATGAACACGGTGCTGTCGACCTTGAAGAAGAAGTCGTCCAGTCCCTTTGTCCGTGTGCTCTCGGGGTTCTCCTTGCCCTTCTTGACGGCCTTCTTCATGGCGTCCAGCTCGGCCAGTACGTCCTTTCGATTCTTCTGCCGGGCGATTCTGATGCAGGTGTGGATGTACCGCAAGTCGTCGATGCCCTCGCGGTAGCCTTCCCAGCCGATGCTGCCGTAGAGCTTGCCGTCCACGTCGCGGGCGACGGGGCTCCAGTCGCGTGATCCGCCGTCGAGGTCGTTGAACGGGTCGCCGTTGGACCAGAGGTATGCCCAGAAGTATGTGCCGTCCACGTCGTGGTGCCAGGGCAGGACGCCGGTATTGTACCTGGCGGTGCCCGGTCGCGTGCAGCCCATCGCGCCCGTGTAGGTGTAGAAGAGCTTCTGGACTTTCTCCTCGGCCGCCAGTCGCAGCTTCTCGGCCTGGTTGGCGTCGAACGCCCCGTTGCACGACCATATGTCAGACTTCTTGCCCAGCTTCTTGCAGGCCCATGGCTTGTTCATGAACACGCAGAAGAGCTTGGTCGTGGGAGTGGCCTTCTTGACGATGTCGTAGCAGATGATGTAGTTGCGGGTCTTCGCGCCGCTCTTGACCGGCTCGTCGAACGGGCAGCAGATGATCTCCGGCCACTCACGCTGCTTCTCCAGCCGGCGGATGTTTTTCCAGAACTCGGCGTATGCCTTGGCGAACTTCTCCGAGCCGGGCCTGCCGCCGCAGACGCCGGCGACACCGTTGGGGTCGTTGAAGGCCGGGTCGCCGCCGCCGAACTGAACGGCCCGGACGAAGCCGGCCTTCTTCAGCTTCCGCAGGTAGCTGTCCAGGTGGGCGGAGACCTTCGCGACGCACTTGCCGCCGGACATTGCCGCGCCGATACCGCCGCCGGACCAGAGGCTCATGGAGTTGTGACCGTGGTCGACCAGGTCCCGGATGTGCTCGTCGGAGAGCATTCCGGGCGTGTAGGGCCCGCGTGCGATGTGGTCGACGCGGTCGAGCTTGAACGGCAGCACGCGGAATGATATGGGGAAGGTCGCCTTCCTGCCGCCGGCGGCCAATGTCGCCGAGCCGGTGTACGTGCCGGGCTTGGCGTCGTCGGGAACGTGAACGGTGATCAGCCAGCTCTGACTAGTCTTGGCCTTGACCTCCAGCGGGGCGTTGGGGCGAAGCCAGCAGTTCATGATCTGGTAGTTCTTGCCCCAACTGCTGCCGATCCGCAGGGGCGCCGACTCGACCCATTCGATCTTGACGTCCTTGCCGGCCTGGAGGGCACCAGGGCCTGTCAGGTCGGAGATGCTCGCGGTGAACGTCAGGTCCTTGATCGCGTAGGCGGCCACCAGCAGCGGCTCGAACTCACCGAGGGTGGCGTAGGTCTTGAGTGTGGCTGTGCCGCGCTCGGCGGGGGTGGGGACCGACTTCGGGCGGACGTCCACAGTGTAGCTGCGGCTGTAGGGTATGAAGCCCATCGTTTGCCACTTGGCGTCGATGGCGCCGAGGGTGGTGGTCTCCTTCCACGGCACGTGACGGAAGGTCTTTTTCAGGGCCTCGATGGAGGCTGCCCTGGCGGCCCGGGCGTCGCTGACGGACTTGGCCATCAACTTCGCCGTCGGCTTGACGACCTGGATGCGATCGACGGAGATCTTCCCGCCGCCGTTGAACAGCATCCAGCAGACGTTGGCAGGTTTGCTCTTGGGGCGTCTGCGGATGAGCTTGGCCGGGCAGACCAGGAAGGCCTGCTTCCACTTGCCGTCGTTTGCGCCGCCGATGCGCCCGATGAGACTGTACCCGTAGGTCTTGCCCGCCCCGTTCCAGGTCAGCACACTCACCGCGGCGTTGGTGGTGTCGTTGTAGGTGATGCAGACCATGGTGTCGTCTGACGGGCTGTCGCCGTCGAACCACGGAGCGATGCCCACGTAGGACAGGCTCCTCGGGCCGGTGTAGGTCCGCCAGGTGCGGTCGGAGATGGGGCCCTCTTCGGCCTGGGGCCTGCTCCAGCGGCCCGGGCTGGTCATGTCCTTGGCGACGCCGATGTCGTTGTCGCTGAGAATGTCAGCCTTGTCCAGTGCGATGGGCTTGTCGGCCATGGCCGGCAGGACGGCTGAGAGTATGCCTGTGGCGATCAGCAGCAATGCGTGTGGCCGTTTCATTTCTCGGCTCCCTTGGTTAAGTGCGGTATCGCTCGCTCTCGGCGGCGGCGTCCGGCCGGCCTTGACGAGCATCCGGGAGTGGTCGCGATCTACCCCCGCCCCGGCGTTGCGGTTGTGACACCAGCCGCCCGGATTGCCCGGGACCGTCATCGCCATGTACTCGCCTCGGGCGGTATTGCCCCTGTGCAGCGGGCCCGTCGGCAGGGACGACCAGTCCTCTTTCAGCAACGTCCTGGAATACCCTTCAGCCATCGTTCACCTCTCGTGGGTTTCAGGAATCCGAAAGCTGGTTGTTTGCCAGCAACACTTCACCCGTCCGCGATGGATTGTACGGGCAGCGGAGGCAGGCGGCCAAGTCAAGGCCGCGTTCGCCGAGAACCTCAACTGGCAGACCAGCGAAAGCGACCTCCGGGAGTTGCGGCAGGAAGTGACGTTTGCCCGTGTAGATGGCACAGCGCACGGCCGGAGCCGTCACCTTGGTCGTTCTCGACGCGATCATCGCTTACCCCCCAGGCTGAAGAACCGAAAGCCGCTGTAGTGGGAGCGGGTGATCCCCTTGGCCACGGCCGAGAGGGTCTTGAATCGCTAGCCCTCGTATTCGAAGCCATCCGCGAGCACAACGACCTGAAGCGTCCGCCCCTTGCGCTTCGTGGAGATCGCAGCGCCCGGCACCGGCAGGCGAGGGTCGCGCTCGTCGGCAAGCCGAGGGGATACTCGCAGGTGGGCGTGTGCCTATTGCGTCTGGCATTCGTCGTCTCGGCCGCCCGAAGCTCTCCTCGACGGGCAGCCAGAGAGCGCCCTTGCCGCCGGACAGAGCCTGCGCGCCCTGCCTTGCGGCGTCGGCAAGGCCCGGAACGGCGGGCTGGATCGCGGGACAATGACGGGCGGCAATTCACCGCGTTCGCGCCATAGCGACACTCGACCCCGCCCGCGGCTGCCTGTACGTCTTCGAGCCGCGCGCCGACGAGGACAAGTCCATCGTGCACGTCTGGAAGATCCGTCCCCCCGTCCCCAGGCGGCCGGCGCCCAAGAATGCCTCCGCGGCCCCAAAGGCCAACGGCGCCGCGCCGACCGGCGCACGTGAGGACGGCGAGCAGGCGTCGCGGCTCACCCCGGCTGCCGAAACACCTCCGGGTGGGTGACGGCGTACAGCACCACCCCGCCGATGAGCGTCAGCAGCAGGCTCACGGCATAGACGGCCGGCAACGGCCAGGCTGGCCGGCACGCAGCGTTCGGCCGAGGGGCGGCCTGGCGTCACGCCGCCTCTTCCATCCGCTGCCAGAGCAGCCAGAACGCTGTTTGGACGCCGTTCCACTGTGTATACCGGGCCGGGGCGCCCGGCATAAACTCAGTCGCCCAGCGGGGGGCCCTGGCAGCCGGCGGGCGGACGGTCGCCGTCATGGGCTGCGGGCTGGCAAACATCTACCCGCCCGAGGCTACGACCGGATGGGCGCCTTGGCGGCGCTTCTACGGAGGCGGAAACGGGCTTACTGACTGACACGAACGGGTGCCGGCGAGACGACGCGGCGCCTGCCGCGGAGTTGACCGCGAAGCGTTGCCAAAACAAGGGCCGGTGAGCACAAGGTTCCAGGCAACGCGCTCACCGTTCCGTTTCTGTAAAGGGTGGAGTGAAACCGTGGGGCGGGGCGGGCAGCTTCGTGCGGTTTCTTGTGGCGCATTTGTGGATCGGCACAAAACTGAAGTTCATAAGTCCTTGTGTTGACGTACGATGTGCTCAGCAACCGGCTTGGCTGGGGGTCAAGAGGTCGTGGGTTCAAATCCCACCGCCCCGACTTGGTCTAAGAGCCGTAGCCAGAAGAGGTTACGGCTCTTTGCTTGGGCTGCATGCCCCGACCATGTGACCTGCGCTCTTGCTGGATGTGACCCGTTTTTCCGTCGAGGTGGTGCGCGAGTAGGCTGGATCCGCTGGGCAGAACGGTCGGCGTGGCCAAGACGTCGTGGGAGAACTTGGCGGCAGGAAGGAAGCCTTG
>CBFCZU010000140.1:0-11190 GCA_965602635.1 uncultured Planctomycetales bacterium | reverse complement strand
ACCAGGTCGGCGGTGCGGCAGGAGTAGCCCCACTCGTTGTCGTACCACATGGTGACCTTGACCATGTCGCCGTCGATCACCAGCGTGTTGTTTGAGTCGAAGATGGAGCTGTAGGGGTTGTGGATGATGTCGGACGAGACGATGGGGTCGGTGACGTACTCGATGATGCCCTTCATCGGCCCGGCGGCGGCGGCCTTGACCGCCTCGTTGACGCCCTCGATGCTGGTCTTCTTGCCCACCAGGATCGTCAGGTCGGTAATCGAGCCTACCGGCACGGGCACCCGCAGGGCGAAGCCGTCCAGCTTGCCGTTCAGCTCGGGCAGCACCTTGCCGACGGCAGCGGCCGCCCCGGTCGTCGTCGGGATGATGTTCACCGCCGCGGCGCGGGCGCGGGCCTTGTCCGTGTGGATCATGTCAAGGATCCGCTGGTCGTTCGTGTACCCGTGGCAGGTCGTCATCAGCCCCTTGACCAGGCCGAACTTCTCGTGCAGCACCTTCACCACCGGCGCCAGGGAGTTGGTCGTGCAGGAGGCGTTGGAGACGCACTTGGTCTCGGCCGAGAGCAGCTCATCGTTGACGCCCAGGACGACCGTCAGCGCGTCGCCCTTGGTCGGGGCGGAAATGATCACGCTCTTGGCGCCGGCGTCCAGGTGGCTGTCGTAGCCAGGCTTGGTGTCGGACTTGTTGTCGCGGAAGATGCCGGTGCACTCTACGGCCACCGCCACCCCCATCTTGCCCCAGGGCAGCTTGGCGGGGTCCTTCTCCGAGAGGACCTTCACCTCCTTGCCGTTGACCACCAGTGCGTCGCGCTTGGCGACGACCTTGCCGGGGAAGCGACCCTGGGTGGAGTCGTACCGCAGCAGGTAGCTGAGCATGTCCGCGTCCGCCAGGTCGTTGACGGCCGCAACGTCGAAGGCCTCGGGCCTCTCCGCCATGGCGCGGAAGACCAGCCTGCCGATCCGGCCGAATCCGTTTATGCCAACCTTTACCGCCATCGTGTGCTCTCCTTTCGGCCCCGGGTGCGTTCCGGGGCTTGCCTTCTTCAGTAAACCAGCCTGTTGGGATCCAAGCCCCAATGCGAAGCGGGAAGATTATCCATCCCCCCCGCCGCTGTCAAGGCGAAAGCTCCGCCCTCGGGTCGGGTCCGCCCGGGCGCTCAGCGGCGGCGCCCGCCGGCAATGATCTCCGGCGGGACGGAGACGTTGGCCTTGTAGTTCGAGCGGTTGTACAGCTCTCCGGTGTACCTTGCCGGCGGCTTGCCCAGCGGCTTGCCGGCGGCCTTGAAGATCACCAGCCGATCGAAGTCCCAGGCGAGTATCTCCTCGCGCCCGCAGCCGTCGATGTCGCACGCGTCGCAGGCCAGGTGCGGGTAGCCTTCGGGGAACATGACCGCCCGCCGCCCCAGCCCATCGAGCATTCCGCCGTACTGCGGGTGGGTCGAGAGCAGCATGAAGTCCTGCCCGTCGCCCCGCCAGCCGACCGGCATGATGGCCGAGGCCGCGTGCCATGGCTCCGACTCGTGCAGCTTGACGCCGCGCCCGTCGAAGACCGACAGCACGCCCTGGCTGGCCCAGTAGGTGATGGTCGCGATCTCGACGCCCGGGCGGTCGGGCAGGAAGTTGCCGATCGACATCTTCTGGAGGTGCCCGGTGACGTGGCAGGCGATTGTCCGCCCGTCGGCCCCGACGATGAAGAACCCCTCCTCGCCGGCCACCCAGGCGATCTGGAAGTCGTCGCGGGCGGGGTCGAAGTGCCCCACGCCGATGCCGTCCACGTGGTCGCCGTTCCTCTGCTGCCAGATGATCCGCCCGTCGGCGGAGATGAGCGAGTAGCCGCAGAGGACCTCGTCTCGCCCGTCGCCGTTGATGTCGAATGCCAGGGGGTAATGGCCGGTGTTGAGCACCGCGTGCCAGATGGGCTCGAGGGTCTCGGTGTCGTAGGCCCAGAGGTTGGCGTACCGGTCCTTGATGAGGAACTCTCCCGGGCGTCCCCGCCCGCTGAGGTCGCACAGGTGGATCGCGTCGCCGCACATGCGGTCGAAGAAGTCCTCCACCGCCCAGCCGATGACGGTCAGCCCCAGCGTCGAGCGCGGAGTCGGCGCCGAGCGCAGCAGCTCGCCGGTGGCGGCGTCGCGGACCTGGATCTGCCAGTCGCGGCACATGATCAGCTCCATCCGCCCGTCGCCGTCGACGTCGGCGACCTGGAATGGCAGATCCCAGGTCGGGGCGTCGAGCAGCGAGGTCGCCCGCACCGGCGTGCCGAGCTGCCAGAGCACCTCCCCGTTTGCGCGGAAGGCGGTCAGGCACGATATCTGGCAGTAGTCGCCCTCGTTGGCGCGCTTTGACTGCTGGGCGATGATGAATTCGAGCTGCCCGTCGCCGTCGAGGTCGGCCAGGCGGAGGTTGCGTCCGGCCCCAAAGTCGCCCAGCGAGCACTCGGAGACGGCCTCGGGCGTGGGGTTCTCCTCGCGGAGGGCGTCGAGCTCGCGCTGGGCGGCGGAGAGGCGGCTACGTCGGGCGACGCCGGCCGGCGGCGGGCAGGTAAGCTCGGCCGCGCGGAACCTCACCGGCGCATAGCCGATCAGCCCCACCTTGCCTTCCTTGCGCGGCCCGTCGATCTGCCCGGTGACCAGCGGCTCCATGCGGCCCTCGAGCAACTTCTTCCCGTCGGCGGAGACCTTGGCGGTCATCGCCGAGACCGTCACGCTCAGCCGGCAGTGCTCGTCCACGTTGAACGGCAGCTCCGCCGCCGCGAGCGTCTGGCGGGCGTCGTGGTCGTTGCGGACCAGGGCGAGCTGCCCGTCGCCGCTCCAGAGGACCGCGAAGAAAGTCCGGTTCGTCTGGTAGTGGAAGACCAGCCCGCAAGGGGCCTTGCTCGAAAGCGGGCGGACGGGCACGGTGAAGGTGTAGTCCCGCAGGTCGCCCTGAGTGTCCAGGACCATGATGGCCGGTCGGCGCGGCATCTGCTGGCAAACCTCGAAGGCCAGCTCGCCGCCGTCGTCAACCACACGCCAGGCCAGCCCCAACTGGCCGGTGGAGAGCACCGCGTCGCCCCAGTTGCCCGCCCCCGGCGGCGAAGGATGCGTGTGGTATTCGCCGAATGCAGTTCGCAGCGCCGACGCCGGGCCCGGCATCAGGCCGTCCCAGTCCTCCCGGTAGATCAGCTCCTGTTTTCTTCCGCGCGAGCTGGCGCGCGGCTTGCTCTTCCTGGCGGACATGCTCTCTCCCGTTGATTCGGCTGGCTCTCTCCGGGCGGCGGGCGGCGGCCGTCACCGCGCGCGCCCCGCGACCTCCGACTGGACGATCTCCTCGAACAGGGCAACGTCCTTTTCGATCATGTCAGCATCGTCGCCGAGAAAGACGCCCACCACCACGACGTCCGTGGGCCTGATCGTCTTGGCGACGTACTGGAACGCCTCGCGAACCGGGGTGCGTCCGGCGGCAAGGACCTTGTAATGCACGGCCGGGCTCTTGAGCTGCGAGATCAGCGCGGCCATGCGGTCCCGGTGGGCCGGGTCGAACCGCTCCGAGTCCGACGGGACGTGGTCGGGCCTGTCGGTCCGGGCGGACGGGTCGTAGTACGAGCACATCTGGAAGTCCGGCTCGAGGTGATCGTTGATCCACTGGTGCTGCTCGGGCCGGTGCCCCGCCAGGCCCGCCGCCATGCCCAGCGAGCGTATCTTCTCCAGGGCGGCGGCGAAGTGCTCCCTTCGGGCGATGTTCCAGTAGTAGTCCACCTGCCCGCCGTGGAGGTAGCAGCCCTTGGCGCCGTTGGCGGCGGCGGTCGCGATGTTGCGGAGATAGTCTTCCCGCTCGGAGGCGGTCTGCGCAAACCACTGGATCGTGCCGCCCTCGCCCCAATACTCGGCCAGCAGGCGCATGACGTGATTGTCGGCCCGGCCGAAGAGGGTGTTGATCCCGGCGGCCTCGGCCTTGCGCAGGGCCTGCTTGATCCGTTCGGAGGTGTAGTAGCTCTTCATCTGGCGGTCGCGCTCGCCGCCCTGATGAGAGAAGCCACTGAACGGGTTGCCCCCGATGGTAAGCCGGCTGACCTCCACCGGCCCAAGATGGACCTTCTCGACCATGTCTGAACTCCCTCACAGAGCGACCGATTTCCCCCGTCAGCATACCTCCCCCGGATCGGTTCGATCAACCCGCTGGCGAGCGGCTCAGGCCATGATTGCCTCGCCGGGCACTTCGGCCAGCTCGGCTGCCTGGTCGAAGCGGACCGAGATTCGCTTGGAGACGCCCGGCTCCTGCATGGTCACGCCGTAGATTTCGTCGGCCATGGCGATCGTCCGCTTGGCGTGCGTGATGATGATGAACTGACTTGTGCCCAGGAACTCCCGCACCAGGACAACGAACCGCTGGGTGTTGGCCTCGTCGAGGGCGGCGTCCACCTCGTCCAGCAGGCAGAAGGGGCTGGGTCGGCACTTGAAGAAGCTGAACAGCAGCGCCAGGGCGGTCATGGTCTTCTCGCCGCCGCTGAGCAGGGAGATGGAACGGAGGTCCTTGCCCGGCGGGCGGGCGACGATCTCGATGCCGCTTTCCAGGACGTTCTCCGGGTCGTTCAGCAGGATGTCGGCCTTGCCGCCGCCGAAGAGCTTGCGGAACAGCTCGTTGAAGTTGGCACGGACGGCCTGGAACGACTCCTCGAACCTGCGGCGCGACTCGACGTTGATCCGCTTGATGAGTTCGCTGAGCTGCCTCTGCGAGGCGCGGATGTCCTCGACCTGGGCGGCGAGGAACGACTCGCGCTGCTGAAGCTCGTCCTGCTCGGCGATGGCGTCGAGGTTGACGTTGCCCAGGCGCTCGATTTTCCCACGAAGCTCGGCGATCTCCTGCTTGACGGCCTCCCAGTCGCGCTGCTCGTCGTGGGTGTAGTCGCCGTAGGCGGCCAGCAGGTCCATGCCAAGCTCGTCGGCGGTTCGCGAAATCTGGCTCTCGATGCGGACCTCGACCTCGCCGAGGCGCACCCGGCAGTCGCCCAGCTCGCCGGTCCGCTGGGCCTGGGCGGCCTGCTGCTCGGCCAGTTGGCTGGCGATCTCCTCGATTTTTTCCTGGATGCCTCGCCGCGACTCGGCGTTCTCTTCGGCCTCGCGGGTGAGGGCGGCCCGCTGCTCGACGAGCTGGCGTATCCGCTCTCTCGCCTCGGCCGCGCCCCGCTCGGCCTCTTCACGCCGCTGCCGGGCGGCGGAGATCTCCTGCCGGACGCCCGACAGTTCCTGAGTCACCGCCTCGCCTTCCCTGGCGAGCCTCAGGATCGTCTCCTCGACCGCGTCGTGCCGCTGGCGGACCTCGGCCAGCGCCACACGTGCGGCGGTGACCTCCTCGCCCAGGTCGGCAAGACGCTTCGAGCCCGCCTCGTGCTCTTCGGCAAGCAGGGCGATCTGGCGGTCTCGTTCGGCCTTCTGGACCTCCAGCTTGTCGGCGGCCTCCTGGGCCTCGCGCCCGCGGTGGACGGCGGCCTCGGTCTCCTCGGCAAGCTGGCGGAGCTCCTCGGCCACAACGGGCGCCTCGCGGCGGAGCTGGGCGACCTGCTCGGAGAGCCGTTCCAGGCGGCTCTGGTGCTCCACCCGTTCGGTGTTGGCCTCATAGACGGCCGTGCGGAAGGCGTGGATCTGCTCCTCGACGTGCGCCCGCTCCGACCGCAGGGCCTCGGCCCGGGCGGCCAGGGCGGCGATCTGCCTGTCGCTGTCCTGGAGCTTGCGGGCAAGGTCGGCCAGTTCGCTCTTGCGCCACACGACCCCCTCGGACTGGGACCGGCCTGAGCCGATCCGCACGTGCCCGTCGCCCTCGAGGACCTCGCCCGAGACGGTGACGAACCGCCAGCTCGGGCCCATGTCCCGCGCCAGCTCGGCCGCCCGCGCGAGCGATTCAACCACGAGGGTCCGGCCCAGCAGCGCCTTGACCAGGCGGGCGACGCCGGCGTCGGCATCGCAGCGGACAAGATCGGCGGCGCAGGCCGTCACCCCATCGGGGCGGACGGGCCGGTCGTCGCCTGACTCCGGCGGGAGCTGGTCCAGGCAGATCAGCTCGACGCCGTCGGTCTCGGAGAGCATTTCCTTCAGTTGGCCGGCCGCCGCCAGCACGTCCTCGAGCCGGTCGGCAAGCAGGCTCTGCTCGGCCTCGGCCAGGGCGGCGGTTATCACGCCCGCGTGGACGACGTCGGTCTCGATGAAATCGCCCAGCATGCCGCGGATGAAAGTCGCCCTGCCTTCGCGGGCGGCGGTCAGCAGGCGCCGGACGCCCTCGCCGACGCCCTCGAGGCGGCGCTGCATCTCCTCGAGCACCGCCTGCCGCGAGAGCAGGGCGCTGTGGCGCCGCTCGGCCTGGGACAGTTCGGCGCGGGCCTGCTCGGTCGAGCCGTCCAGGTCGGCGGACTGACGGCGGGCCTGCTCCAGACGGGCCGTGGAGTCGGCGATGACGCCGTCGGCCTCGCGGAGCTTCGCCCGCAGCGCGCCCTGCTGGGCGAGCAGGTCTTCGAGTCCGCGGGCGATTTCCTCGGCCCGCCCGCTGAGCCGCTGGCGCTGGGAATGCAGGTTCTCGCGGCGAATCGAGTAGGTGTTGATCTCGTTGTGAAGCTCGGCCGTGCGGCGGAGCAGGTCGAGCGTGCCGTTCTTCTCGTCCTCCCGGCAGTTGGCGAGCTGGCGCACGGCCTCCTGCTCGCGGAGGTGCCGCTGGGCGAGCGACTCGTGCCTGTCGGAGAGCCCGGCCAGCTCGGCTTCCAGGTCGGCCTGCTGGCGCTTGCGGCTTTCGGCCTCGCCGGCGTTCGCCTCGGCGCGGGCCTCGAGCTTCTCGCACCGGGCCGCCTCCGAGGCGATCTCGTCGGCCAGCTCGCGAGCCCGACCGGCGAGCATCTCGCTGCGCTGCTGGCAGGTGGTGATCTCGCCCGAGACCGCCAGGATCCGCCCGTCGAACTCGTGGGCGGCCCTCTCCAACTCGGTCAGCTCCGCCTCGGACGCGGTGCGGGCGGTCTGCAGGCGGGCGACCCGCGAGCTGAGTGCCGCCAGGGCGTCGGCCAGGGCGTCGGCCTGGGCCTGGATCTCCTGCCGCTGGCTGCTGAGGCGGTGGTACTCGGCCAGCGTGAACAGCGAGCGCAGCTCCTTAAGCCTGGTGGTGTGCGCCTGGTAGCTCCTGGCCTTGCCCGCCTGATACTTGATGCTCCGCAGCCGCTTCTGCACCTCGGCGAGGATGTCCATCAGGCGGAGGAGGTTCTGCTCGACCCGTTCGAGGCGCCGGGAGGCCTCGCGCTTGCGGACCTTATACCGGGAGATGCCGGCCGCCTCGTCGAAAACGATCCGCCGTTCGCCGGGCGAGGATTGCAGGAACATCTCCACCCTGCCCTGCTCGATGAGGCTGTAGGCGTCCACGCCCACGCCGGTGTCCAGGAACATCTCGCGGATGTCCTTCAGGCGGGCGGGCTTCTTGTTGATGAGGTACTCGCTCTCGCCGCTGCGATACAGCCGGCGGGCGATGCTCACGGAGCGGGAGCCCTCGGCGACGAATTCCTTGCCCAGCGAGCCGGTGACGTCCTCGAAGGTCAGGCAGATTTCGGCGAAGCCGGCCGAGCGGCGCTGGGCCGTGCCCGAGAAGATCACGTCCTGCATCTGCTCCCCGCGGAGGCTCTTGGCCGACTGCTCGCCCAGGACCCACTTGAAGGCGTCGATGATGTTGCTCTTGCCGCACCCGTTGGGCCCCACGACACACGTAACGCCGTCGTGGAAATCGAGCGTGGTCTTGTCGGCGAAGCTCTTGAACCCCACGAGGGTCAATGACTTCAACTTCATAAGCACGTCCTTCCATGGCGCCCGGGTGTGACTCGTCCGTGAGCCAGCCGATGGCTGCCGTTACTCCTCGGGCGTGTCCGGTCGGCCGACACCCGTGGCCGCACTGTAAATTCTTCGGATCGCGGGCGGCTGCTGCAACACGAATCTTGCCGGAATGTGCCCCGCCTGGCACATTCCCTGAAGCACCCCCACCACCTGGGAGTAGCTCAGCCCCAGGCCTTGCACCTTCCCGTCGATTCCTGGCTCGGCGCGCATGGCGAGCGTTTTCGCCAATTGTTCGGCCAGCGGGTCCACGTTGAACGGGGCGCTGTTGCCGGCGCCTCTGGGCAGCTTGCGATACACCACGACCGCCTTGTCCTTGTCGGAGGCATTGACCGTCACCAGCTCGTCGCCGGGCGAGTAGAAGACGGGCAGGCGGATGGGAATCTTCCGGCCGAACATCACGATCTTCGGCTCGCCGGTCCGCGTGGCGTAGATGACGTAGTCCCGATCGCTGTCCACGACGTCGAGGACGAAGTGCCTTGTGGCCGCGACACGGCGGATCGAGCTGCTCCAGCCGTGCTTGAGCAGGGCCTCGTAGGCGGCCACGCGAAGCAGCTCGTCCGTGCTCGAAAGCATCCACTTGATCTTACGGGCGACCTGGCGGAATTGGCTGGCGTCGCCCAGGGCCTCCACCGCGGCGATCTGGAACGGCGAGGGGCGCTGGGCGATTTCGATCATCGGATCGAGTGCCATGGCGTCGCCGAGCCTCAGGCCCGTGCGGGCGGCGTAGAAGGCGGCCGCCTGGTTGTCGGAGGTGTAGTGCTCGAGGATGACGCCCAGCACCTGCTTGCCCATCGCCTCCCAGACAAGGGCGATGTCCTCGTGCCGTGCCGTGGGCAGCACGATGGCCCTGGCCAACTGCCGGGCATGCCGCTCGTTGCCGCCGGGCCCGCCGACGAGGTAAAGGTGCATGACCAGTTCGAGGAAGTGCCGGTAATCGTCGCGCCACGCGGGCGGAATGTGCAGGTCGACCATGGCCGAGGTCTTCGCCTCGGCGACCTTCTTGTCCTCGTCGGTGGTGAATCGTTCGTTGACCAGCCGCTCGATCAGCCCGGCAATATGATAGCTGGGACGGCGCAGCTCCAGCCGGATGGACCGCTCACGCGTTACCACTCCGCCGTTGAGGACGGTTCCGCTGCGGAGCTTGGCCTGGGCGAGGCTCTCGGCCCGCGCCGCGAAGGGATTGACGAACACCGAGCCCTTCCCTTCGCCCCAGGGCCTCGACCGCCAGAAGGTGGCCATCCTGCCGGCCAGGGCGAAACGCAGGTCCACCGGCAGCAGGTATCCGCCGTCCAGGTTGGTCGTCTGGGTCCGGGGCGGGGCCTCCACGTGGAGGTCGAAACGCGTCCCCACAGGAGCGGCCGGGGGTATCTGACCGCCGATCACCACCACCGCCGTATCCTTGTCCTTCAGCATCCGCGAGACG
The DNA here is from genome assembly GCA_965602635.1 of uncultured Planctomycetales bacterium. Lineage (GTDB taxonomy): Bacteria > Planctomycetota > Phycisphaerae > SM23-33 > SM23-33 > CBFCZU01. The sequence continues at coordinate 1,933 of CBFCZU010000140.1, read as the reverse complement.
CTAAGCGCGCCCGCGCCGGCGCGCGGCGAGGCTATGCCGCGCTTCAGCATGTCCTGCACCAGGTACTCTCGAATCGCGCCGGGCACCTCCGACGAGCCGCCGTCGCCCAGCCCCACCACCATCCCGTAGCCCTTGACCAGCATCTCGTTGGCGCCTATCAGGTCGGCGTACTCGCTGATGGTGCCGGCCACGCCGGGTGGGATGACCCTGGGCCGCGAGGGACCCGTGACCTTGGTCTTGCAGCCGCCCAGCAGGGCAAGGAAGCCAAACACAGTCAGCGCGGCATATCGGTGTGTTGCGGGCATGGCCTCACTGCTTCCTGAGATAAGTTATCGGACGCTGTCTTGCGCTCTCTTGAGGGCATGTATGAGGACGGACCTTCTCTCCGACAACGCCGCGCCAACACGCCCGTAAGGTACGGATTTGCCCCGGAAATGTCAACGGGAATGACCGGCGATTGGGCCCCGGTGCCCAGCCAGGAAGCCAAGCCCGTGTGTAATGCGCGAGTGAGACTCGAGTCGCCGGCCCCGAAGGTCAAGCAGGCCAAACCCCTATTCTCGGCCGATCGCCTCGAGAGCTGCGTGAAGTTCCCTCTCGAACGTGCCATTGTCAACCATATCGATAAGCGGGCCAGCCCAGCGCGGCAGGGGAGTGCATTCGGCAGCCTGCAACAGCGCATGCAGTACGGCGACCGGCGCATCAAGCAGACGCTCCAAGTCACTGGTCTTGCCGTAGGTCTCATGGAAGGCGTCACGTGCCCTGCCCAGGAGGCTGCCCACGACGTTGCGGCAATCGCTATAAGCCATGCCAATCCCCAGCAGGTGGTAGTCGAACACGATGCCTTCTTGTCCGCCCGTCCTCCTCATCGCCAGGTTTGACCAGTGGAAGTCATTGTAGCTAAGCGTCTGAGGCAGCTGGTGGATGGCCCGCACGACCTGCTCGACCTGCTCTGCGGCCCAATCCAGCACACGCACATTTCGCAGCGCCAAGCGTGTTGGCAGCGAGCGAACGCTCGTCGCAGTAACCCTGTCCGCCTCACGCTGGAGCGAATCCAGACCGGGTGTCTGCCTCGCCAACAGTCTCCTGCCAGCATCGTGGAATCGCCTGTACCATTCCGCAATAGCGCGTCCGGTTTCCTCTCTGGCCATGTCGGCCTCTTCGGCCAGCCGCCACACCTCGCTATGTGCTAAGTCTTCCAGCAGTAGAGCATTCTCACCCGCGCGATGGGGCAAGACCGGCACACGCTCTTGAAGCAGTAGTCTGTAGGCCAGCAATTCGGTCGACATCTCCGGACGGTCGATGCACTTCAACACGTACCATCGGCCGTTACAGCAAATGCGGTAGATCGTGTTGATATGCCGTTGGCTAATGGGTTCGACAGATGTGATCTCGTCCGGCGACAGTCCCAAGCGACGAATGTCGCACGAGTGTGGGAGTCCCGTATGCTGATCGTGGCTTTCCATGGTTGGTCCAGTTGGCATCGCTTCTGCATCTTGTGCCCGGACGGTTAGACATGACCTTACGCTTGGCCACCCAGGAGCACAAGCTCGTTCCTCTTCGTCGAGAAACCCCTCAACATGTCTAGCGGCAAGCATCCGGCGGGATTACGCTTGGAGCGCTTCTGATTCCCTGGGAGAATGGATGCACCGTCGAGGCGATGGACTCGATGGCCCTGCGTGAAAACTGAACACGGCCCAGGGAGAAGGGCCGGGGCACCTCTCCGCAATGTAGCGCGGCCGGCGGATGAGGCGCCCGCTGCGCTGGTCTCCGCGATGTCAGGTAATCACCTTAGTCAAGACGTGACAGGGAATTACGGCCATTCGCGCTTGACGGACCGGGGGGGGGCGCTGTGATATATGCCGGTTCAAGAATGCTCCGACCTCCGCTTGGGGAAGCGGAGAGGGCAAAGTCCCGATGGTTCATCGGGATTCTA
>CBFCZU010000139.1:0-11310 GCA_965602635.1 uncultured Planctomycetales bacterium | reverse complement strand
GGGCGGCGGTGGCGCTCGCTCAGCGGCGTCATGGGAAGCCGCAGCTCGTTCTCGATCATCCCGGCCATAGACAGACAGGCCTTGATCGGGATCGGGTTGGTCTCCCAGAAAATCGCCTTGAACAGGCCGAAGAGCTTCAGGTGCTGGGCGGCGGCGGCCCGCATGTCGCCGGCGAGGATCGCGTCGGTGAGCTTCCGCACCTCCGCCGGAAGGATGTTCGCCAGGACGCTTATGACGCCCCGCCCCCCGACCGACCCGTAGGGCAGCGTCATCGAATCGTCGCCCGAGAGGATGGTGATGTCGCACGCCGCCGCCAGGGCCGAGGCGTTGTCCACCTTGCCGGTCGCCTCCTTGACGGCCACCACCTGCTCGATCTCGTTGTACATGCGGATGATGGTCTCGGCCGTCAGCTCGATTCCCGTCCGGCTGGGGATGTTGTACAGGACTATGGGCAGGGCGATCCCGGCCAGCTCGGCCACGTGCTCGTACATCCCCTGCTGGGTGGGCTTGTTGTAGTAGGGGTTGACGATGAGGCAGGCGTCGGCGCCGGCATCGGCGGCGTGCTGGGTCAGCCGGACGGCCTCGGCCGTGGAGTTGCTGCCCGTCCCGGCTATCACAGGCACGCGCCCGGACGCACGCTGGATGGTGAACTCGATCACCGCGTCGTGCTCTTCGTGGGTGAGCGTGGGCGACTCGCCCGTCGTCCCGCAGGGGATCAGCCCCTGCGTGCCGCCTTCGAGCTGGAAGTCGATCAGCCGACCCAGGGCGTCCCAGTCCACCTGGCCGTCCCGCATCGGCGTCACGAGGGCCACCATCGAGCCTTCGAGTTTCAGCCTGTCAGCCATCTTCGCGGTTCCTTGCTTGCGCGGCGTCATTCGCTGCTTTCGCCCGAATCGACGCTTTGGAGAATGCCCTTCATCTCGGCCACAGCCCGGCGCAGGCCGACGAACACGGCCCGGGATATGATCGAGTGGCCTATGTTGAACTCGGAGAAGCCGGGCATGGCGGCGACGGGCTGGACGTTGGTGTAGGTCAGCCCGTGCCCGCCGTGGACGATCAGCCCGGCGCCAAGCCCGGCCTGGAGGCTCCGGCGAATTTCCGCGAGTGTATCGGCCTGGGCCTGCTGCGCCTCGGGGCTGCAGCGAAGCAGGACCGCGTTGGCGTAGGCGCCGGTGTGGATCTCGATTGCGTCGCAGCCGGCCTGCCTGGAGGCGGTTATCTGCCCGTCCTCCGGGTCGATGAACGCGCTGACGATGATGCCCGCCTCCTTCAGCCGGGCGACGACGCCGGCGACCCGGTCCAACTGCCCGGCCACGTCCAGGCCGCCCTCGGTGGTGACCTCCTGGCGGCTCTCCGGAACGATGCTGACCTGGTCGGGCTTGACCTCCAGCGCGATGTCCACGATCTCCGCGGCCAGGGACATCTCCATGTTCAGCTTGACCTTGACGGTCTGCTTGAGCAGGCCGACGTCGCGGTCAACGATGTGGCGGCGGTCCTGGCGGAGGTGGAAGGTGATGCAGTCGGCGCCGCCCAGCTCGGCCTCGGCCGCCGCCCAGACCGGGTCCGGCTCGATCGTCCGCCGCGCCTCGCGGACGGTGGCCACGTGATCGATGTTGACGCCCAGCCCAGCCATGGTATCGCTCCCGATTGGTTGCAGAGCAAACGTTTCACCGCCCCTCGCAGCCTACCTGAAAACGCCGCTGATGGCAATTGGGTTTGTCTCGCCCGCGCCGGGCGCATAGGATTTAGAAGGGACGTTCGAGCCAAGGAAGTGATCTATGAACAGTAAGTTTGCTTTGCTCGTTTTCGCCGGGTCGGTTGCGGGCTGCCTGTGGTCGGCGCCGGCGCCGGAGGCGTGGGCCCAGGCCCCGCGGAACCTCCTGGACGGGGCCTCGTGGGAGTACAGCACCGATCGCGGCGAGACCTGGTCAGCTCGGGCGCCTGTCGTGCCGGGCGGGAAGGTGGCCGCGATCCACGCCCGCGTCGGCTTCCGCGTGGCCGACGCCTCCAAGTTCGCCACGCTGGAGCTTACCCACGGCCTGCCCCCGGGCCAGCGGATGTTCTTCTTCCTCAACGGCAAGCGCGTGCCCGTGCCGTTTCGCAGCATGCGGTACAAGACTATCCACGCCATCCCGCCCAAGCTGCTCAAGCGGGGTGACAACAAGCTCACGGCGAGGGTCGGCTTCGACAACAGGCCGCCGGAGTCGAGAGAGAACCTGGTCATGCCGGCCGAGAAGGTCGCGCTGGCGACCGACCTGGCCGCGCTGGAGGACAAGCACCTCCTCATCCACAGCGGCCCGACCTTGGGGGCCGTCGGCAAGGATTACTTCACCGTCACCTGCCGCACCAACATGCCGGCCCGGGTCACGCTAACCGTCGGCGGCGATCCCAAGACGGGCATCGAGTCGCGGCGTCTGAGCTCGGGGCCGGGGCTTCGCCACCGTTTCCGCGTGGACAAGCTCGACCCCAAGGCGGGCGGCAAGTGCTTTTACCGCCTCACCGCCTACCACGGGCGGCACACCGTGTCCACCGACAGGCACGCGGCGAAGCTCCTGCCGGCGGGCGACGCTCTGCGGTTCGTGGCGATTGGCGACAGCCGGACGAATCGCGGCGACTGGCGGCGGGTGGCCCTGACGGTCCTCAAGGCCGACCCGGACCTCGTGGTCTTCTCCGGCGACATGGTCGGCCGCGGACGGAATGACTGGGAGTGGGACGAGCATTACTTCAGCGCCGCCCGCAAGTTCTTCGCCCGCATCCCCCTCTACGCGGTCATCGGCAACCACGAGGAGAAGGCGCCGCTCTACCCGCACCTGTTCCACACGCCCGGCAAGGACGGGCTGGCCAAGAACTGGTCGCAGATGATCAACGGCGTGCTGCTGATCGGCATCGAGGGGCGGGACGACTGGACGGCCGACAGCGAGAACGTCAAGTGGCTCACCCGGACGCTCGAGGGCGGCGCCAAGGCCAGGTTCATTTTCTTCTTCTCGCACTATCCCGCCTGGTCGTCGGCCAACCACGGCCGGCTCGACGAGCGCACAGGCCGGCCGAGGGAAAGGGAAATCCGGGAGGCACGGGCCGTGCTCATGCCGCTGTTGAGCAAGCACAACGCCACCGCGTACATCTGCGGGCACGACCACGTGTACGAGCGTTCGGAGCCGCCGGGCGGGCCTACGCACATCATCTCGGGAGGGGCCGGGGCGCCGCGCGGCGGAAAGGCGGCGACCGCCGCCGTGCAGAACCCCCACTCCAAGCTCTTCACCGGCCGGCTGCACTACTGCCTCATCGAGGTCAAGGGCGACACGGCCACGATGAAGGCGACCATGCTCAACGGCAAGGTCTTCGACACCCGCGTCTGGAAGGCGCGGAAGGTCGATTGAGCCTCCGCCGGCCCGCGCGGGAGGCTACTTCACCCGGTCGATGCGGCAGGCCAGGTCGATCGTCACCGGCGGGATCTTCTTGAACGTCAGGTATTGCTGCCCCGTGCTCACCTGCTGAGTGTGGACGACCTTCCCGTCGGCCGGGTCTATCCACTTCGCGCGGAACGTGCCCGGGCCGGTCCGCACCATCAGCGGGTCGGCGTGCTGGTACGGCTTCTTGTGGTCGGAGAAGTGGTGGACGTACAGGGCCGTCACCTTGCCGTTGGAGAGGGCGTAAACGCGGATGTCGTTGTGCTCGGTGTAGCCCGAGGCCACCGGGCGCATGTCGATCGGCATGTCGCGGTTGAACTTGTTGAGCACGCGGAAGTACGCCCGGCTGTCGGGCCCGAGGTAGGCGTTGGCGTTGCCGCGGTACGGCCGGCGGCCCACGGTCTTTCGCCCCGACATGCCCCAGAAGAGGACGCTCGACTCGTTCATGAACGCCGTCCAGACCGAGATCCGCCACTTGATCGGGTCGTGGTTGCTCAGCCAGCCCTGGTTGCCGAACTCGGTATTGAGCACGACCTTGCCGTGCGACTTGAACTTCCCGATCTCCTTGGCCAGGTACGCGTCCACGGCGGTGGGCGGCATGCCCATGTACTCGTGCCAGGTGACGATCTCGCACCACTTCTGGTCGGGCCGGGCGTAGTTGGTGGTGATGATGTGATCGTACGGGTCGGCCGCGCGGATCACCTTCGCCAGGTGGGCGAGGTAGTCGTCGGGTGCGTAGGAGTCCTCGTTGAACAGCTCCCAGATGTCCACGAAGCACCCGAAGCGGGCGACGACGTAGCGCAGGTACCTGTCCTGGTCGGGCAGGTTCTTCGCCTTGACGGACTTGTACTCCTTCAGGTCGCGACCCAGCCCGAAGGCGGTCCGCGAATTGCCCCACAGGCTCATGTCCTGGAAGAGGATCATGATGTGCGAGAAGCCGTGCTTCTTCTGGAGCCGCAGCAGGTCGTCCATCCTGGCCGCCAGGTCGGTGTCGAATCGGTCAACCGGGCCTTCCTTGGGTATCAGCGCCAGCGCGCAGCCGGCTTGGGTTCCGGCCCCGAGCTGCCAGCGCAGGAGGTTCACCGCCCCCTCGAAGGCCTTGCACCACTGCTCGGCGGGCACGGTGCGCCACCTCCGCCCGGAATGTGTGCGGGCGCCGGAGGCGGGCCCGTCGAAGCCGACCTGGAAATACCCGCCGGTCTGCACCCCTATGGGATACAGCGGGGTGCCGTCCTCGTGCTCCAGGCGGTACCTGTTGCGATCGGAGACCCTCAGGAACCCCCGCCCGGCGGCGCCCTTGCACAGGAATCCGCCCGACCGCCCGTCCAGCTTTCTCCGCGCGTTCAAGGCCGCCTCGTAGCGCCACCGCCCGTGCTCGCGGGGCACGAAGCGGACGCGCCATTCCTTGCCGCCGTAGTAGAAGCCCGCCACCGAATGGCTCTTGCCCGACGGCGAGGTAAACACCGCCGAGGCCCGGGCGTCGCGGAACGGGTTGCCGGGCATCTTCGCCGCCGAGAGGCTGACCTCAAAGATTCCGTATTTCGGCACGACCGGCGGCTTGCCGGCCTTGGCCGGTGGCTTTGTGGGGCTCATCTGTCCGTTGGCTCCCGTCACCGCGGCCGCCAGCGCCAAGGCCGCGAAAAGACCCTTGCTCGAAGTCCGCATGTCCACAACTCCTGTGACTGATCGGCGCCCCCCAAACGAAGAGGGGATGATACTTGCGCAGGCAGGCCTGGGCACGAAGAATCTTTTTGGCGGTTCTGTTGACGGGCGGGGCGCGGGCCGATATACTTGGTAATCCAAAGGTATTCAATGAACCGTCAGCGTCACAGCCCGAGCCTGCTGCTACTGCTGGGGCTGCTGTTGCGCTGACGGATCGCGGGTACTGCGGCGGACCCCCAGCCTCGCGATCCGGCAAGCGGATCGCGGGGTTTTTTTATGTGCCGACAGGCGGATATCTGACGAAGCCAGGAAAGGTCGCATGCGTCAGGGTGAAAGGGAACTGACATGTCCGAGCCAACGCGAGTTCTGATTTTCGACACGACGCTCCGGGACGGCGAGCAATCGCCCGGTTGCAGCATGAACCTGAAGGAGAAGCTCGAGGTTGCCCGGATGCTGGAATCCCTGCGCGTTGACATAATCGAGGCGGGTTTCCCGATCGCCTCGCCGGGCGACTTCGAGGCCGTCCAGGCGATCGCCGAGACGATCCGCAACTGCACCGTCGCCGGACTGGCCAGGTCGATCGAGAAGGATGTCGAGCGCGCCGGCGAGGCCGTGGCAAAGGCCAAACACAAGCGCGTGCACGTATTCTGCGCCACCAGCGAGATCCACCGCACATACAAGCTCAAGCGTGCCAAGGAGGAGATCGTCAGGATGAGCGTGGAAAGCGTCCGCCAGGCCAAGCAGTACACCGACGACGTGGAGTTCAGCCCCGAGGACGCCTCGCGGACGGAATGGGACTTCCTGGTGGAGATAGTGACCGCGGTCATCGAGGCGGGCGCCACCACGGTCAACATTCCCGACACGGTCGGCTATGCCATGCCCGCCGAGTTCGGCGACCTCATCCGCCACCTGCGCGCGAAGGTGCCGAACGTCGATAAGGCGGTGATCAGCGTGCACTGCCACAACGACCTCGGCCTGGCGGTGGCCAACTCCCTCGCCGCGGTCCGCGCGGGGGCCGGGCAGGTCGAGTGCACCATAAACGGCCTCGGCGAGCGGGCGGGCAACGCCGCGCTGGAAGAGGTCGTCATGGCCCTGAAGACCAGGAGGGACTTCCTGGACACCGACACCAACATCGACACCACGAAGATCTACCCCGCATCGCGACTGGTCGCGGGCGTGACGGGCTCGCAAGTTCAGCGGAACAAGGCCATCGTCGGCGACAACGCCTTCGCCCACGAGGCGGGCGTCCACCAGGACGGCGTGCTCAAGCGGCGCGAGACGTACGAGATAATGAAGCCCTCCGACATCGGCATCCCGTCGGGGCGGCTGGTGCTGGGCAAGCACTCGGGCCGCCACGCCCTGAAGGAGCGCGTGGAGGCCTTGGGGTTCTCGCTCTCCAACGAGCAGCTCGACGAGGTGTTCGAGAAGTTCAAGGCCCTGGCAGACAGGAAGAAGGAGGTCTTCGACGCCGACATCGAGGCGCTGATAGATCAGCAGATGGCGTCGGTGACGGAGGTATGGCGCCTGGACGCCCTTCAGACGATCGCCGGCTCGAACGCGGTGGCGACGGCCACGGTGACGCTTTCGAACGATGAGCAGTCGTTCACGGACGCGGCCACGGGCGACGGGCCAATCGACGCCGCCTACGAGGCCATCAGCCGGATAACCGGCGTGAGGCTGGCGCTGACCGACTTCGCCCTTCGGGCGCTGACCGGCGGCAAGGACGCCCAGGGCGAGGTGACCATAGAGGTCGAGCACGAGGGGCGGCGGTATCGCGCCCGGGGGCTGAGCACGGACATCGTGGAGGCCTCGGCGCGGGCGTATCTGGTGGCCGTCAACCGCGTCCTGACGGCCACCAACGGCGGGCAGTCGAAGCCGACCACGTCATAGGTGCGCCGGCCGCTCAGGTCAGAACCCCGGCTGGCCGGTCTGGCGAAAGCGGTCCATTGCCGCCAGCGACTCGGCCGCATATCGGCGGGCGCGGGGCGGGTCGTCGCGCCGCCGGCTCATCGAGATGACGATGTACTTCTGGTGCTCGTATAGCAGGTAGAACATCCGCCGGACCGCGGCGTCGCCTTCGTGAGTCTCGACCACCCGCCCGTAGCCGTCCCAGAACGGCGGCTGCGTCACGCCGCAGTACTCGGCGATGGCCAGGTCCCACTCGACGTCGCCCCAGCAGGCGCGGTCGAAGTCGAGCACGCCGGTGACCTCGCCGCCGGGCCCGACCAGCAGGTTGGTCACCCAGATGTCGCCGTGCAGCAGGCGGGACGTGCGGCAGTGGTCGAAGAGGCGCAGGTTATCCTCCAGCAGGGCCTGTGCGGCGTCGGCGGTGGCCTGGTCGTACACGCCGCAGGCGACGACGTCGTCCAGCTCCTTGCGGTACATGACGCCGAACGCCTCTGCCCAGCTCTCGGCCGGGGGCATGGGGCAGTGCTCGCCCAGGTAGCCGAACCGCCCCGCCGGGTCGGTGATCGAATGCACCTGGGCGATGTGCCCGCCCCACTGCCGCAGCGCCCGCGCCCGGGCCCGGGCGGCCAGGGACGCCTCGCTGAGCGGAACACCCGCCAGGCGCGGCATGAGGAGGTAGTCGCGGTCGATCAGGCGGCGGGAGAAGTCGTGGGCGACGATCGGCGGCGCGGGCACGGACGTCTCGGCCAGCAGGCGGGCGTGGATGGGCGGCTCCTGGCGCATCATCCGGCGCTCGTAGAACAGTTGCAGCAGGTCGTTGGGCGGGGCGACGCGGAGGACATAGTCGCCGCCACGGCCGGTCACCTGGAAGGTCTCCGAGAACTTGCCGGCCCCGAAGGGGCGGATCTGCCAGTCGCCGCTCCCCAGTCGGGCAACCACCAGCTCGCGGGCCTGATCGGCTGAAAGGCTCATGGGCCAAAGGCTAGCCCCTCGCTCGCCCGACATCAATGCCGGCGCACAAGTACGCCGCCGGGGCCTCTAGGGGCAGCCCCGGCGGCGCCGCTGTCCACTCGTCGGTCGAGCTTCCATGCCCGGCCGCTGGCGGAGTTAGACCGATCAAGCGGCCCGATCCCTCAAGCCCATGCGGCCACCTGCCACGCCGAGCGGCGCTGCTATCAGTCGCGCCGCCTGCGGCGCAGAAGGACCATCCAGCCGACCAGTACGACGGCGGCGGAGGCGGGCTCCGGAACCGTGTACACGTAGTCGTTCTGCTGCCACATCATGTCCAGCGGAACGCGCACGTACTGGCCTGTTCCGCCGGCCCCGCCGCCCGGTCCCGGCCAGCCGTCCTGGACGATGAACCACTCGTCGGCGCCGTTGTTCTGGAAACCGGGGTTCAGGTCGATGTATCCCATGCCGACAACCGTGTGCGCATCGGTGTTCAGGTTCCAGGGGTACGACTCGACCTGCTGCATGGGAAATCCCTGGACGGTGACGTTGCCCTGGAACAACTGCGTGTTGACCCACTTGTCGAAGGAGACCAGCGCCGGGCGCCCGGCGTCGATCTCGGCCATGTAGTTCGCCCACATGAGGGGATTGGCCGGCATGACGTCTATGCCGATCTGGGTGTTCGGATAGGCGACCTTAGTGATGGCCGTGGCGCCCGGATCGACCCACGCGCCCGTGGCGTAGTTCAGCATCCCGGGGCCGATCTGGACCAAGGGCGTGCCGTTGGCGGCCGGCGGGAGCTGGGTGAGCGGGTTGACCCACCCGTCCGTGCCCATGTGCCAGCCCATCTCGACCTGGCCGTCGTTGAAGAGCCCCTGCTGCCACGTGAGGGCATTGTTGGCGTAGCCGGGGCCCGCGGGCATGACCTGGCGGTCGGTCAGCCCCACGCAGCCCATGACGTCCTCCCAGTAGCCCATCAGGTTGCCGCCGGCGGTGGGCGAGCACCAACTGGGATACCCGCCGACGCCGTAGCTGCCCGGCTGGTTCCAGTCCGGCACCTGAAGGGCCAGGTTGCCCGGCAGTTGCCCCAGGGCGGCCGGCGCCGCCCATGCCAGCAGGACGGCAACTGACACTATCAGAGTTATCCGTGTCTGTCTCATCTCTCGCCTCCTCTTCACCATGTAAGTTCCCCGGCGGAAACCACCCAACGCAAGCCGCACCTTGTACTGTCTTGCTGTAATGGCATGTCAAGGCTTGCTCGTACTGCGAACTGACATGGGGAGTCGGGGCCAGCACAGATAGACCCTGGCCACCCGTGGGCTTCGGTGAGCTTGCCGAAGAAATGCTGTTCCTCCTGAGCAACAGGGCGCATTCTACCGCTCGATCGGCGTCGCGTCAAGCCAAAAGGCCGTATTCGCCCTCACTGGGGTGGTCAATGGCCCTTTGCGGCGGCCCGCCTGCCGGACAGGTCGATGGCGAGCTGAATGGCCGCCGCGGTCGGCTGGGGGTCGGCCCGGTTTCGCCCGGCGATGTCGAAGGCCGTGCCGTGCCCGGGGCTGGTGCGGACGATCGGCAGGCCCAGGGTCAGGTTGACGGCCTGGCGCCAGGCCAGCAGTTTGACGGGTATCAAGGCCTGGTCGTGGTACATGGCCACGACGCAGTCGAACTCTCCCACGGCCGCCCGGCCGAAGAGGGTGTCGGCCGGGAAGGGCCCGCTCACGTCGATGCCCGCCTCGGACGCCATCAGGATGGCCGGGGCGATGATCCGCTTCTCCTCGTCGCCGATGGCCCCGTCCTCGCCCGCGTGGGGGTTGAGCCCGCAGACGGCGATCTTGGGCCTCTCGACGCCGAACCACTCCTTCAGCGCCCGGTCGGCGAGGTCAATGGGGTTGAAGACGCGCCCGATGGTGAACAGGTCGCGGACGGCCATCAGCGGCACGTGGATGGTGGCCAGGGCAACCTTCATCCGCGGTGCGACGAACATCATGGCGAAGTCCCTCGTCCCGGTGCGCTTGGCCAGCAGCTCGGTGTGCCCGGGGAAGCGCACCCCCGCCATCTGCCATGCCCGCTTGGAGATCGGCGCGGTCACCAGCGCGTCGATCCTGCCGTCGCGGGCGGCGGCGATGGCATCCTCAACGAAGGTGAAGCTGGCGTGCCCGCCGTGGCGCGTCGGCTCGTGCTCGCCGGTGGCCGGGGCCGACAGCTCGTCATAATCCAGCACCGTCACCCCGGACGGGACGAAGGAGAGGCCCTCGTGGTGATCGCGACGCCAGGGGAAATCGGCCTCCGCCATGTCGGCGGCGTAGCCGAAAAGCTCACTGAATCCGAAGACGACGAATCGCGCCCGGGCGCGGAGCGAGCCGTCGGCCAATGCCTTGGCGACTATCTCCGGGCCGATCCCGCAAGGATCGCCCATCGTGATGCCAATGGTCGGACGGTATTGTTCCATGGCGTTCGGCAACCCTCGCCGAGTCGCGACAGCTTCGGATGCGCCCTGCGCAGGCATCCATTGCGTATCTCATTGGCTTCGCGGCCGAGCGGTCGTCTCAGGCGAAGCCGGCCTCGCGGAGCTTCTCTATCGTCAGGTCGCCGGCGCCGCCCAACTCGGCAAGCGCCCTCCTGACGTACTTGCCGATGACGTCCAGTTCCACGTTGACCAGGTCGGAGCTTCGCAGCTCTCCGAGCGTGGTGCGCCCCAGCGTGGCGGGCACCAGGGCGACGGACAGCCGCCCTTCGCCGAGGTCGGCGATGGTGAGGCTCACTCCGGCCAGCGCCACCGAGCCCTTGGGCACCATCCGTGCGGTGAGCTCGCCCGCCGCGGCCAGGTGGACCACGTGACCCGAGGCCGAGCGGTCAACGCCGGCGACCTCGGCCGTGGCGTCAACATGCCCCTGCACGATGTGCCCGTCGAGCGGGTCGCCCGCCGCCAGGGGCCTCTCGAGGTTGACCCGGCTGCCGCGAACCAGCCGGCCTAGAGTGGTCCGGCTGAGCGTCTCCGGCACCGCGTCGAACTCGGCCTCAGCGCCGGCCACCGACGAGGCCGTCAGGCACACGCCGTCCACCGCCAGGCTGGCGCCGCCCGACAGCGCCTCGGCCAGGAGCCCGACGTCGATCCGCAGCCGCTTGCCCGCCGGCGTCGCGGCGATATCGGTGACCCGGCCCACGTGCTGGACGATCCCGGTGAACATGGAGTCCATGCTACGGTCCGGCGAGGCGGTTGGCAAGACGCCGCGGGGCGCCAGGCGACAAGACGTGGCCCGGAACACGATTCCGGGGGGTCGGGAGGGGGACACCTGGTTATCGCCGGAATCGCGCCCGGGCCACTCATTACTGCCTTCAGGATGTCGCCAGCCGCCGCCCAGGCCGGGGGCCCGTGGCGCGCTGG
>CBFCZU010000138.1:0-11342 GCA_965602635.1 uncultured Planctomycetales bacterium | reverse complement strand
CATCCTCGTCCGGGTCGGTGTCGTTGGCGACCAGGTCGTCCTTCGCAAACGTCAGGGGCGCGTCTTCATCGGTGGACAGGGAATCGGGATTAGCCACGGGCGGCTGATTTGCGCTGGCGCCCACCGTAACCGTCACCGTGCCCACGTCCAGGCCGCCGTTGCCGTCGCTAAGGGTGTACGTGAACGTGTCGGTCCCCTCGAAGCCGGGGTCGGGCGTGTATGTAATCGTCCCGTCGAAGTTGTTTGTGGCAATCCCGTGGTCCGGCGTGCTAACGTCCGTCACGCTAAGGGGATCGCCTTCCGGGTCGTCGTCGTTGGCGATGACGTTGACGATGACCGGTGTGCCGACCTCCGTGTCCGCTGAATCATCCACAGCGACCGGGAATCGGTTGTCGCTGGCCAAAGAAGCCGTCACCATCGAGAAGTTGCTCTTGAGCTGGCTCAGCGTGATCTCCAGCAGGCTGCCCCAGGGGTTGTACAGCATGACGTAGGTGGTCTCGCCCCGCGTCTCCATGGACTTGACCATGTAGGTGTGGCTCCCGACGATCGGCGAGCTGGCCGCAGACTTGCTCGGCGCGGCTATGGCGTGGCCTGCTCCCAGGTGCGTGCTCAGGAAGCCCTGGATTTCCGCCTCCGACCGACCTGTCCAGCAGCCTTCCACATCGGAGCCGGAAACGTCCTCGTATACGGCGCTTGGGTATCCGCTGGCCAGGGAAGCGTAGGTGTTCTGATCGTACCGGAAGTAGGCATAGGCCTTTTCCATCAGCGGGCACCAGAGCTCGCCGTCGGGACCGAGCTTGGCGTAGGTGGGCGTGCCGCCCGAGGCCGGCAGATCCGCGTCCACCCGAACGTAGTACTCAGCCGAGTCGCGGTGGAACTGGACCACGAACGTGCCGTCGCCTAAGGGAGCGACCGCCTGCTCGATGACGCCAGGAACCGCGTCGGCCAGACTGGCCACGGCCGCGATGAAGTAGCAATCTGCCAACGACCCCTGAACGACGTCGTCGTATTGAGGTCCATCCACGAACAGCGGCGTCCCGGCAAAACTCTGGTACCCGCTGGCGGTCGGATCCCGCAGGTCCTGACCCTCGATTTCGAGGGAGACGTAGTCCGGCGAGAGCGGATCGCTCGTGTAAGGCTGATAGAAGCTGTCGATGGAATGAACGGTCAGCAGGCTTTCGGTCTCGTCGGCGTCGCTTATCGTGTCGGCGCCGTCGCACCAGAAGCTGTCGAAGCCCTCCCCGCCGGTCAGCACGTCCAGGCCGCTGCCCACGGTTACCAGCAGGTCATCGCCCTCACCGCCGTAGACCTCTCCTGCGCCGGTGGACGCGTCGAAGATCGTGTCGTTGCCTTCGCCGCCGTAGACGCTACTGTCCAGGGACACCGAGTGCGCCAGAGTTATGACGTCATCGCCCGCAAGGCCGTCCACAACGATAGACGAGTAGCTGCCGGAGTACACGTCGCTGCCGGAATCCGTGGTCACCGTGACGCCGCCGGCATCCTGTACGATCATGATCGTGTCGTCGGCGACGGTGCCCAGGATCGTCAGGGCCGACAGGAGCAGGCGCGGCTCCAGGGGCTCCAGCAAGCAACGTTCGTGGCTGTTGCAAATGGAGCCCGGCCGGGGTCTTGCGGCTGGTGCTCTCGGGGACCCCAGCCGATTGGGTCTCCTTGCGGCAGACATCTCATCTCTCCACGGCGAAAGCCCTCGAACGACCGCGACCGTCTTAGCAGCGCAGCCACCGAGGTCTCGCTTCTATCGCCGCCCAGAAGAACGGGGCCGACCTCCGAATCGCCTCCTCGGGCGCCGGTGCCTCACGGCTCGCGACAAGCGCGCCTCCCCGAAGGCGTCTGTCGCGCCAGCCGCACACACGTCACAGGTGCGGACCGCGAAGCCGGCACGTGGCCCATCTGTCCGGTCTTGTCGTCACACTAGCCAGCCTGGGTGGACCATCAAACCACCCCGGCAATGGGCGCAAAGCAAGAGCCCGGCGGACCTTGGCCGGGCGAAGCACCTTCAAAGTGCTTCCTAAGTGTAACATACGATACAATCGGCACTCGAGCCGACCAGGCGCAAAACCAGCAACGGCCCCTGACACGTCGAAGGGGCCGATACGGGGTAATTCGGCCACTGGGGGCCACGAGATTACGTCAAACCGCGCGACAGAAGAAAATGGACCAGCCGTCCGTGCCGATAGACTGCTGGTCCTCGTTCCGTCACACGCAGACGCCTCAGGGCCATCGCCTCTGGTTGGCCGCGCTCGGCGACACCAGACGGAGGCAAGAGCCCTGCCCGGCGGGCTCTGTCTGAAGCGCTTCGATTATGTCTTGGCCGGTTCTTGCGCCTTCCGCTCGCGCCTCGGCATATGCATCCCCAAGATCCCGGTATCCCTGACCGTTGAAGGTGACCGTCTGTCCTGGCCCAAACGAGGACCACTCGTTAGACGAGGCTCTTCTAGAAGGCCCTCCTGCCTACAGGCCCCTTGTCTGCCCTGCAACCGTTACGTCAGCGCCGACGACGCACAGAAGCCCCCGTAGGGGCACACCAGCCCAGCGGCGCTGAGATCTGGCTCAGACCTTCATCTACCCAAAACCACGCATGCCGCCGACTAGCCTCTCTCCCGCCCCGCTGTCGGCGGGAGAAACCGGGGCGGCAGGGATTCCTCGCTGCCTGCCCCAAGGCGGTCGCGCAACCCCCCATGGGCCGCGGAACCGCCTCGGCATCAGAAAAAGATGCGTCTCTTACGTATTACGTACGCTTACCCTTGCGCGTGTGCTTGCGGATGTACATCCCGAAGCTGCTGATCGCCAGGAAGGCCGTCGCCATCGTGAACGGCTCGGGAATGACGACGCCAGTGCCCGGAATGACGACCGAGAAGTCCTGGTTGGCGGAATCGTACAACGCGTAAACCTCATCGTTGAGAGTGCTGCCCAGGCTGCCCAGGTAACCTTGGGCGGTGGCCGTCCAGGTATCATTGGCCATCTGGAAATCGCCGGTGGTAAGGTCGTAGGTCCCGCCATCTTCGTAGACGATCTCCCATACCGCGGCGTCAAAGGCAGCCCTTGTCGTCGAGTCCACCACGTCGCCAAGATGCGCGGCGTAGAGCTTCCTGAGATCGTCCGACCTGTCCGTCCCGGCAAACATGTCCTCCAGTGGCCTGATCTCATACTGGTTGACGCCTGTATCAAGGAACTGGCCGCTATCCATGCAGTATCCGGACAGGTTCAGTTCGCCGGGATCGTCCCCCCAGTGGATGGCGTCGGAGATAAGGTTCTCGAGACCCGGGTCCGGATCTCCGGCGGTGGGGTCCCCAAAGCCCGTCACGTCGAAATAGAACTCGCCAAAGCCCAGGCCGCCCTGCTGCAATCCCTGCATGGCTCCCCCATCGTTCTTCGTGATCGTGACGCTGCTGTCGCCGCTGTAACTGAGGTAATCCATCCAGACGTAGCCCTCGACGTCGGCCTTGGCCACGTTCGCACCGACCAGCATTGCCACCAGCAGCATGGCGCCGGCCAGACATCTGTAGATTCTCATGACTTGCTCTCCTTTTCTCTTAACCTTGCAGGGCCTTTCCCGTTCCCACGGGGTGCCTGCGAAACTGTTTCCTTCTTCCTCAAATCGCCCAGTCAGGGCATTCACATTTTCATCAGTCCCCGGCCTCTTCGGCGGGGTTCACGCCGTCCTGGCATTCCTGTCGGGCACCTCCTTTCTGAATTTGCTATTTCGCGTATGCCTTCGGACGTACAGCCCGAAGCTGCTAACGGCCAGGAAGGCCGTAACCACCGTAAACGGCTCCGGCACCGGCACGGCGTCGAAGTTGTCGATGCTGATCGAGGCCCCGCCTGCACCGGTAAAGCCCACGCTCTCGAGGCTGGCCCCGGTCAACAGCAGGCCGATCTCCTCGGGGGCGTTGAGGGCATCGACAAGGGGAACGGAGGCTCCTCCGCCCCAGCGCTCGAAGTTCGCTTCAACCAGCGCCACCTGGAAGCTCTGCCAGCCGGCGGTCGCGGCAGGCGTCCACGAAGCATCTCCCGTTGTGACGAAATACTCGCCTCCGCGGGCGACATAGAACCGCACGTAGCCCTGGTCGGCATTGTCGATGTCGCCGGTTATCATCATGTCCGTGGCGAACAGCGCGGCCCTATCCAGGCCCTCGTACAGGGCGGCGACTCCGGCCTGGAGTTTGCGCACGGGATCCGAGCCAATCGTGGCCGTAATGTGCCCGGCCGGATCCCAGTCGGCAGGCGAAAAGCCACTCTCCGTCGAGACTATCCAGCCCGCATTACCCGTCTCGAAGGTCTCGACGTAGAAGCTCTCCGCGCGGGCTGAGCCAGCACCCGCCAAGACGGTCAGGACAATCCCGAGTACTGTCGCAACGGTTTGCCGTTTCATTGCCGATTCCATTCTTTTTCTCTTCCGGCTTGCTGGCCGCCTGTCTCACCGGCCCGCGTGTTTTCGTGAGTGTTTCCGCACGTACATCCCGAAGCTCCCGATGGCCAGGAAGGCCGTCACCATCGTGAACGGCTCGGGAATAGGAACGGCGGCCTCCGTCATCACAATAGAGGCCTGCGTCATTGGTGGCGCGTTCCACTCAGTGGAGAGTGTGAAAGACCAACCACCGCCACTCCAATACGCCTTCGCTTCTTCCAGCTTGGTATCCTCCAACCATGCCTGAAAGTAGAATGTTAACGGCGTTGCCTTTGCGCCCTCGAAATATAGATCGAACTGCATGTAGCTCTGCGAAGGCGTCCCATCAGCAACAATGAACTCCCCGTTCGCGGATATTGTGCTGTCCCATCCGCTTTGGCTGAAGTTGCCGATACCCGGGCCCCGGAAGCCGGCGGACCCAGGAATGGGGTCTATGAATTTCAACTGAAAGTGGTCGAAAGCGCCTACGCCCGATTCTATGAACCGCTGTCCCCAGCTCGCTATGTCTATGGGGTCCCCTACGTCCGTCAAGGCAAATGCCCCGCTTGTCAACATAAGTATGCTGGCGACCCCAACGATAATTGCCTGCCTGTTCATTCTCGTCCTCCCTCGCTTCGCCCTGCCAAGCTACATCCTTGGTTGTTCACGGGCCCGCCATGTGCCCGCGTGCGGGCAGAATTGCCCGTCTTGCCCTTGCGCCCCTCGGGGCGCTTGCCTACCCGGCATCACGTCTACCCGCCGGGGAAGATCTACACCTTGGTCGCCCCCTGGCGAGTGTGGGAAGCACGGCGCCCTCAACGCGACAGCACACACGAGCGCCTGCACTCACCAAAGCAGCCAACCACAGTGACGGATCTTCGTGGAATGGCCGTCCTGCTTCCGTCACGCGGGCTGGGCAAACCCCAACCGCAAGGTTCCAGGAAGCGAACGGCTTTCCCCCTCAGGAAAGCGGACCATTCATCAAATCAAGCTGTCATTATACGGCCCTGGGCTAAACCGTCAAGAGGAAAAAGGCCGAAAAAGACGGAAAACTGCGCTGGCGGGGCGGCAGCTCAGCTTCTGCGCCGGAAGCGGAACTCGCTCTTGCCTGAAAGGCCCGAGGAGATTTCCACAAGTTCTGTAGCCGTAATGCGTTCTATGTCGTACCGCATCGTAAGGGGATCGCCGTTGGGCAGGACGACCCGGTAAGTGACCTGCCGGTCCTTCACGGACCAGGTGCCGGATAGCTCCTCCGCCACCGTGTATTCGCCGGGGTACTTGGGGTGTTCCTGCTCTGCCCGTGCGACCGGGCGGGGCGCCGTGGAAGCAGACGTGCCCGTCGCGGGGGGATCGGTCCTCCGCTTTTCCCGCATGACAAGGGAGCCGTCTGCGGCCAGGACGCGCTCGTAAACGACCGGGCCGAAGTCCCAGGCCCTCTGCCAGCGACCGACGAGCTGGGACCTGAGGAAGCGGTCGTCCTCTCCGGCAGCCGGGCGGGAGGTGGTTGTCTTTTCACGGCAGCCGCAAGAGCAGAAGGCCAGCAGGGCCCAGCCGACTGCGAAGGCAAGGCGCGTGTCACTGCTCATGTTCGCCATTCTCCTTTGAGGGGCGAAGGGCTTCACTTTGGCTGACCCAGGGCCGCCAGAGCCTGTCGGCACAGGCTTGCGGTCTGGGCGATTTCGGCCGGTACGGGCTTGCCGGCGGACCGGAGGCTCTCGGCTATACTCACGGCGGCCGAGAGGTGCCACCGGGCCAGGTCGGGGCGTCCGCAGGCGGACTCGGCCATGCCCAGATGGTACTGGACCACGGGCGATTGCGGTCTGTCGACGACGGCTTTGCGCAGCTCCATGCAGGCCTGCTCGTGCTGTCCCTCGAGATACAGAATCCAGGCCAGCGTATCTCGGAACGAAGCATTCCTGGGGACCTGCTGGACGGCCTTCTCGGCCAGTTGCTTTGCCTCGGTCAGCCTGGCCGGGTCCTTCGAATAGAGGCGCGTCGTCAGGTAGGCCGCGTTGTTGGCGGCCGTCGGATTGGAGGACTTCTGCCACACCTCACGGTAGAGGTTCAGCGCCTCCTCCAGCCTTCCGGCGTATTCCTCGCACAGTCCCTGCTTCAGAAGGTGCTCGGCACTGCCATCCAATCTGGCCGCCCGGCCAAACGCCTTGGCAGCGTCGGCGAACTGGGCTTTACTCATCAACAGTTCGCCCTGGAGGACGTGTGCGACCGCGCAGTCCTTCGGCCGGAGCAACTTGATAATCTTCTCGTGCTGGCCTGGGTCCGCCTGACTCCGGGCTGCGATCGCCGCGGCCCAGTGGCAGGTTGGCCTTGCCTTGAGAAGGTCCATCGCCCATGTGTGGGCCATGGACGGCAGACCGATTTCGAGGGCGACGGAGGCCCGCAGCAGGCCTAAAGCCTCTTTGGCGCGAGCGGCGGTCGGGTCTGCGGCCGATGCCGCTTCGATGGTAGGCGCTTTACCGAAGCCCAGGATCCCCTTGCCCTTGACGGACGCCAGGGCGGTCTTGGCCTCGTCGGTCTTGCCGACGGCCAAGGCCACCAGGAGCCGGTAGGGGGCGTTGGCGGACGGATCGGCCCCCTCGGCCGGCTTGGTGACCTCAAGGAATCTGTCCTGCCACTTCTTGGCCGCTTCCTGGTCATTGGTGCGATGGGCAAGGCACAGGCCCAGGAGCGTCCCGAACGGATCGGCCTTCGTCGGGTCCGGCAGGAGCTTCAGGGCGGCATGCGGGTCGTCGTCCATAGTGAGCATGACCGCGAGGTTCCGCCACCTCGCCTGAGCCGTTCCTGCGGCCAGCCGCGCAGCCAGATCGCGCGCGGCGGCCTTGTGCCCGCGTTCGAAGTGGATCTGGACCGCCAGATGGGCGGGTCCGGCGGGGGGGACGCCGGTCTTTATGTGCTTGTCAGTATAGGTCTTGTAGGCCTGGAGGGCCTCGGGGGCACGGCCTGCCTCCATAAGGACCGCCATTTCTACGCGGAGCACGTCGGGCAGGCCGGGCTTGGCCAGGCGGAGCTGGCGGATCACCGTCAGCCTCCCCTCCGGCGTGGGTGCGAGGCGAGCCAGCAGCAGCCGGGCGGGCACGTGGTAATCGGAGTAGACAGGGACGCTTTCGAGATGCCCGACGGCCTGATCCCTCCGACCCAGGGCGGCGAAGGCCTGGCCCAGCCCCATCTGGACCGCGGGGCTGCCGCCGTGCCCAAGTGTGACCAGTGCCCCGAAATGCTCTGCGGCCTGCTCGTGCAACCCCCACCTTGCGAACATCGTCCCGCGGCGATAGAGGGAAACGGTTGCGGCAGCCGGTCCGAGGCCCTCAAGCTGTTGCAGCACCCCCAGCGCCTCCACCGTTCGCTGCTCCGCGGCAAAGGCCTCTGCCAGGGCCTCATACAGCGATATGTTTTTCGGCTGCAATTCGATGGCCTTACGATAGCTTGCGATCGCATCCGGAAATCTGTCGGTCACTTTCTTCAGCAGCACGGCCCGGAGGAGGTGGTTCCTGGAGTCATTCAGCATGGCGGCTATGGCCGCATCGCAAACGTTCAATGCCTTGTCAGGCTGACCGGTGGAGGCATAGCCTTCGGCAATCGCGCGTAGGAGGGGCGCGTCCTTATCACCTTCTTTTCTCGCAAGCTCCCTGAGTTCGGCCAACGTCGCCTCGGCGCGATCCGGCTGGCGCATCTTCGCCAGTAGTCGCGCCTTGCCCAGCAACGCCTCATTTCGGAAGGCCACTATTCCGCACAGGCGGTCGAGCTGCGCCAGCGCACGGTCCATGTGGCCGGCGCCCGCGTACGATTCGGCCAACAGCATGCCCGCGCGGCCGCGGACGTGCTCGGGCACTTCCGGCCGCTCGGCCAGGCGGGACAGCACCTCGATGGCCTTGTCGTACTTGGCCGACACAACAAGCCAGCGGCCGATGGCCAGACTGACAAGGTAGTCCTTACTGACAAGGTTGCCCTTAGCGTCGCTGATGTTCGCCATCCGCTGGGCCGCCTGGTCCGGGCCCCCACGACGACTCAGGACGGCGGCAAGTTCCAGGTACCTCGAGAGGCGCTCAGGGGCGTCCTGGAGGGCCTTTTCGAGCTGCTGGATTCCCTTGTCCTCCTGGCCCATGGCCATATACGCACGGCCCAGCAGCAGGCGGAGGTCGGTGTTGTCAGGGCTACTGGCGAGCCCGGCCTCGCAAACGTCCACGCATTTCTGCAATTGCCCGGTGGCCAGGCAGGACAGGGCAATGGCCAGGGCAGACCGTTCGCCGCGCTGGGCCTGCTGGAGCATCTGGTCCATGTTGACCGGCTGACCCTGGATCAACTTGAGCTGCAGACGCACGAGGTTCGCTTCCGGGCTGGCCGTATCCATCGCGTCCAGGGCCTTCCGGCATTCTGCTACGTCACCCGCGTCCAGCAACGCGCGCGCGAGGGTAACGCCGTAGTTGTCGTTGCTCTTGTCCAGTTTCACAGCGGCGCGGAAGAGGTCGATGGCCGGCAGCAATCGGCCGGTGCGCGCGCACAATTGCCCGAACTGGTAGTGCAGCCGGGCTTGGGTGGGGTCCTTCTTCAGGGCATCGTCGAGCAATTTCTCCGCCTCGGACACCTTATTCAGGAGGATGAGCGCCCTGGCCACGGCGGTCTTGCTATCGACCGTGGCGGCGCTGCACTCGGCCGCCTTCTGTGCTGCCGCGAGCATCTGGGAACGGTCGTCTAGCACCCGGTATCCGTCAGCCACCGCCATCAACATCTCGGGGGCCGTGGCATGGTCCGCCGCCGTCTTCTCCAGGGCTTTCCGAGCCAGGTCGGTCTTCTGGGCCAGCACGGCCGCTTGAACGAGAATCCTTAGGGCCGCAGGGCTGTTCGGAGACGCCTGGTGGAAGGCCTGGGCGTCCTTGAGCGCCTGATCCGGGTTGGTGGCCGACCTCAATCCTAGCTCCGCAGCAAGTCTTAGCGTCTGGCTGTTCTTTGGGTCCAGTTTCAGTGCCTCCCGCGCGGCCAACAGGGCATCCTTCGGCCGGCCCGCCCGGTCAGCAAGCTGGGCGTAGGCCAGGTGGGCCTGGGGCCACTTGGGGTATTCTTTTCTGATTGCGGACAGAACCGCATCCGCCTTGGGAAACTCGCCCAGCATGGTCAGCGCCCTGCCACGGGTCAGATGCGCCTGGAGCATTCCCGGTTCCGCCTGCAACGCCTGATCGCACAGGATCAGGCCCATGGTCGGGTCATTCAGCGCCAGGGCCAGACCTGCTTCCATCACCTTGACGGCGGGTGAGTTAGCGTCCGTCTTGGCCATGTCACGAAGGGCCTCTCTCGCCTGGTCTGTCTTTCCCAGGGCGAGGCTGACCCGGCCGTAGGCAAAGTGGACCAACGGGGATCCCTGCAGATCTTTCCTCAGGGAAGCGAGTTTCCTCTCGGCCTCAGCAAGCTGGCCCTGCTGCATCAGTATCTCAGCGAGGTGCAGACGGGCCTGAGGATTACTGTCGTCGGCGGCGAGGACCTCTTCGCAGAGCCTATTGGCCTTGGGCAGGTCCGACAACCTCGTGGCCAGCTCGATCCTCGCCAGCTTGACCTCGATGTTATCCTTATGCTTCTCTGATTCTGATATCTTGTCCAGGATCCCGCAGGCCTCCGCGAGCTTCTTCCGGTTCACCGGGCCCGGCCCGTCGCGACTCACGACCGAACGCAGATCGTTCATGACGAGCAGCGTTGCGGCCACGGGAGTGGCGTCTTTTACGCCAATGATCGCTTTCCGCGCCGCAGCCAGGGATTTCTTGTCCTTCCGGTCCAGGCACAGGCGGACCAGCGCGGTGGCCGCCTTGTCCCTGCTCGGGTCCTTGCGCACTACCTCCAGCAGCGAGCGCACCGCTTCTCCATACGCTGCTTCAGCCTTGGCAGCGGCCTTCCTGCTTTCCTCACGGAGGGATTCACTGGCCTGCTTCTTCTCGCTGGCTGGCCTGCTATCCGCCTCATGCCCCGGCCGATTCTCCAGCCGCTGCGCGTCTGCAAGTTCCCGGTCCGCTTCATCCTCCAGTCGCTTCTCCAGCAGCCGCTGGGCGTCGGCGAGTTCCTTCTGAAGCAGTCCTGTGCGCTCGAGGATGTCCAGGGCGTCCTTCGGGTCCGTTGCCTCTATCGCCGACAGGACATCCAGGGCCCTGATCGCGCCGTTTACGGCCTCACGTAGGACAGGCAATTCCTTGGATGCCAGGTTCCTTCTCGCCGGGACGAGGAACGTCTCGGCCAGCAGCAACGGCACGGCCGTCTTATCCCGATCACATCTTGCAGCCGATTCCAGCGACTTTCTCGCCTCCTCATATCGGGACGACTGCAGGTAAGCACGCGCTTGCACGTAGTGGCCTTGCCAATCCTTCGGCCGCTCCGCAATATACCGACCAGCCAAACCAAGGGCCTTCTCGGCACGGTTAGCCCGCAGGGCCACATCCGCCTTCACCAGCAGCCTGTGTCCACTGTTCTGATAGCACCACCAGAGACCCCCGCCAATGGCCAAGAAAACCAACAGGGCGATCCCAATGCATACAACGATAACGGTCCGCTTGCTCATTTTGGCCTCCGCGTCTACTTCATGGCATGATCAAGATCCGGACTCAACACCCGCAGAAACTCGCTCAGTGTCTTCCTGGCGTGATCCACATCCCCGCCGTTCACCGGTGTCGATAGCCGTATCAACCCGCCCGTCATTCTCCGGTCCAAGAGGTTATTCCACAGGATCTTGCACTGCTGACTATACCAGTTGGCCGTGTATCCCGAACCACAGCGGTACGTGTATAAGTAATACTCCAGGTCAGCGCCATTCTGTACGATCATCTCGCCACACGGCAGGTTCTGGCCTCCGTTGCCGACAGTGACCGTCAGTTGATCGCGAGCGATTATGTTGTTCCCTCCGCCTTCCACGCACACATCCGGCGGGTGGGAGCTCCTCCGA
>CBFCZU010000137.1:0-11533 GCA_965602635.1 uncultured Planctomycetales bacterium | reverse complement strand
GCGTCGCCGGCCAGTTGAAGGCCACGAACAGGGGCAGGAACGCCACGGCCGCGGTCATGCTGGCCAGCGAGACGTAGCGGGTGGCGAGCGTCACCACGATCCACACGCCCAGCGCCGCCAGTCCGGGGAAGGTGAAGTACGGAAAGACCCCCAGCAGGACGCCCAGCGAGGTGGCGACGCCCTTGCCGCCGCGGAAGCCGAGGTAGAGGCTGAAGACGTGCCCGGCGATGCAGCCGAAGGCCACCGCCAGCCAGGCCGCCTGGTGGTACGTGCCGGGCAGGTCCTGTCCCCCGCCCCGGAGGCCCCGCAGCAGCAGCCCGACGGCCAGCACGGGCCCCAGGCCCTTCAGCACGTCGAGGGCAAAGCACAGATAGCCCCACTTGGGCCCCAGGACGCGCCCGACGTTGGTGGCGCCGATGTTCCCGCTGCCCTGGGCGCGGAGGTCAACCCCCCGCACACGCGCGATCAGCAGGCCGAAGGGTATCGACCCGATCAGGTACGCCGCCGCGGGAAACGCCGCCAGCAGTATCAGTGGGTGGTCCATCGCCGAGAAGCTCATTCCTTGCCGACCAGCTCCTTCAGCCGCCGGGCATAGTAGCAGTAGTTCTCATATGAGACGTCGTCGGGAATTCCGTGGTCCAGGTCGGGTATGTACCTCCCTGCCGCCACTGCCGGGGCGACGCGCTCGAGGTCGCGGTCGATTGCCTCGGCCCCGGCCGCGAGGGCGCGCTTGTCGATGCCGCCCATCATGCCGAGCGTGGGGTACTTCCCGCGAAAGACGTTCACATCGCAGCCGGCCGCCACCTCCATCGGGAACATCATGTTCACCCCCGCGCCCATCATGCACGGTGTGATCAGGTCCGGCTGGCCGTCCGTGTCAACGGACATCACCGGCACGTCGTGCTCGCGGGCGAGGGCCTTGATCCGCCGATAGCACGGCCCCATGAACTCCTCCCAGTGCTTCGGGGAGATCAGCGGCCCCTGGCGGCCGCACATGTCCTCCCAGATGTGGATCTCGTCAACCCGCACCTCGCGCAGCACCTTCGCGAACACGGTCAGGTACAGGTCGGTCATGTGCTCCATGATCTCGCGGACCAGGTCGGGCATGGTGTAGAAGGCCAGCAGGCACTCCTCGTCGCCCAGCAGCCAGCGGACCGAGCCGAAGATTCCCACGTCGGGGTAGTACCCCAGGCGGATGGACACGCCGCGGGCCCGCGCGTCGGCGCACTGCTGGGGCCAATTTCCCTCCAGGCGGCGGGGGTCGTCGCCGTCCATGCGCTCGTCGCGATATGTCAGCCAGTCGGCGCGGCTCTTGATGGGGAATTCGAGGAACTGCGACATCGACTCGCCGCCCTTGTAGTCGCGTCGCTTGATGCCCCAGTGGTCGATGAAGGTGACGTACTCGTCGTCCTCGGCCAGGACAGTCCGCTCGAACTTCGGGCACGGCCCGCAGTTGACGTCCACGCCGGCCGGGCCGGAGTCGGGGCCGAACTGCGCGCGGACCTTGCCGAAGTCGGTGAACTCCTCGGGCATACCCTCACGCCGCCACCTCTCCCAGGTCGTCCTCCACGGACCCCAGTAGAGCCAGTACGGCGGGCGGTCAACCGGCTCGCCCAGCACGCAGGCGATGAACCTTTCCCTGTCGTTCATGCACGCTCCTTTGCCCGGCGCCCTCAGCGCCGCCGGATGATATCCGCGTATGCCTCCAGCAGCTCGTCAACGTGTCGGTCGATGCCAAGCCGGTCGGCGACCTGGCGGCAGGCGTCCTCCCTGGCGCGGCGGCGGTCTCGGTCGGCAAGCTCGGCCATCGCCGCCACGACCGACCGCGCGTCGCGGGGCGAGCTGACGACGATCCCGCCGGCGCCGGAGATGACCTCGGCGGCGCCGTTGTGGACGGTGGTGATCGAGGGAATGCCCCAGCGTGTGGCCTCGAGCACCACGCGGCTGCACGGGTCGTACCAGCTCAGCAGGACGCACGCGTCGGCGGCCGCGTACCACTCGAAGATCTCCCGCGTCGGCGGCTTGAAGACGACCTCCACGCCGACGCTTCGCATGCCCGCCAGTTGCTCGTACCGCTCGGGCAGGTCCCTGCCCACGACGACCAGGCGGGCGTCGGGCAGCCCCTCGCCGCCGTGCCGCCAACGGGCGAACGCGGCGATGGCCTCGGAGACGCCCTTGAGCTCGAAGTTCACGGCCACGGTCAGGAAGACGACCGTGTCCTCATCGACCTCCAGCTCCCCCCGGCGCAGGCTGCGCCACTGCTCGCGCTGCGGGCCGGCGGGGTCGGGGGCGTCCACCGCGTTGTAGATGACGCGGACGCGGTCGGTCCGGCCGTAGTACTCCTCGATCTCCTGGCTGACCATGTAGCTGACGGCGAGGCACAGCGTGCCGGCGTCGTCGATGACAGCCCGCTCAAGCGCCGCCATCAGCTTGCGCCGCGGGTTGAGCGCCGCGGCAAGGGCTGCCAGCGTCGCGCCCAGCCAGGGCTGCCTGCGTGCGGTGGCGGCGCGCCGGGCGGGCACGGTCCCGCCCCGCGGCTGGTACACGTCGGCGCCCGGCACGGGCAGCATGGCGTGGACGACGTCGTACTTCCGGTCGGCGACCTCCGCCTGCACGTCGGCGATGAAGTGCCTCAGCCGCGTGACGGGGAACCCGCCCCTCCGGCCCAGGGGACGAACGTCGACGCCCTCGGCGCTGTATGAGCGGGTCTGACAGAGGACGGTGACCTCATGCCCGCGGCGGGCCAGGCCCTCGGCGATCTGGGCGGTCGAGGTTTCCCGCCCGCCGAGGGTGACGTCCATACGCTCGATGACAAGGGCGATCTTCAGCTTCCACCCTCCTTTCGCTGCCTTCGCCGGTGGCGGTGCCGCATGGAGGCGACCTTGCGGCCTATTGCCCGCTCCCAGCGGTCCTGCCCGCCGCCGGCAAGGTAGCCGGTCAGGAACTCGTCCCAGTATTGTTCCACCCACACCGGCGGCATGGAATACTCCAGTTGGGCCAGGTCCTTCACCCGCCAGCGGAACCGCCGCCACCGCGGGGCGAAACACCGGGCCAGGTCTATCAGCCGCAACCTCGGCCCGTCGGGCGCCTCGTCGAGGAAGACGTGCGAGGCGTACAGGTCGCGGTGGACCCAGCCGGCGGCGTGCAGGCCCCGCACCAGCTCGGCCAGGGCGGCGTTGAAGCGCTGCACCTCGGCGGCGTCCCAGCGGGCGAGGCAGTCGGCGAAGCATCGCTCCAGCGCGTCGCCCGGCACCGCGTCCAGGACGATGTAGCTCCGCCGCACGCCGAGCAGGTCGCTCTCCTGCCCGGCCGCCAGCGAGCGGGCAGTCGGCACGCCGGCGGCGCGGAGGCGGCGTATGGCCTCAAGCTCGCGCTGGGCGGGGCCGGCCCGCCCTCGTCCCGTGAGCCGGCGCGCCAGCCGCTGCGGCCAGGCGTCCGGCCCGTAGCGCTTGAGATACCACTGCACGGGGCTCCCGGAGCCGTCGCCCAGGCGGAGGCGGAACCGGCGCCGCGTGCCCAGCCGGTCCTTGGACAGCTCCTCGCCGCGGGCGAAGGCGAAGGCACCCTCGAGCGTATCCAGGCCGAGGCCCTTGAGCAGGTCGGCCTCCTCGGCTGTGGCTTCGGGCAGGACGCTCATGCCCTCTCCTTCATCGCCAGCAGCTCCCCGGCCGCGACCAGGACCATCTCCGGCTTGATCTTCAGCATGCACTGGTCGCGCTGGGTGTCCCGCAGCGGGCATCGCTTCCTGCCGCACGGCCCGCAGGGCACGTCCACGCGGACGATCCGCTCGCGCTCGAAGCCGGTGTCGCTCCAGCGCGGGTCGGTCGGCCCGAAGACCGTCACCACCGGCACGCCGAAAGCCGCCGCGAAGTGGCGCGGGCCGGTGTCGTTGCTGATCATCAGGTCGGCCCGCGCGGTCAGGGCCTTGAGCAGCCCCAGCGTGTTGGCGTACTCGCCAAGGTTGACGAGGACCGGGCGCTTCATCGCGTCGGCGACTACCCGGGCGATGTCACGCTCGTCGGGTGCGGCGTTGATGATGATCTGCGCGCCGCGGGTCTCGACAAGTGCGTCGGCGACGGCGGCGAACCTCGCAGCCGGGTATAGCTTGGAGACGCCGTAGGCGGCGCCGGGGTTGAGCAGGACGAGCGGGCGGGAGCCGTCGGCACCGGCGGCCGTGAGCAGCTCCTCGGCGGCGGCAGCGTCGGCGTCGCCCACCGACAGCTCCATCCGCCGCTCGGAAACGTCGCAGCCGAGGTGCTCGGCCAGGGCAAGGTAGTAGTCAAGGGCGCTGATCGCGGCGAAGCTGCCGTCGGGCTCGCGCGGCGGCGCCAGCCTGTCGGTCAGCAGGAAGCCCCTTCCGTCGCGGCCGTATCCGCAGCGGCGCTTCGCCCGCGCCAGGCGGGCGGTCAAGGCGCTGCGGAAGCTGTTGGGCCCCAGCACGGCCAGGTCGGGCCTCTTGCCCCTCCACGGCCGGGCGTCGGCGAGCAGCCCGCCGGGGGCAGCGACGACCCGCTCGATCCAGGGGTTCGGCGTCAGCACCGCCGCCGGGCCGGGCCGGCCGAAGAGCACAAGCTCCGCCTCGGGGAACCGCGCGCGGATCGCCCGCAGCGTCGGCGTGAACATGACCGCGTCGCCCACCCAGTTCGGCAGCATGACGACGACACGCCGGGGCTGATCGTTCATGTGGAGCATTGTATAGGCCGGGCCCGCGGCAGGGACAGCGCTTGTCAGTCGCCCGGCTGGTCGGACTCGCCGGGCGCGGGAAGCTTCAGCAGCGCCCAGGACTTGAAGCGGTGGACCTGGGCCCCTTCCGGGCGGGGGCCCTCAACCTTGAACTTGCCGACCGCCAGGACCGTCAGGGCGGCGCGGAGGAACACCTCCGCCTCGTCGTCCTCTGCCGATATTCCCCACTTCAGGCCGGGCAGCCGGCGCCGCAGCGCGGCAAGGGCGGGGTCGCCCCGGTGCTTCCACCAGCGCATGTCATACCACGCCCGCAACCGGCCTAGCGGCACGACGGCCGAGTCAGGATAGCCCCACCGCAGCAGGATCTTGTCCGCCCGCTCGGGCCGGCCGGCGTACCGCCGCGTGACGTAAACGACCTGCACCCGCGCGGCGATCCTCTCGATGGCGGCGGCGGCCGCCCGCGCCTTCTTGCCGTCGGGCAGCGAGTCCAGGTCCACCGCCGCGACGGGAACGTTCGGGTCGAGCACGTACAGCGTCGCCGCCCCCGAGGCCGTGTCGCCCCAAATGTCCTGGTGGCTGAGGGCGACCTGATACTGTCCGGGCCTGGCCGGGGCGGGCACCCCCACGGCCGCGTATCCGCGCTTGTCGGTCCGTGCTGCCCGGACCAACCCGCCCAGCCGGGCCGTTATCGACGCCTCACGCGAGGCGGGGGCATACTTCCACAACTCGCTGCGCTGGAGCCTCACGACCACCGCCGCCGTCTGCCCCGGCAGGGCCACGGTGTCCGGGGCGGTGACGATGTACTGGCCGCCGCATCCCCCCGCCAGCGTCGCGACAACGGCCACAAAAACGCGCCTCATGCCGGTCCCTTTCGCAAGCAAGCGCCGCGGGGGATTAGCGCAGCCGGGGCCGAAGATGTCAAGGACTGGCCGCGGGGGGCAGGCGATGGTAGTATCTCCGCGTCGCCCGGCCCGGTCCGGGTCGGGCCGCTCGAAAAGGCCGATTGAATCGGAGCAGACATGGAGCCCACAAGCCAAGACCTGTACGCAGAGGACACCTGGCGAGTCTTCCGCATCATGAGCGAGTTCGTCGAGAGCTTCGAGGTGATGAGCCAGGTCGGTCCGGCGGTGAGCGTCTTTGGCTCGGCGAGGACCAAGCCCTCGCACCGTTACTACAAGATGGCGCAGCGCCTGGGGGCGATGCTTGCCAAGCGCGGGCTGGCGGTCATCACCGGCGGCGGGCCCGGCATCATGGAGGCCGCCAACCGCGGCGCCGACGAGGCGGGCGGAAAGTCGGTGGGTCTGAACATCGCCCTGCCCCACGAGCAGGTGGCCAACCCGCACGCCAACATCCGCATCGACTTCCACTACTTCTTCGCCCGCAAGGTGATGTTCCTCAAATACGCCTGCGCCTTCGTGTGCTTCCCGGGCGGGTTCGGGACGCTGGACGAGTTCTTCGAGTCGATGACGCTGATTCAGACCGAGAAGGTCGAGCGGTTCCCGGTGGTGCTGATGGGCAGGAACTTCTGGAGCCGCCTGGTCGGGTGGATGGACAACGTTCTGCTCCGCCGCCATCACAACATTTCGCCGGGCGACATGGAGGCGTTCTGCATAACCGACAGCGTGCGCGAGGCGGTCCGGCTGATCGAGCAGTCCCGGGTGCCGGGCGTTGAGCGCGAGCCGCGAGTCATAGAGCATTATCCCCGCCGCCCCACCGGCGAGGGGACGGTAACGGGCCTGCCGCCGCGGCTCGTCCGTCGCGGCCGCCGGCCGAAGAGCTAACGTTCGCGGAGACGCCACGAGCCAGCAAGGACTCCCCGATGGGCATGACCATCACCGAGAAGATTCTCGCCCGCCACGCGGGCACCGCGTCGGTCGCACCCGGCGAGAACGTCTGGGTGGACGTTGACGTGCTGATGTCCAACGACGTGATCGCCCCGCAGATGATCGGCGTGTTCGAGGAGAACTTCGGCCCCGACGCGCCGGTCTGGGACGCCGGGAAGGTGGTGATGATCCCGGACCACTACATCTTCACCGCCGATCCCAAGGCCCACCGCAACGTGGCCATCATGCGCGACTTCGTCGCCGCCAAGGGCATCCGGCACCACTACGACGCTGACTTCGTGCCGGCCGGGCTCGAGGGAATGCCGCAACCCTACGCCGACCCGACGACCACCGCCTACAGCGGCGTCTGCCACGTCACGCTGCCCCAGAAAGGCCACACCCGCCCGGGCGAGCTGCTGCTCGGCACCGACAGCCACACCTGCACCCACGGCGCCTTCGGCGAGTTCGCCTCCGGCATCGGCAGCACCGACGGGGCGTTCGTGCTCGGGACGGGCAGGCTTTGGCTGAAGGTGCCGCCGTCGCTGAAGTTCATCTTCCGCGGGCGGGCGCCCGCCTGCCTGATGGCAAAGGACCTGATCCTGCACGCCATCGGGCGGATCGGGCACAGCGGGGCGAGCTACATGGCCATGGAGTTCGCCGGCGAGGCGGTCGCCGACCTGAACGTGGACGAGCGGATGACGATCTGCAACATGGCCATCGAGGCGGGCGGCAAGAACGGCGTCATCGCCGCCGACGACGTGACGGTCGATTACGTCCGCGCCCGGACGGACGAGCCCTTCGAGCCGGTGGCGTCCGACGCGGATGCCGAATACTCGGGCGTGCACGAATGGGACGCCTCGCGGCTGGCGCCCGTCGTCGCCTGCCCGCACTCGCCCGCCAACGTCGCGCCCGCAGCCGAGAAGGGCGACGTCGCCATCGACCGCGCGTACATCGGCTCCTGCACCGGCGGCAAGACGACCGACTTTATCGCCGCGGCGACGGTGCTGGCCGGCAGGCGGGTGAAGGTGGACACGTACATCGTCCCAGCCACCACCGAGGTGGACGCCGACCTCGACCGCTGCAAGATCGACGGCGCGAGCCTGCGCGGAATTTTCACCGCCGCCGGCTGCAAGATCGGTCCGGCCAGTTGCGCCGCCTGTCTGGGCGGGCCGGTGGACACCTTCGGGCGGGCGAACGAGCCGATCACCGTGATCTCCACGACCAACCGGAACTTCCCCGGGCGGATGGGGCACAAGGACGCCGGCGTGTACCTGGCCAGCCCCCTGACCGCGGCCGCCAGCGCCCTCACCGGGCGGATAACCGACCCGCGCGACTCCCTGCCGTCCGACCGCCCCATCGGGCGTGTCGGTCAGTAGCCGTCGATGCGGTACAGCGACGGCCACTGCTTTGGGAAGAGCGCCTCGGCGAGTTCGCCGGCGGCGCCCGTGAACTTGATCTCCCCCTGGACGGCCATGGCCTGGGGCGACTCCGCGCCGATTATCAGCCGGGCGACTTCCGTGCCGGCGACGATGCGGTTGGGCGTCTTCGCCTGCCCGCGGGCGAGGGCAACCTTCCCCCCGCCGATTTCGAGCACAACTGCCTGGGCGCCGCGCCCGATCGCCAGCCGCCCCTTGAAGCCCTTGAGGCCCGAGCGGCAGATGCGGTCGGACAGCTCGCCGCCCATGGCCGACAGGCACCCGGCCAGCGAGAGTACCGCCACCATCGCCCCCCCGCTACGGCTGTGGTTCATCTCGACGGTGCAGTGCCCGCGGCGGAGCGCCTGGCAGAGCGGGTGCTCGTAGGAAAAACTCACCAGGCGGACCCTGTGGTGCCTCCCCCGCCGCGCCAGCGTCCTGATGGCGGCCACCAGTTGCCCGACCCCGCAGCCGGTCAGCCCGCCGGCCTCGATGACCGCCATCTCGCCCCTGCCGCCGCGGGTGAGCACGTAGCCCCGCGTCCGCCCGGCCGAGTCGCAAAGCGCGTGGCAGCGGAAGTCGCCGTGGAGCCCTTCGCTGAGCGTGTAGATGGGCCTCTCGGCCGTGCCCGTGCGGGTGGCGTTGTCGCGATTGTAGATCCGCATGATCGCCCCGCGGCCGCAGAACACCTCCGTCTTGGCGACCTGGCGGAGCTTGAACTTCAGATCCGTCGCCGCCAGCTCGTCGGTCTGGACTACCAGATCGGTGCCGGGCCAGGCCGCGACGTAGCCGAACCGGTCGTAGAAATCGCGAATCCCAAAGAGTACCGACGCGTGGTAGCCCGCCTCGCGCATGGCCGAGAGCAGGGACTTGAAGACCCGCCTGGCGACGCCCCGCTTGCGGTAATCGGGGTGGGTGAGGACGGCCCCGATACCTCCGGTGACCAGCCTGGCCCACCCGACGCGCATCAGGTAGCGCCACGCGCCGAGGTGGCTGACGATCCGCTCGCCGTCCATGGCCACGCGCGAGACGCCCCAGTCGTAGCTGGAGCCCGCGAAGTAGCCCTTGCGGCAGCAACTCATGAACTGGTGGTAGCCGCCGCCATGGGAGAAGATTTTCGACACCGCGTCGTACAGGTCTTCTGCCCGGTCACGCGGTGAGGGTACGATACGAATCATGCTCGACTCCTTGCGCCGCCAGGGGGGCAATTAACCCGCCAGCGGCCGCCCGACGCAAGCCAAAACCGCCTCCCCCGCCCGGGCGGGCAAAAGCGTTTCAGGCAAAACCCCGCCGCTGGCCGATGAACCTAGCGCAGCGCTGCCTCCAGCGCGCAGGGAGAATCATATCATGGTCACTGCCTCGCAGGTGGCACTGATCACCGGCGCGGCGAACGTCGTCGGCGAGCGCATCACCCGGGGGCTGCTCGGGCGCGACTGGGTCACCGTCCTCCAGGGCGCCGACGCCCAGGAGCTTTCCGCCGCCGCCGACGAGCTGAGCGCCGCCGCCGAGGCGCCCGGGCGCGTCGCCGCCTTCCGAGCCGACCTCGCCGACGACCAGGACCGCGAGCGCCTCGTCGAGTTCGCACTCGAGGAGTTCGGGCGGATCGACCTGCTCGTCAGTGCCGAGCCCGGGCCACCCGCCAGCGAGGACCTGCTCGAACTCACCCAGGAGGCCTACGCGCAGGTCATGGACGCGTGCGTCACCGGCCCGCTGTTCCTCATCCAGCACGTCGCCAACGAGATGGTCCGCCTGACCGAGGCCGGCGAGGTCGAGGCCGGGAAGATCGTCCTGGTCAACTCCATCGGCGCCTACACGACCTCCACCGACCGGACGGCCCACTGCCTCGCCGCCGCCGCCGCCAGCATGCTCACCCGACTGCTGGCCGACCGCCTCAGCGAGCACGGCATCAACGTCTATGAGATCCGCGCCGGGCTCATCTCCACCGGCGGGACCGACGAGGTCCACGCCCGCTACGACCGTCTGATCCACGAGGGGCTCACCCCCATCCGCCGCTGGGGCCGGCCGCAGGACATCGCGCTGGCCGTCGTCGCCGTCGCCGAGAACATGCTGCCGTACTCCACCGGCGAGGTGATCAACGTTGACGGCGGCTTCCACCTGCGGCGGCTCTGACGCCTCACCGACTCGCGTCGAGCACGCGATCGTCGTTGCGGGCGACGAGCTTCTCCCCCGGCCGGAGGATAACGAAGTCCTCGTCCCACCGCCCGAAGAAGAGTTTCTCCAGCAGCGTCCAGTCGCCGGGGCGGTGGTCGAATCCCCAGCCGCGCTCGCCCGCCTCGGCACGGGCCGCCTCGACGAACGGGCGCTCGTCGCAGACGCCCATCTCCAGGTAGCAGAGGTTGTCGTAATTGGCCGTCCAGGCGCCCATCGTCCGGGCGATGAAGTCGGCGTTGTCCTTGCCGTACTTCTCGACGAGCTGCTCGTATGACTGGGCCGCGCCCAGCCCGCCGGCCTGCTTGTCCGGGTCGGCGCCGTCGCCGCCGCCGCGCTCCAGCCAGCCGGTGCTGCGGTAGTACGTGCCCGGGTGGGCGTCGAAGTATTCCCGGTATGCCGCCCGCCCGCCGAACAGGAAGGTGATGCAGTCGTGGGCGCGGGGCACGACCACCGGCACGTCGCCGGCCGTCAGCCCGACCACGCCGTCGCTGCAACGGGCGTAGCCGAGGATGGCGGCCTCGTATTCGTCGCCGACCTGATCGACGGCCGCCTGGACCGTGGCGAGCATCTCGGCCGTCTCCAGCTCGTGCAGGCCCTTGCGGAGGAACTGGAGGTCCACCGCCCGGGGGCTGCGGGCGGCCAGCAGGCACGCCTCGCGGTAGATGATCTCGCAACCGATGAACTTCAGCTTTCCGTTCACTGTCTCGCTCATACAGGAAACATTGTACACAACCGGGCCGCCCCGGCGGCGACATTATCACCCACCCCGCCCCGCCGCGGACCAGCCCGGAACCGCCCGGAACCGAGCGGAACCCCGATGGCTCGGGACGGAACGAAACGGAACGAAACGGAAAGTTTCGGAAAGTTCCGGAACGAAACGGAACGTTTCGGAACGAATCGGAACATTTCCGAACGTTTCGGAAGCAGCCTCGAACTCCGTAAGCCCTTGTAGCACCATGCCTTGCCTGTTTTGAGCCGCGGGCAACGCGAACGGAACAGGCACCGGGCACCAGGCACCAAGCAATAGGAGGGGGATTTGCCCTGTCCCCTTCCGCCAAATGGGTTTGTTTTCTGGAGCCGTCGCCCGCCCGCGGGCCGGCAAGTCGCGCCGGCAGCGACGCTTGCCGTCGATTTCCACGCCTCCAAATTGGGTTTGTTCGTAAGAATCACCTTCTCCCTGCACGAACCACCGCAGATGCCGCCGATGGCCGAAATCTGAAATCCGGAATCCACAATTCGCCATCTCTCTCACCTCTAACCTTCAACCTCTAACCTCGCGCGGCGCGCACACCTAAGGCGCGCCCCTTCCACCCTTACCGTGCGCGGAAGCCTTTGCGCGCGCAAACGTGTTGCCATAGTGGGTCCCCTTGCCGTAACTCCTGGCCGCCCCGGCGGCCGAAAATTTCATTTTCCCGCGATTTCCCCGGGAGGGGGGGGTGC
>CBFCZU010000136.1:0-11535 GCA_965602635.1 uncultured Planctomycetales bacterium | reverse complement strand
TGGTCGTCATAGCCTCCGGTGTGGGGGAGGATTCCGTCTCCCCGCAGGGGGGCCCGCCGATCCACCGGCAGGAGACCGTCCTGCCAGAGGTAGGATCCGGCGAAGTTGCCGCCGGGCCAGCGCAGGATGGGAACGCCGATCTCCTTCAGGAGGGCGATCACGTCGCGGCGCATGCCATGTAAGTGATCGGCCACCATGAGCGACGCCGCACCAACCCAGAGGACGCCGGGGCCGTCCAGAGTGATCTCCAGAGATGCGTCGTCGTCTCCCGCCGGCGAGACAAAGCTGAACTGCTGCTGCGTCCACTCGCCGGGGTCGAGCATGACGGTCGTCTCAAACGCGCCTCGCCCGACATTGCTCCCGACGACGCGCAGGCTCACCGGCAGCGGCCGATCGGACAGCAGCGCCAGGCGCCCTTCATATTCCCTGCCGCCAATGAGATGGAGGCCCCGCTGGCCGATGCCGCGAGGCGCCCCCCGACCGAACGACTGAATCCTCTGGCACTGCCTTGCGCGGTGATCGTCGGCGTCGAAGTGAGCGGTGTACGGGCGGCCCTCCATCCCGCGCTTGCCCGCGCTGCGTTCCAGCAGATACAGGCTCCCCGGCGGGCCGATCCGCTGCCAGTGCCGGGCTGCGCCATCTCGCCCGGACCCGCCAGCGAACTTCCGGTTGCGGACGAGCTGGGCGCTGAGCCCGTGCCACAGACAGCTCCTGGTGTGCTCCAGGTTGTGTCCAAACCAGAGCGGAGAGATTTCGCCCGCTGTCCTGCGAACGTCGATTCTCACCCTCATGCCTCCTGTCGCGTTCGCCCGCCGAGGCAGAGACTAGCCAATCGCCTGCCGTCCTCCTAGCGAAATCCCCGCTGGCGCCCGGGCCAAGACTCAAAGGGTGAGCAAATGAGGCGACACCGGAAGCCCGCGTCCGCGGCAGTTGCCGCTTGCGGAACGCGCGCCGCCCGATAGACTCTTGGCCGGCGCCGCTCGCCGCGCCGGCGGCCGGGCCTGTCATCAGTGGAGGTCTTGAGATGTCGATTCCCGCACCCCGGAATTCCAGGGACGCCCTGGTCGTCGCCCCGGCGCCGGTGTTCGAGCTTTCGCCCTACCTGCACATGCAGTTCATGGAGCCGCTGGGCACGACCGACGGGTCGGTGGAGGCATCCTGGAACCATCGCCAGAACCGCTGGCGGAAGGACCTGATCGAGGTGACGAAGGAGCTGTCGCCGGCGCTGGTCCGCTGGGGCGGGTGCTTCGCGTCGTACTACCGCTGGCGCGAGGGCGTCGGCCCGCGGAGCAAGCGCGTCCCCATGCACAACCTGCTCTGGGGCGGCATCGAGAGCAGCCAGGTGGGCACGCACGAGTTCGTGGACTTCTGCCGCCAGGTCGGCGCCGACCCGCTGTACGTCGTCAACTTCGAGTCCGACGGGCGGACGCACTGGGCAAGGCCCGGCGGGGGAATGAACCGCTTCGGCACCGCCAAGGAGGCGGCCGAGTGGGTGGACTACTGCAACAACCCCAAGAATCGCGAGCGGATCCGCAACGGGGCGAAGAAGCCGCTCCGCGTGCCCATCTGGCAGATCGGCAACGAGACTTCATACAGCGATCGCGGCTTCGACTGCGAGACGGCCGTGCGAAAGACCGTCCGCTTCGCCAAGGCCATGCGAAAGGCCGACCCGACCATCAAGCTCATCGCCTGGGGCGACTCGGGCTGGGCCCCGCGGATGATCGAGCGGGCCGGCGAGCACATCGACTACCTCGCCTTCCACAACGGCTACCACTCAACGCTCCGCAACTCGCCCCTGAACGAGGACGACTACCGCAAGGACCCCGACAACACCTGGCGGCACCTGATGACCGGCGCCGACTGGGCGGCGCGGAAGCTCCGCGAGATGCGCCGGCAGGTGGCGGGAACCGGCATGCCCCTGGCACTGACCGAGAGCCACTACGGCATGGGCGGGCGGAACCGCTGCGACCTGATGGCCGCGTGGGCGACGGGCGTGGCCTACGCCAGGATTTTCAACCTCTACCAGCGCAACGGCGACGTGCTGAAGATCGCCACGATCGCCGACTTCTGCGGCACCCGCTGGATGTGCAACGCCGTCATCCTGCCCACACCCGGCGAGCGGAACGCGTACATGATGCCCGTCGCGCGGGTCATGTCGCTTCTGGGGCGGCACACCGGACGCAAGGCCGTGACCGTCACGCGAAGCCCCGCGGCCCTCGACGTCACCGCCAGCCGCACCGGCGGGCGCCTCTGGCTGCACGTGGTCAACACCCGGCGAACCAAGGCGGTCAAGGCCGCCATCAGCGTCGAGGGCATGAAGATCGCCTCCGGCAAGGTGTTCCAGATCGCCGTCGATCCCGAGCTGGAGGTCTGGTCGAAGAACGCGGATCGCTTCGCCCCGGTCACCCGAAAGCTGCCCGCCCGCGCGAAGTGGACGTTCCCGCCGGCGTCGGTCTCGGCGGTGGAGCTGAAGGTCGCCGAGGCCCCCGGCCGCTGACGGCCGCGGGCCGAAAGGGGCAGGGCAATGAGCAACCCGGACCGAATCCTGAGAGTCGGCGGCGTCGGCACGGGGCGCATCTTCCAGTGGGCCCACCTCAATCCCTATCTGCGGCTGATGGACAAGGCCCGGCTGGTGGCCTTCCACGACCTGGCCCCCGCCCGCGCCCGCGAGGCCCGCGACAAGTACGCCCAGGCCCTGGAGGACTTCGCGGAGAGCTGCCCCGACGCCGCTGCCGCCGCCAGGGAGAACATCGCCGAGCTGAAGGTCTGCGACTCGCTCGACGAGCTGCTCGAACACGTGGACCTGATCGACATCTGCACCACCACGCGGGGCAGGATGGACGCAGCCGTCCGGGCACTCGAGCGGGGCGTGCACTCGATGGGCGAGAAGCCCATGGCCCGGAACTGGATCGAGGCCGACGCCGCGGCCACGGCGTTCGCCGGCAAGCCGAACGTCTTCTTCCAGCTCAACGACGACAACGTCTTCGACCCCAAGTACGTCGCCGTCCACGACCTGCTCGCCCGCGGCCTCATCGGCAGGCCGCAGAGCGTCTGGATCGTCCGGGGATCTAAGCTGGACTCCACCAGCGTCCTCAAGAGCCAGGCCGACG
Source organism: uncultured Planctomycetales bacterium (assembly GCA_965602635.1). Lineage (GTDB taxonomy): Bacteria > Planctomycetota > Phycisphaerae > SM23-33 > SM23-33 > CBFCZU01. The sequence goes on along the minus strand of CBFCZU010000136.1, from coordinate 8,425 downwards.
CCCTCTCCAACGGCGGCGGGTGTCTGATGGACTACGGCTCCCACGGGCTGGCGGGCGTCTGGTCGGTCCTGGGCGCCGGTTACCGGTTCAAGCAGGTCGAGGCGGTCAGCATCGACGTGCTGTTCCGCGACCGCGTCCTGGAAGGAGACCCGGTGACGATGCAGGTCGAGGACAACGCCCGCTTCAAGGTGCTGCTCGAGGAGGCCGAGACCGGCTCGTGGGTGACGATCTTCATGGAGGCGAGCTGGTGCGGGGGGCACATCGGCCCGCGCGAGATGCGAAAGGACGTCGGGGGCGGCGGCTTCTTCCGGATCGAGGGCGACGAGGGCCTGCTCGACGCCTCGGGCAGCGACAAGATCATCCTGAGGCGCTGGGACGGCGGCCAGACGACGTTCCCGCTGCGGCAGTATCCCGGCGAGACGATCTCCTTCAATAGCGAGATCGAGACCATGATCGAGTGCGCCCTCGCGGGCCGGGCTCCCGAGATCGACGTTAACTTCGGGGCGGAGATCATCGCCGTCTGCGGTGCGGCGTACTACTCGGCCATCGAGAAACGGGCCGTGACGCTCGACGAGTTCAAGCAGCTCTGCCGCTCGTACGTCGAGAAGCACGGCGACGTCGAGCGGGCGTCGGTCGCCCTTCTGACGGACCTGATGAAGCCCTACGCCGCCGGAGGCTCGAAGCCATGAAGATCAGCCTGTACACCATCACGCTCAGCGGCGGCTACTACGGCGGGCCCGCGGTGGAGCTCCTGGACATCTTCCCCAAGGCCGGGGCGTGGGGATACGACGGGGTCGAGATCGAGGCCAAGCGCCCGCACGCCAATCCGATGGACCTCGACTCCGTCGCCCGGAAGGACATCCGCCGGGCCGCCGCCGACAACGGCCTGGAGATATCGTGCGTCGCCGCCTACAACGACTACTCCAGCCCCATCGACGAGCACCGCCAGAACGAGCTGCTGATGACGCGCGAACAGATCCGCCTTGCCGCCGACCTGGGCGCCCCGGTGGTGCGGGTCTTCGCCGCCTGGTCGGGCGTTACCCGGCGCGACGGGCGGATAACCTACGACGTCGCACGCCACAACCTCGACCACCGCTACCCCGGCACGACCCGCCTGGAGCGCTGGTGTTACGTCCGCGAGTGCCTCGCCGAGGCGGCTGCGATGGCCGCGGACCACGGCGTCACCCTCGCACTCCAGAACCACGCGCCGATCATCGAGAATTACCGGGACATGCTCGACTTCATCGACGAGGTCGGCTCGCCGGCGCTGAAGGCCTGCCTCGACCCGCCGCTGATGACCTGCCACACCGAGGCCCACTACCGCCAGGCCCTGACCGAGACCGGCGCGCTGATGGTCCACAGCCACTTCGGCGGAAGGTTCGTGCGGACACCCGAAGGCCGGTCCGAGCGGCTGGGCCATCCGGTAAACCCGCCGCGCGACGACTGGCCGACCTTCCTGAAACTCGCCAGGGAGATCGTCGGCTACGAGGCCCACCTCGGCTACGAGCTGTGCAGCCCGGTGCTCGTCGCCCACCGCCACGCCGGCCTGGAATACGCCCTCGAGCAGGCCCAGCTCGCCTGCCAGTACATGCGCGAGGTGATCGACTCGCTGTGAGCATGAAACGGCCGAACATCCTTTTCGTCTTCTCCGACCAGCACCGCTACGGGGCGCTTGGCTCCAGCGGCAACGCCACGGTGCGGACCCCCAACCTCGACCGCCTGGTGGCTGGGGGCGCGACCTTCGACCAGGCGTTCTCCTGCTATCCCCTCTGCTCGCCGTACCGGGCGCAGATGCTCACCGGCACCTACTGCCACAGGAACCTGGTGGTCTGCAACGAGTACGCCCTCAAGGGCGGCCAGCCGACCCTCGCGCACGTGCTCGGCCGGGCCGGCTACCGCACCGGCTTCATCGGCAAGTGGCACCTCGGCCACGGGCCGTACCCGCCGCAGCGGCGCCACGGCTTCGACTACCTGGCCGGGTACAACTGCGGCCACGGCTTCTACAAGACCAGCTACCACGAGAACGAGCGCGGGCCGATCCCGTTCGAATGCTGGGCCCCCGAGGGTGAGACGTCGCTGGCGATAAGGTTCATGCGCGAGCAGCAGGCCCACGGCGGCGACCGGCCCTTCGCGCTGCTGGTCGGCTGGGCGCCGCCTCACTGGCCGTACGACGAGTTTCCGCGGGAGTTCGACACCTACGACCCGGCCGAGGTGGAGTTGCCCGGGAACGTGCCTGAGCAGATGCAGGACTTCGCCAGGAGGGAGCTGGCGCAATACTACGGCTGCGTCTCCGCCCTCGACGCCCAGATGGGACGCCTGCTGGCGGAGCTGGAGCGCCTCGGCCTGGCCGGGGACACCATCGTCTGCTACACGTCCGACCACGGCGACCACCTGAGCAGCCACGGCTACGGCAAGCCGGGCGACTCCTGGCTGCCGGCGCACATGCGGGCCTCCAAGGCGACGGCATACGAGGAATCCACACACGTCCCGTTCATCATGCGCCTGCCGGGGCGGGTTCCCGCGGGCCTGCGGACGGATGCGCTTCTGGGCAGCGTTGACATCATGCCGACGCTGCTGGGGCTCTGCGGCGTTCAGTCGCCCCAAAGCGTCCAGGGCCAGGACCTATCCCACGCGGCCGAAGGCAGGGAGGGGCCGCTGCCCGACTCGGTCTATCTTCAGAACATGGGCGTGGGCTGGCCCCCCAGGCAGGAGTTCACGGGCTTCTGGCGGGGCGTCAGGACGCACCGGTGGCTCTACGCCAGATGGCTCAACGACCGGCTTGGCCCCTGGCTGTTCGACAGGCGGAACGATCCCGACGAGATGATCAACCTCGCCGGGCGGGTCGAGCACGCCCAGGTCCAGCAGGATCTCGAAGCGCGGCTGAAGCGCTGGATCGACCAGACCGGCGACCCCTTCGAGACCGGCGCGCGCGAGGGCCGCAAGGGCATGCTCATGCTCGGCCAGGAATTCGCCAGCGACAGGTGGAAGGAGTCGCCATGAGCGGCGCCGCGGCATCAGGCAAGCCGAACATCCTGTTCGTGATCACCGATCACCACGCCTACTTCGATCACAACCGCCCGGGCGAGTTCGAGTTCGCCCCGCCGGCCTTCGAGCGCTTCTGCTCCCAGGCCGTGCGCTTCGACCGGGCCTACGCCGTATGCCCGCTCTGCTCGCCGGCGCGGGCGAGCATGATGACCGGCCTGTACCCCAGCGCCCACGGGCTCAGGTGGAACACCGAGGCCACCCACATGCCGTGGAACCGCAGCGACTTCGCCCCCGACACCCGCCTGTACGGCGAGTACCTCGCGGCAGAGGGCTACCGCAACGCATACGTGGGCAAGTGGCACTGCGGGCACGAGCGCCTGCCCGCCGACTTCGGCCTGGAGGGCTGGTCCCTGCCGGACTACGGCAAGGTGTACATGTCCGACGCCTACCGCCAGTACTGCCGGCAGCGCGGCCTGGGCGAGCCGCGCGCCAGGGTGGAGCACTACATCGGCCGGCCGGAGTGGGAGGGCAAGACCCTCACCCTTCACCACAGCTCCCCGTGGCGCTTCATGAACGGCTCCGGCGTGCTGGTAGGCCCGGCCGAGGCACACGAGGAAAACTTCGTCGCCGACCTGGCCGTGGAGAAGCTCAGGGAGCTTGCCCGATCCGATCAGCCCTGGAGCCTCGTGGCGAGCTTCTGGGGGCCCCACCAGCCTTACTACCCCGCCGAGCCGTTCGCCGGGATGATCGAGCCCGGCTCCATCCCCGAGTATCCCAGCTTCGAGGACGACTGCCGGGGCAAGCCGCTGAGGCATCTGATCCACCGTGACCTGACTCACGGCCCGCCGAGGAAATACTGGCCCGACTGGCCGACGTGGCAGCAGGTCCTAGCCCGCTGCTACGAGCAGCAGCTCCAGCTCGACGACGCCGTCGGCACGATCCTCCGGGCCCTCGACGACCTGGACTTGACCGACGATACGATCGTGATCTGGCTGGCCGATCACGGCGACGCCCTTGCGAGCCACGGCGGGGTTTGGGACAAGGCGTCCACCTTCACCGAGGAGGTCGCCCGCGTGCCGATGGCGATCCGCTGGCCGGGGGAGCTGCCGGCGGGCGGGCGCACCGGCCGGCTCGTTTCCAACATGGACGCCACGGCGACGATGCTCGAGGCCGCCGGTGCGGCCGTCCCCGAGAGCATGCACAGCCGAAGCCTCCTGCCGCTCTGCCGGAACCTCGAAGGAGCCGACTGGCCCGACCAGCTCGTCTGCGAGCACAACGGCCACGGGGACGACATGCTCCAGAGGATCGTCGTCACCGACCGCTACAAGTACGTGGCCGCCGTGTTCGACGGAGACGAACTCTATGATCTCAAGGACGACCCCCACGAGATGACCAACCTGCTGCACTCCGGCGAGCACGCGGGCGTCGGCGACGAGATGCGCGCCCGGCTCGTCCAGCACATCGAAAGCACCGGCGACGGGCTCGCCGAGGGCAAGCTTCTGTACGTGCTGAAGCGCGGGCTCTGAGAACGTCAACTACGTTTCCATCGAACGCCCCCCAGTTCAGTCCTCCTTCGCGTCCGCGCCGAAGCAGAGGACCCGCCCGTCCCGCAGGACGACGATCACGCGCCCGCTGGCATCGACGGCCAAGCCCCATCGCACGGGCTCGCCCGGCAGCAGTTGCTCCCAGAGCGCCGCGTCGTCGCCGGCGGCCACGAGCTTCCATTGCGCCCCGACCCGCTTGCAGGAGAGAGTCGCCTTGCCCGCCCGGACGACCGCCTCGCCCCAGCGCACCGACCTGTCGTAAACGGGCGCGCTGCGTGTGGAATAAAGCGGCTGGCCGCGGACGGCAACCCTGCCCTTGGTCAGATGCAGCTCCCGCCCGCGCGGGGCGCGCGAGCCGGGCGGCGGGGGCGAGTTGAGGCACTTGCCGTCGGCGACGTTGTAGATGCCCGGCGAGACGGCGTTGCCGCCGGCGAGGTAGAGCCTGCCGCCGGACAGCAGCAGCTCGCCCTGCACGCCCACGCCCCTGTGCCCGAAGGCGTCGAGGTGTCCGGAGCGATTGTTCTGCCACTTGATCTCGCCCGTGGCGGCGTCGAGCGCGTACACGTGCGTCCCGTCGAAGTTGTTCATGCCGGCGGCGAAGTAGGCGACGCCGCGATCGACCAGCACGCCGCCGGCGACCGGCCAGGTGGACAGCAGCGAGCCATAGACCGGCACCTTCCTGGCGACGGGCGCGGCGCGGAAGCGCCACAGGGTCTTGCCCGTGGCGGCGTCGAGTGCGTACACCCATCCGTCGCCGGAGCCGACCAGCGCCCGCCCGCCGGCGATGGCGGGAGGGTAGCGGACGGCCCCGCCGGTGTAGGCCTTCCAGCGCTGCTTGCCGTCGGCGGCGCCCAGCGCGCGGACGATGCCGTCCGAGCCGGCGAGGAAGACCAGCCCACCGGCCGCGACAGGCGCGGTCGGCTCGCAGCGCCCATCGGGCCTGAACTCCCACAGCTCGCGGACCTTCGCGGGCAGCTCGACGCGCGTCGCCGCCGTGCGGGCGTTGTCGGCCCGGTAGGTCGGCCAGTCGCCCGCCGACACCTTGAAGCCTCCGCTCGGCACGGCCGCGCCCTTCTCCAGGCGCTCGGCCTCGGTCGCCTCGGCGCCGAACTTGAACCCCCCCGCGGGGCCGCAGGAGATCACGCCGAACATCTGAAGGTTGCAGTCGCACGCCCACGGCATCCAGTACAGGTGCCCGCCGGCGATCACCACGCCCACGTGGCACGAGGGGCGCATGGGCGAGATCCACTGCATCTTGCCGCTGGGCAGGTCCAGGCGGACCGACCCGCCGTTGGCGCGGAACAGGATTCCGTCGGCCGTGCCCGTGGAGCGCGTGCACGCCCGCCGCTTGAGCCGGTAGCGCTTCAGGACCTTCCCCGTCAGCAGGTCGAGCTTTCGGCACTCGCCCCGCCCGGCCTGCGAGGCGACGGTGTAAAGGGCGTCCTCGCGGATCACCACGTGAAGGTCCTTCCTGGCGTCGGTCCAGAGCAGCTTGCCCTCGGCGGCGTCCACTGCCGTCAGGTGTTGGACCTGCGGGCCGACGAAGTAGAGGGCGTCGTCGGTGCACTTGAGATACACCGTGCTCTTCCAGCCGCCGATGTAGCCGTGCCCGGGGCGGTAGGGGCCGATCGCCTCGAACAGGGCCGCGTCGTTGCCCGCCGTCCGCCGCCACAGCTCCTTGCCGTCGGCTGCGTCGAGACAGGCGAGATACTCGCCGAAGCGGCAGAGGTAGATCCGCCCCTTCTTCATGCACAGCGACCGGCTGTCGATGGGCTTGTCCTCGCGGCGGTGCCAGAGGACCTTCTTGGTCTTCAGCTCGACGGCCAGGAGCGTCTCGCCGAACCCCCACTGGTATCTCTGGCGGTTGTACCCCCTGGATATCTCGCCCCAGGGCCAGCCATGCACCTGTCGCCCCCATCGCCTGACGGGGTCGGGCGGCTCGGCCTTGCCGACGAGGGCGTACAGCACGCCGTCGGCCAGGGCCATCCACTTCCAGAATGTCCCGCCGGCCAGCTCCGCCGGGATGGCGATCTCGCCGAGTTCCTTGCCGCTGTCGGCCGCGATGAGCTTGCACGACTTGCCGTCGGCCAGGTAAAGGGTCGTCGGCGTGGCGATCATGGTGGAGCGGTCAACCATGATCCCGCTGGGCAGCTTCCGCCGCCAGAGGATCGTGCCGTTGAATCCGTTGATGGCGATGAGCGTATCGAGCCAGGGCTCCTCTCGGTGGTGCCATGCGACGTGCCCGAATGCGGCGAAGACTCGCCCGCCTGACGCGACCACGGCCTGGGGGGCCGGGGCGTAACGCGGCACGGCGACGAACTGGGTCAGGTACGGGGCCCGGGCGAGTCGGTCGGCCGACTGGGGATTGTTGTCCGGGCCGTGATAGTGATGGCTCCAGTCGTCGGTGCCCTCGGGTTGCGGCTTGGTGATGAGCTTTTCGCCCAGCAGGGCGGTCCCCGCCGGCCTGAGGACGCGGAGGGCCTCGGCCTCGGCTACCCCCGACGCCCGGCCCGTGGCCACGAGGGCGTCGGCGACGTTGTCGGCCAGGGCGATCCGCGAGAAGGGGCCTCGCCCGACGAAGAGTCGCGTTCCGTACACCCCGGCTGCGTCCGCCGCGCGGCAGGCGGACCGGAGCGCTTGGGCCGACTCGACCTGCACGAAGACGGTCAGCCGGGTGTGTCGGACCAGGACGAGCGCCAGTGTGCACTGCTCGTCGCCCAGGACGACGCAGATGCCCCGCAAGCCGCCGATCCTCCGCGCCACAGCATCGGGGGCGGCCTTCTCGGCGGCGCCGGCGAACTGCCCCGACGACAGAATCCACAGCACGGTAACGGAGAGCCATTTAGCAGACATTGCGTGCTCCTTGGCTGGCGTCGCGCACCATCGCCCGGGGCCGATGAGTCACCGCTCATCTGCCGCCCAGGACCCGTGCCAACATACCAGAGGCCCATTCCGGCTACGAGATGAAAGCTTCCTGCCCCCGGCCAGACCGTCCGCCACTTTCAGCGGCCAGCTTTTCAGTCCACGAATTACTCGAATTACACGAAAACGGTTGTCGCCGGGTGCCATGGCCTGGCGCTGTTTGCCTGGCCATGCACAGACACTCCGGACGTCAAGTCTTTTCGACTTCGGTGGAAACAGGAGGTGTAAAGAACCAAGGCTCCTGACCCCTCTGTCCTGAATCTTCCCAAATATAAACCGTTGCCATCACGCCCAGAAACACAAGTCCCACAAGAACAACGACCTTCCCTGACGCTCGTCTCCAATGGCGAACACCCAATGCGATGGCCACTAGCCAACTGACTAGGCCAGCCAAGACAAACAGTTCCGCGATGTGGTAAGGCAGGGGCAGTATCATCCCCAGGACCACGGCACCAACGCCTGCGGCCAGAAACAAAACACCTAGGGTCATGGCTCTCAACTGGTTCACGGTCTTGCTCCTCACGGGAACAAAGGCGCGTCAGGAGCCTTTGTTTGGTATTGCATGATCGTGTTGTGCTTTAGCGCCCGGTGCGGGGCTGCCACAACGGCGTCTGCTGCCGGGGGCCGGAAATGATGTCCCCCGCCCCGCCTTGTCGTGGGTGCCATTCTACCCCGCCTGGCGGCGGGCCGCAAGGGCGAGGCAGTCTCCGACGCCCCTACGGGGCTGGCGAGAAGGGGGCGCTACGGGCCAAACCCACCGATAGCTATCGGTGGGCTTTGGCCACGAAGCGGCATCCGGCTTCGCCGGCGCTTCGCCGGGACAAGGCCCTTCGCACCTGAAGCAAATCCCCTGCATCCCATGCATCCCTGCGAGGCTGTGATGGCAACACGTTTGCGCGCGCAGATGGCACCCGTCCCCCCCGGCGAAATCGGGGGAAAATGAAGTTTTCGGCCGCCGGCCCGGCCAGGAGTTA
>CBFCZU010000135.1:0-11774 GCA_965602635.1 uncultured Planctomycetales bacterium | reverse complement strand
CGGCGGCGCCGCCCTTGATGCCGAAGGTCGGGCCCATCGAGGGCTGGCGGATGCACAGGAAGACGTTCTTGCCGATGATGCCCATGCCCTGGGTGAGCCCGACGGCTGTGGTGGTCTTGCCCTCTCCCAGCGGCGTGGGCGTGATGGCCGTCACGTCGATGTACTTTCCGCTGGGCTTCTCGGCCAGCCGGTCCATGATGCTCAGCTTCACCTTGGCCTTTACCGAGCCGTACGGCTCGAGCTCTTCGGGCAAGATGCCCGCCGCCGCCGCAACCTCGGTGATCGCCTTGGGTGTAGCGGCACGGGAGATCTCGATGTCAGAGGGAACCGATGACGGCATTTTGCTCCCCTTCGAATAGAAACCAATTCTTGCAGTCCCGGCACCGACCCCGCGAAAATCTCCGGGACGGCTACAGGCTACGTGGCGGGGCCATCCTACGAGCCCGCGAACTTACCAGAAGCCGCGGGCCGCTTCAAGGCCAATCCCGCCCGAAAAAGCGGGGCCGCCGGGCCTTGCGGACGCCGTCTCGGCGCGATAAGAACTGGGGGGCTATTGCGGCGAGCCCGAGCTAAGGAAACCATAGCGATGCTGACTGGGACACATCGGGCGAGGCTGGCCCTGGCGGCGCTGCTGGCGGTCGCCGCGGGGATGACCGGCTGCTCGTCCAAGGACGAGGACGGCGACGGGGAGGAATCGCCCGGCTACCTCAAGAGCATGGTGATCGCCAAGGAGCTGGCTGAGGAGAGGGTCTGCCAGGTCAATCTGCGGGACATCGGATCGGCCCTTCGTATGTACGCGGTGACGGAGGAGCAGTTCCCGCCCGGCCTGGTGCGGCGGGACGGATGGGAGGGCCTCTCGCTGCCCGCGGAGAAGCTGCGCTGCCCCTCCGGCTCCGGCCGTCAGTACGTGTACATCCCGGATCAGGACCCGACCATGCCGGGGGACAACGTTCTGCTTTATGAGACCGAGGCCGTTCACCGCGGGCGGTGTCACGTGCTGCGGCTGAGCGGCGAGATCGAGAAGCTCACCCCCGCCGAGCTGGACGCCGCCGTCGCGGAGACGAAGCGCAGGATCGCCGAGCGGTAGGGCGGCGGGGCGGCTCAGCGGGCGGGGTCTTCAATCCACTGGCGGTAGCACCGCCCGCACAGGTGGATCGTCAGCCTGCGATAGACCTGGTCCATCAGCTCCGCCTCGCTCAGGCCGCGAAGCTCCTCGAGGATCCTCTCGATGGCCGCCTCGATGTCGGCGTCCAGGTCGGCGTCGGTTATGTGCGGCCCGGTGGGGTCGGCGAAGGCCTCGATCCGCACCACGTAGAAATCCCCCTCGCCCGGCGTGAGGTCCACGCCGCAGCGGTGGCACAGCAGGGCAACTGGAGGCGAATCCGTCACGGCGGCCATCATACAGCAGCGGCCGGCGGAGCGCCTAGCCCGGATGTTGCACGATGCGCGCGCAACATCCGCCCTATGGGCTTCGACGCGAGCGACTTACGTCGCTCTTGCTCAGGGCTAGCCTTGAGCGAGGCGCGAAGCGCCGAGTCGAAACCTTTGCGAGAGAACCGTCTCTCGCAAAGGTGCTTATTGCATAGACCCGGAAGGGGTCATGCAATAAACAGGCTAGGTCGCGAGGCGCGAGATCAGTTCTTCGTACCGCCCCTCGAAGTACATCTCCAGGATGCCCGGCAGCTCCTGCCTTGTGAGGCCGCGCGTCTCGAGCGACCGCGAGCGGGGAATCCTCACCCCGAACTGCACGACAGCCGCCGGCACGATGCAGTACACGCGAAAGCTGCCCGGCTCGTCGGAGTAGATGCGGAGCTTGTGCCTCTCGTCCAGCACGAAGGTCACGCCGGGCGGGCAGACGTCGCGGCCCTTTCGCTGCTCGGAGACGAACCTGCCAACCTCGCCGTCCCAGTCGAACCCGAGCAGCGCCTGCTTGGCCGCCGCCAGGTCCACGTCGCCGCCCTGCTCGCCGCTGTAGTCGAAGTGTTGGACCCGGTGGTCCACCTTCCGCCCCAATCTGCGCCCATGAGGCTCCCGCCTACTCGCGGACGTGGCCGTTGCCGGTGACGATCCACTTGTAGGTGGTGAGGTCCTCGGCGCCCATGGGTCCGCGGGCGTGGAGCTTGTCGGTGCTGATGCCGACCTCGGCCCCCAGCCCGTACTCCCCGCCGTCGGAGAATCGCGTCGAGGCGTTGACCATTACCGAGGAGCTGTCAACGGCCGCGACGAAGGCATGTGCCGCCGCGATGTCGCCCGTGACGATCGCGTCGGTATGCTTGCTGCCGTACGTGTTGATGTGCCTGATGGCCTCGTCGAGCGAGTCAACCACCTTGACCGCCAGGATCGGCGCCAAGTACTCGGTTCGCCAGTCGTCGTCACCGGCCGGTTTGACCTTTGGCTCGATGGCGGCTGTCCGCTCGTCGCCGCGCAGCTCGACCCCGGCGGCCAGCAGGTCGGCGAGGATTGCCGAGAGCAGCCCGCCGGCGTTGGCGTGGTCGGCGTGGACCAGCAGCGTCTCAACGGCGTTGCAGACCCCCGGCCTCTGGCACTTGGCGTTGAGGACGATCTTCCTGGCCATGTCCGCCTCGGCGTCGGCGTGGACGTACACGTGGCAGTTGCCGGTGTAGTGCTTGATGACGGGGATGGTGGCGGCCTCGACGACGGCGCGGATCAGCCCCTCGCCGCCGCGGGGCACGATCAGGTCGATGAGCCCCTCGGCGGTGGCCAGGGCGGCAACGACGGCCCGGTCGGTCTTGTCGATGACGGTGACGGCGGCCGGGGGGAGGCCGGCCTCGGCCAGGCCCGCCGCAAGACATTCGCCGATCGCCAGATTGGAGTGGATGGACTCCTTGCCGCCGCGGAGTATTGCCGCGTTGCCGCTCTTGAGGCACAGCCCGGCGGCGTCGGCCGTGACGTTCGGGCGCGACTCGTAGATGATCGCCACCACGCCCAGCGGCACGCGCCGCTTCTCGATCCGCAGACCGTTGGGGCGGTTGTAGGCGGCGATGGTCTGCCCGACCGGATCGACCTGGGCGGCGATGGCCTCCAAGGCGGCGGCCATGGATTCGATCCGCTGATCCGTCAGCGTCAGGCGGTCGATCATAGCCTCGGCCAGCCCGACCTTGGCGGCGGCCTTCAGGTCCTTCGCGTTGGCGGCCTGGAGGTCGGCGGCGCGCTCCCGGACGGCCTTGGCGCAGGCGGCGAGCGCGGCGTTCCTGGCCGCTCCGCTGCTTACGGCCAGAGCGGCGGCAGCGGCGCCCGCCGACGTGGCAAGCTCTCTTACGTAGTCTGTAGCGTCCATGGCATCACCTATCTAACTGCCAAAGGGGCCCGATGGCAAGCGGCGGAGGAGAGGGGAGCTGCTACGAGGGCGCGGCCACCGTCTCGGCCCGCTTGACCATCCGGTAATTGACCGGCGGCACGGGCTCGGCAAGGCCGACCTTCAGGTCCGCGGGGAACTGCACGCTCACCGTCCCCGGCAGCCAGCTTCCCACCGGCTTGAGGTCGCTTTCCTTCAGCACGATGTACGCCCGGATCTCCTGGGCCCTGGTGCGGAGCTTCTCCAGCTCGATCGGGCTGCCCGAAACGACGATGGTGCGGGTCCAGGTTTCCCCGGGCTTTGCCTCAAGCTTGTACTTGCTCCAGGTGTCGTCGGCGCCCCAGGCCCAGGGCGTTGTGGTCCGGACCGGGACGACGAACTCCTTCTTGCCCACCTGCTCGCTGACGGTGAAGGTGGCCGTGACGGCTTCCGGCTCCAGCCGGCATCCCGGGCCCGGCGCCACAAGGAGAACCTGCCTGGTGACGGGCTCGCCCACGGGCAGGTTGCCTGTGGGCGTTACCCTGGCCAGGATCCGCAGCCCCTCCTTGACGATCTGCCCGGCCCGGCTGGCGGGGACCAACAGGTCAACCCGCTCGGGGGAGAGCTTCACGCCGCTCACCTTGGCCAGGGGGTAGTCGAGCATGACGGGCACGCCGGGTACCCGCTCGAGCCGGTCCAGGTGGATGTCCAGTTTGTTGGGATGGGCCGAGATGACCTCCAGCCCGGCGCGGCTGACATCCAGCAGCCGCCTGACGATATCAATGGTGTTGACGTCGCGGTGCAGCCCCGGCCGCAATTCCTCGGCCGGGTCGTACGAGAGCTGCGTCCCGCCGAACTGGTCGATGACGTACTTCCTGCCCTTGACCTTGAGCCTGACGGCGATGTTCGACGGGCTCAGGACGATCATCTTCTCGGCCGGGCGGGCCTGGATCAGCAGCGTTACCTGAAGCTCCTCTTCCTTCGTGAAGTGTATGTCGGCATAGACCCAGATCAGCGTGGTGATGATGGCCACCCAGATGGCGGTGCGCAGCCCCTCCACGTACCACTCGCGGCTGAAGCGGCGGGGCGGCGGCTTCCTGAACTTGGCCAGCCTGGCGCTCATGGGCTATGTCGCCTTGGTCTTGTCGGGCGAGCGGCGCCCAAGCAGCCTGCCCAGCCAGGAGGGCTGCTTCGGCGCGAGGGTCGCCCGCAGCAGTTCGTGGAGTGCGTCGGTTTCCAGGCCGATATGGAGCTGGCCCTCGGAGGCGACGGAGATGCGCCCGGTTTCCTCGCTGATCACGATCAGGACCGCGTCGGTCTCCTGTGCCAGTCCCAGGGCGGCGCGGTGGCGCGTGCCCAGGGAGGCGTCCGCGTCCTCGCTCTCGGCCAGCGGGAACTGGCAGCCGGCAGCCGCTATCCGCCCGCCCTGGACTATCACGCCCATGTCGTGGAGCTGCGTGCCCTGGTAGAAGAGCGTGTTGAGCAGGGGCGCGGAAAGCTCGGCGTCGATGGGCGTGCCCGATTCCGTCAGCCCGCCCAGGGCGACCTTTCGCTCCATGGCGATTATCGCCCCGATCTTGTTGCGGGAGAGGTAGCCGGCGGACTCCATCAGGGCGGCGATCTCCTCTTCGAGGTAGGTTCTCGGCCCGCCGAAGAGCCGGCCTCGCCCGATGGTCGAGAGGGCGCGGCGGAGCTCCGGCTGAAAGGCGACCACCACCGCCACGAAGGCGAAGATCAGGAATTGCCCGTACAGGTAGCCGATCCGCTCCCACCCGCGGTCGGGGTTCTTCGGCAGCAGGCGGATGCAGAGGTAAACCGCCCCCAGCACCACGGCCGCTCCCTTCAGCAGGCTCGCGCCCCGGGTGCCGCGCAGGAAGCGAACCACCAGCCAGACCACCGCCGCGATCAGCGCCATCTCCACGATCACCTCCAGTGGATCGTAGGAGGTGCCGACGCGGTGAACGTAGGTCCTGATGGCCTGGAACAGCTCGCCCATGCGGGTGCCCTCTAGGTTCTCACCTGACCGCCCGAAGACGGGGGCATTATATGTTACATCGTCATGGGGCCGAAGCGGCCTGTAGGGGGCGAGCGGGTTTTTTCCGCGCCGGGAGGGGGGAGGTCAGCCTTCCGCCGCCCCGGCCCGGGCGATGGCGCCCGCCACGGCAAGCGCCTGGACCGTCTCGCCCACGTCGTGGACGCGGAAGATCGTCGCCCCGTTGGCCCGCGCCAGCAGGCAGGCGGCGATGGTGCCTCCAAGCCGCTGCTGCGGGTCGCCCTGGCCGGTCAGCTCGCCGATGAAGCGCTTCCGCGACGGGCCAACCATCACCGCCGCGCCCAGCTCGCCCAGGACGCCCACCCCCGCCAGCAGGGCCAGGTTGTGCTCCAGCCGCTTGCCGAACCCGATGCCTGGATCGACGATGCATCGTTCCCTGGGCACGCCGGCGTCCTCAGCCGCCGCCAGCCTCTCCGCCAGGAAGTCGCGCACCTCGGCCACCACGTCGTCGTAGCTGGGGTCGGCCTGCATCGTCTTGGGGGCGCCGAGCATGTGCATCAGCACCACCGGCGCGCCGCGCCGCCCCGCCAGCGGAAGCAGCTCGCCGTCGTCCCGTCCGGCGGAGACGTCGTTGACCATCTCCGCGCCCGCGTCCAGGGCGAACCGCGCCACCTCGGCCAGCGTGGTGTCGATGCTGACGGTCACGTCCAGCTTGGCGGCCTCGGGCAGGACGGGCTCGAGCCGGCGGATCTGATCGGCGGCGGAGACCCGCTCGGAGCCCGGGCGGGTGGACTCGGCCCCGACGTCGATGATGTCGGCGCCCTCGGCCACCATGCACAGCGCCTGGGCGACCGCGGCGGCGGGGTCGTAGAAATCCCCCCCGTCGGAGAAACTGTCCGGGGTGACGTTCAGCACGCCCACCACGACGGCGCGCCCGGTGCGGTGCGAGTTGAGGATTTCGTCCAGCGTCGCGGGCATCGCGTTATCGGAAGGCTCTAGCTCTAGCCCGGCTCGGGGACGGTTCCCACGCCCGGCGCCTCGCCCACGTCGGGCACCGCCGGCGGAGTCCGGGGCTCTGTCTTGGCCGCTTCTCGGTCCAGCAGCTCGCTCATGGACGGCTTGTCCAGCTCCTCGCCGGCGATGATCTTCTCGACGTCGGCCGCGTCCAGCGTCTCGTACTTCAGCAGATTCTCGGCGATGCGCTTGACCTTCTCCCCGTTGGCCTGGATCATCTCGCGCGTCTGCTCGTAGGCCTTGTCCATGATGGCCTTTATCTCAGCGTCGATCGTCTCGGCGGTCTTCTCGGAGTATTCCTTGCCGGACAGGTCGAAGACGCTGGGGCGCTGGACGGACGGGGCGTACCTGACGAAGGAGAGCTTGTCGCTCATGCCCCATTCGGTGATCATTTTCCGGGCCACTTCGGTCGCCTGGGCGATGTCGGCGGCGGCGCCGCTGTCGAGGTCTCCGCAGAAGATCTCCTCGGCGATCCTCCCGGCCACGAACACGCCGATGGCGGCCTCGCACCAGCGGCGGGTGTACATGTAGCGGTCCTTCTCGGGAAGGGCGAAGGTCGCCCCGCCGGCCGGGCCGCGGGGGATGATCGAGACCTTGTGAAGCGGATCGGCGTCCGGGCTGAGCATCTGGACGAGGGCGTGGCCGGCCTCGTGGTAGGCGGTCATCTCCTTCTCGCGCTCGTCGATGACGCGGCTCTTTCGCGACCGACCCCAGCGGACCCTGTCGCGGGCCTCCTCCAGGTCGGCCATGTCCACGGATTCCTTGCTCGCCATGGTCGCGGCAATGGCGGCCTCGTTAATCAGGGCCTCCAGGTCGGCGCCGCTGAACATCGGCGTGCCCCGGGCCAGGCGGTGCAGGTCCACGTCCGGACCGGCCTTGACCTTGGCGATGTAGATCTTCAGGATTTCGCATCGGCCCTTGATGTCCGGCAGGGGCACCTCCACCTGGCGGTCGAACCGCCCCGGGCGCGTCAGCGCCGGGTCGAGCACGTCCATCCGGTTCGTGGCGGCGATGACGATTACCTGGTCGGAGGTCTCGAAGCCGTCCATCTCCACCAGGATGGCGTTGAGCGTCTGCTCGCGCTCGTCGTGCCCGCCGCCGTTGAAGCCCGCCCCGCGGCGGCGCCCCACCGCGTCGATCTCGTCGAGGAAGATGATGCAGGGGGACGACTCCTTGGCCTGGCGGAACAGGTCTCGCACGCGCGATGCCCCCACGCCGACGAACATCTCCACGAAGTCGCTGCCGGAGATGCTGAAGAAGGGCACGTCCGCCTCGCCGGCGATGGCCTTGGCCAGCAGGGTCTTGCCGCAGCCCGGCTCGCCCACCAGCAGCACGCCGCGCGGGATCCGCCCCCCGAGCCGCTGGAACTTACGCGGGTTCCGCAGGAACTCGATGATCTCGGCGACGTCTTCCTTGGCCTCGTCGATCCCCGCCACGTCGGCGAAGGTGACGTTGGTGTGCTCCTTGGTGGTCAGGCGGTGGCGGCTACGCCCGAAGCTGCTCAGGAAGCCCGCCCCGCCGCCGGCCTGGCCCGCACGGCGGAACAGCAGGAACCAGATCAGCAGGAACAGCCCGCCGTACAGCAGCAGGTAGGGAAAGACCTTCTCGAAGAAGCCTGGCGGGTCGGCGAATACCGGTTGCGCCCGCTTGCCTTCCATGGCCTTCCAGAGCTCATCCATGAAGGGCTTGCCCGCCTCAAAGCCGACGGGCAACTTGAACTTGGTCGGGGCGTCCTTCTTCCGCCCGGGGATGTCGGGGATCAGCTCGCCCTCGATGCTGCTGTTCTGCTCGTTGATGATGAGCGTCTTGATCTGGTCGTTCTTGGCATACGCCAGCAGCTCGAAGGGCTTGAGTTCCGCCCGGCGCATGAACTTGGGCATCAGGATGCTCGCCAGCATCACCACCAGCATGGTGACGACGATCCAGCCCATGATGTTCTTGCCGAAGCGCATGGGCGGCGGCGTGGGGCGCTTCATGGGTGGCTTGTTGGGCGGTTCCGGAGGCATCGTTTCCTGTATTCTATGTACGCCGGCGGGGCGTGCTTGTTGGCCAGCCCCGATATTTTACCATTTTCCGCTGGCCGATTCGAGCGCGACGCACCGGCGATCCTTCTGAGTGTATCGACAACGCGGCCTAGGCCCTGGAGGTTAAACCGCCCAGCAGGCCGGCTGAGAAGCCCCGGCGGACCCAGCCGCGGGCCCGCCCTCACCACTGTTCGTGCATCCGCTCCACGATCCGCTGGGTAAGCCTGTTGATGGCGTGCTCGCTGCCCTGGAAGAAGTTCTCTGAGAAGGGGCACGGCGGGATATACTCGGAGGTGGCCGAGAACTTCGTTTCCTCCACGATCGGCTTGCCCGTTCGCAGGTCCGTCCAGGTGAAATCCACGATCAGGCGCAGCTGGATCTCCCGGGCCATCCCCGAGCGCGGGTCGTAGCTCAGCACCGTTTGCTCCACCTCCATCAGCGTGCCGCTCAGCTCGGTGTCGGCGAACCGCTTGTCCACGATCTTGTATGGGGTCTCCGCCTCGATCCGCTTGGCGAGGGCCTCGGTGAGTCTGATCTCTATGTCGCGGCGGTACTCGTCCTTTGCCCGGCGCCAGATAGGCAGGTACACGGTGCGGATGCCCTGGCGGTACTGGCTTGCCATGGTGTAGCCGACGTTCGGGTCGGGGTTGGTGGCCAGTCCGCAGCCGGCCAGCAGCAGCCCCGACGACAGCGCCAGTGCGATGCAGGTTGGCTTCATTTCTTGGGCTCCTTCTTGGCCGGCGCCTTGCCGGCAGGGGCCGCGGTTGGCTTGACGGCCTTGGCCGGAGCCTTCGCGGGAGGGGCGATCTTCGCCAGCTCTGCCAGCGCCCGCCCGGCCCACTCGGTGTCGGCGAAATCCCTGGCCACCAGTTTGAAGTAGTATGCGGCCGATTCGCGCTTGCCCGTCCGCAGGTAGTACTGCCCCACCTGGTAGCGCTTGGCCGCCCGGGCAGAGCGGAGTTCCTTGAGCACCTTGTCCACGCCGATCTTCCTGGTCACGGCGGGGTGGCGCAGGGCGAAGTCCTTGTACCGCTGCTCCGCCTCGATCAGGGGCGTTTCATCCCACTTCGATCCGCGGTATGACCTTCGCATGGCCTCCGCCGCCCGCAGCCGGGCGTGGATGGCACGACGCGACTTGGGGAACAGCCGCAGGTACGCGTCGTAGCTGTCCACCGCCCCCTGCCACTGGCCCTTGCCGAAGTGATGGTCGCCCACCGCCAGCAGCGCCAGCTCCGCCCGCTCGGTGCCGGGGGCGTGCTCGGCAACCCGGTGCATGATCTCGATCCCGTCGTCGAATGCCTTCAGGCGCAGCACCTTCAGCGCGATCCGCTTCTTCCCGGCCAGGAATGCCCGGGCGATCATCATCTCCTTGTCAAGCGCCTGCTCCAGCCGGGGGCCCGTGGGGAACTCGCTGATCTGCTTCTCGTACCACTCGTAGGCCTGCCAGTAGCGCCCGCGGCCCATCTCCGCGTCGCCGGCCAGGCAGAACACGTCCTCCCGCAGCTTGTGGGTGGGGTAGCGCTTGAGGAACTTCTTGGCGCTGCGCAGGGCGGAGCGGAACTTGCGCCTATCGACAAGCTGCCTGACGATGGCGGCCTCGCCGGCGGGGGTGCCCTTGGCGGGCTTTGCGAGCTTGACCCACTTGCCTTCGCGCCGGACCAGCTCTTCGTCTTCGCCCCAGGCCGGCGCCGCCAGCAGCGCCGCTACGCCCAGGGCCAGTGCCGTTGTCATCCGTGAGCTTTTCATCCCTACTCGCTTCCCGCGGGGGGCAGGTGACATTATACGTCCCGCCCCGGCGTCTGCAAGCGTTCGCTGGGGCCCCGGTGTCGCCCCTAGGCCCGCAGGGCTATCAGCGTCCAGTAGATGATGGCGGCGAAGACGGCCGAGATCGGAATCGTGATCAACCAGGAGGCGAAGATCCTGCGAATGACCTTCAGGTCGATCGCGCCGAACCCGCGCGCCACGCCCACCCCCATCACCGCCCCGACCAGCACGAATGTCGTGGAGACAGGCAGACCCAGCTTGGAGCAGACCAGCACGGTGGTGGCCGTGCCGAACTCGGCGGAAAAGCCGCGGGTGGGCGTTATCTCGGTGATCTTCCTGCCGATGGCCTCGATGACCTTGTATCCGTACGTCGCCAGCCCGATGACTATGCCCACGCCCCCCAGGGCCAGCATCCACGTCGGCACGACCGTCCTGGCGGCGACGACGCTGTCCGATGAGCTGAAGGCCTTTACCGCCCCCGCCAGGGGGCCTATGGCGTTTGCCACGTCGTTGGCGCCGTGTGCGAAGGCCAGGTAGCAGGCGGTCATCACCTGCACCCGGGAGAACCAGCGCTCGATGGTCTCGTAGCGCTGGTCGATGCGGATGTGTCGGTTGCGCGTCCGGGTCCGAATGAGCAGGTGGGTCATCCCGCCCATGAACAGCCCGGCGGCGGCGGCCAGCGGCAGGGCCTTCCACAGCGGCATGTCCAGCCGCAGCTTCGGCAGGCCCCGATACAGTATCGAGAGGGTCATGACGAAGACGACCGCCCCGAAGCCCAGCGGCACGGCCATTTTGGCCATGTAAACCGGATGGCGTGCCTGCAGCACGAACCGGCGGATGCAGCGGTAGATGACGTACGCCAGCAGCCCGCCCACCAGCGGCGAGATGACCCAACTGGCGGCGATGGCGCCCATCTTGGACCAGCGGACGGCCTGCGGTCCGATCGAGACCACCGCAAAGCCTATCACCGCCCCAATGATCGCGTGGGTGGTCGAGACCGGCTGGCCGCAGAAGGTCGCGACGTTCAGCCACAGCGCCGCCGCCAGCAGGGCCGAGAGCATGCCGATTCCCAGCACCATCGGGTCGGCAAAGCTGCCGGCTGGGACGATGCCGCCCTTGATCGTGTCGGCGACGTTGGACCCGACGAAGAACGCGCCGCAGAACTCGAACACCCCCGCCAGCACGACGGCCTTGCGCATCGTCAGCGCGCCCGAGCCCACCGACGTGCCCATGGCGTTGGCCACGTCGTTGGCGCCGATGTTCCAGGCCATGTACAGCCCGGCCAGGATGGCGATAACGAGCAGGGCCGTCGCTGTCAGCACTGCGGCTCCTCGGTCGGGGGGCTACTTGCGGGCTATCATCAGACGTAGGTTCTTGCCGACGTTCTCGGCGTGGTCGCCGATGCCGCCCAGCGCCTGGCAGAGCTTCTCCAGGATCAGGATGTCCACCGGGTCGAGCGCGTCGCTGGCGAAGTAGCGGCGGGCGAAGCGCCGGCTGAGCTTGTCGGACTCCCACTCCATGTGGCATACCTGCTGAATCTTCGCCAGCACGTCGTCGGCCCCGGGACCCGTGAAGGCCTCCTTCTGGAGCTGGGCGAGGTGCTCGGCCGTGTCCAGCAAGGCCTCGCTGAGCTGGACTACCTTGTCCACCAGCGCCAGGAAGTCGGCGTGCAGATCGGGCGGGA
>CBFCZU010000134.1:0-11993 GCA_965602635.1 uncultured Planctomycetales bacterium | reverse complement strand
CAGGTTGTCGTCGCGCCACCTGAGGACGGGGGCGTCGATGTAGCGGATGTCCCAGACGTACTGGGCCAGCGGGTCGGAAGAGCCGTCTTTTCGTTCCTCGACGACCTGCCACGCGGTGTTGTAGTAGTAGTCGATCGTCTCATCGCCGGCACGGAGGTTCTCGACGTCGAAGGAGATGGCGTCGGCCTCGTTGTCATTGTAGGAGTTGCACGCCACCAGGTACCGCCACGTGCGGCCGCTGGTGACGGAGACGCTGAGGGTATCGACCAGGGTGGTGCGGCCGAGGTCGGAGTAGATGCGACACTCGACGGTCGTGTCGGCGGTGCGCTCGACGGTGCAGTAGTAGGTGGTCTGCGTGGTCAGGGCGGTGCTGGTATCGCTGGCGGCGCTCTCGTGATCCGTCAGGACGAGGGTGGGGCTGGCGGCCCCGACCAGTGTGACCGAGACGGCCTCATCGTCGTCATCGTCCCAGTTCTTGACGTCGTCGAGGTCGTTGGAGAGTGCCCAGACGGCCGCGCGCCCGGTCGTGCCGGACTGGTGTGTGACCTCGAAGTCGTGGCGGAAATCAGGCCCCACGGGCGGTGCCGGCAGGTGGAGTTCGGCCACGCCGGCGTAGCTGCCGAACTTGGCCTCGGTGATGTGGAGACGGTAGTAGCGGTAGGCGGTGGTGTTGGTGAAGTCGCCTTCGTCGTAGGCCTTCGTCTCGCTGGCGGTCCAACTGTCCTCATCGGTCACGGTGTGGAGGTCTGTCCAGCTCGACCCGTTGTTCGACCCCTGCAACTTCCAGTCCTTCGTGGCGTAGTTGACGTATGATGGACAGGTGATGGCGTACGGGGTAATTTGCGCGCTGCAAATGCGCTGCGCGCGGGGGGCTCCAGTCTAGGATCCGGGGCGGGGCTGCGGGTGCCCGAGACGGTGCCGGGATAATGGCGAGAATCGTCGAGACAGCCCCAGCGTGCGGAGGCGACGGGGAATGTCTGTGCGGATTGGAAGTGAACGTTTCTGCAAGCGTCGGTTTGGGGGACATCATGATCCAAAAACGGCCCGATTCCCCCTCCGTCCAGCAGAATAGTCGCTTGCGGATGCTGCGATCAGCGATAAAATCATCAGAAAGGCCGACGGTGGTCGTCAGCCAGGGACTATCTGGGGAATCCCGGTTGAGCACGATCCAGAGCCCTTGCTCACTGGACTTCAATTGAGCAGGGGCATTGCCATGCTCAGTTGCAGAAGCATGTCCTGTGCAAGCACGACCCGGAGCCCTACGCAGAATGGATCCGAGTTGGCCTTACGCCGCAGTTACCTTCTATGAGGTACTGGCAACCGGAAGGTCCGGCCAACAGGTAGGCCCGCACTTGCACGATCGAACAGAGCCCCGATTCCACTTGGAATCCGGTCTGCGGATGTACCGCAGGGAGTGATGATGCACAGGAGCATGATCGTTGTTCTCGCCGCCACGGTCGGTCTGTTCGTTGCAGCAGGCCCATGGATACGGATTGATGCGGCGGCTGGTGAACAGAAGGGCGGCAGAAGGACAACAGCGGAGTCCTCGGACCGTCCGTTACGGCCATGCGACTACAGCTTTGCCTACTGGCCCAACGGTTTCCGTAAAGAGAAGGGCGATGCAAGCACGGATCTTCTATGCATCGAGTCTGGTCGCTACGGCTTCGTTCTGGACCTGGCCGATTTCTCGAAAGCGCGCCTGGGCAGGCTTGACGGCCCGGGGTATGGCGCTGCCGTGGCGACGGGCGGGCGGCCTATGGGTAGGCTGTTGCCCGAGCCGCTGAAGATCGAGATTGAACATCAAGGCAAGGTGTACCGAGCGCTGAACTGCCTTGCCGGACGAGTCAAGGACCCGCGTCATGTCCTCCTGTTCGAGTCCGGCCGCTTCACGCAGCGCTACCGGCTTACCGGGCTGGAGTTCCAGGACGCCAGCGGCAAGGTCCTCGAGACGGTGAGTTCGCTCGATCTTGTTGCGTGGCCGTCCGCCATGACATTCACGGTGAGTATCGCGCCGGACGTCGCATACGAACAAGGCCCGTGCCCGGGCGTCGTCGGTGCAGGGCTGGTGATACGGGGGAAAGCCATTGACGTCTCCCATCGCGCCAAGATGGACTCGCAGGTCTTCACGCTGGAAGCTTGGGTCAAAGTGCCTCCGAAGCTGGCGCGCCTCAATCGGAACCACTGGCTCGTGGGCAAGAACCGGAACGAATCGCATGAGGGCAACTTCGGCTTCCGGTGCAATCGCGACAACGTGACGGCGATCATGAACATTGGCGGTGGGCGGCAGAACATCTTCAAGGTCGAGAAGCGCAAGGTGCTGTCCCCTGGTGGTTGGCACCATCTGGCAATGTCCTACGACAGCCGTGTACTCAGACTGTTCGTGGACGGCAGGCCGGCGGGGGCGACCAAGGTCGGCAAGGTTCGTGTCCCTGGCAGAGACAGCCTGCGAATCGGCAACCGCCCGGACGGCCGTGGCAAGCCCATCCATGCTCTGTTCGACGAGCTGCGAATCTGGAATCGCGCGCTCACGCCGCAGGAGATCCGAGCCCATGCGAGGACTCCCGCGCGATTCAACCGGAAAGGGTTGGGTTGGCAGATGAGTTTCGATGCGAATGGAACGGCTGGCAAGCTGGGCGCAGCACCCAGTCTAAAGGGCGCCACGGTGCGCGTGTCTCTGGGCAAATGGCGCGCGAGCAAGCAGATCGTCGGAGATTGGCCCATGGGCGAGGCCAGGGAGGTCGTTCTGCATTGCCCCGTGGTGAGCGATCCATGGGTCAATGCGCCGGTGACGATCGCGGCATCCGGCAGCAAAGGCATGAAGTACGGCGTCCGACACGAACCCAAGCTGGGCGCCTACGTCATCGACATCCCCAAGTTCGACCGCGACTGGCGGGCGGGGTACACCGACATCCGGGCGTACGACGAGGTCGAGCTGAAGACCGACAACAGGAGCGGGTTCTGGCAGTACGTCCCGGTGCTCTTGGACGTCAAGAGGCCCGCGAACATCACGGGACAGATACCGATCCTGTGCGACGCCGAAGGCAAGCCCACCGGCATTCCCGTTCAGCTCAGCAAGAACTGGCATCACGGGGCATACTCGAAGTTCTACGCGATTCTGCCCTTCGCACCCGGAAGGAGCCACTACCGGCTTCGAATCGCCTACGGCTTCTGGGGGAAGTTCCCTTCGGCATCTCACGCCCAGTTGAGCCTGTGGGGCTATGGCGGCAATGGCCGGTGGGACCAGCTCGCCATCGGGTGCTGGGGTGAGACGATTTGCTTCGACATGGACAACAGCCTCACCGGCATGATGGTTACCGACGTTCGCATGCTCATGACCAGGAACGGCAAGAACGGCCGGAAATGGAGCTGGACGGACGGCGGCTGGGGCGGCGACTGGATCGCCGTCAAGAGGAGTGCCGGCAGCAAACTCATGCCGACCGAACTCAAGACGGCCTACCTGGCCCACGGCCCGTGCCTCACGGACGTGCGCCATGGCGGCTACTACGGCAAGAACCGAGACATCGCCTTTGGCGCCCGCATCGGCACGCTTCGCACAGACGACTACAACCGAGTGTTCCAGCAGTTCAGCTATCGCTTCAGGAACCAGCTCAGCACGGAGGGCGCCTACCTGTTCAAGATGGGGCCGACCGGAGGCCTGTTGACTCCTCGGATCGCATACGGCAACCGCGATGGTCTTATCGCGGAGCACGTGGTGCCAGGAACCGTGAAGGCCAGGAGTGTCTTCAAGGAGCAGGTTGCCCTTGCAGGCCCGGCCCCCTGGTGGGTCGCATTCCCCGGCTCCTTCTTCACGAACAACAGAGACTGGGGCACGGGCAGCCGGGCATTGATCATCCGTTCGTTCAAAGCCGTCTGCGGTGGCAGGGAGTATCGCAACCCCATCGTATCATTCCCCGTGCATCTGGCCGATAGAGCCAGGAAGCTGGCGGGCCTCAACATGGAACTGGTCGTCCCGAAGGGCGTTACTCAGTTCATGGCCGGCGATACGATTGACATGGAGATGGAGTGGATCACCGTGCCGCGTATCGCGGACGACTACTACGGTCCCAACGAGGTCTTCCGTTCACACCTCGACCAGAATCCCGAATCCTGGAAGACCGTCCATCGGGAAGCCTTCGACAACGATCTGAGGGTAAGCGTCACTGGCGGCAAGTTACGGCGGAACTACCCCATCGTGGTGGCTGCCACACAGCCGGAAGTCCATGTCACTATCAAGGGTGGCGTCGGTGTCGTTCCGATCCGCTTCGAAGGGCTTCCGTCAGCAACCGGACATACGCTGTACCGACTTCAAGGTGGCGCCCGCGAGCCGCTGGACCAGTCGGTCAACGGAAATGATTGCTGGCAGACCGACTACGACGAGACGTCGCGTACCTTCAAGATGACATTCAACCTGCCCCTCGACGGCGTTGAGCAATCGTCGTGGGTACTCGCTAGATGACTGGACGAGCGGTCCGGGAGCATATTTGACGGCTGCGCCTGACTGAAATGGTGCCGCGATGAAGACCTCTGCGCAAGCTGCTTGGGGCCAGATTATCCCCCAGAAGCGACCGAACTATCCCGCCGTCGAGCATAGAAGGGGCTTGCCCGCCTCGCGGTCGGCGGCGGAATCGACAGGAAGGCCGACGGCGGTCGTCGGCCGGAGGCTATCCGGGAAATCCCGGCTAGAAAGGATCAGGTCATGCCAAGAGTCTACATGGCGATGGGCCTTAGCGCTATTGCTTGTGTGTCAATGAACTGCTCAAACTCGGAAATCATTGGAACGGCTACGGCTGAGCTGCACGGCGTGACGTACGTTGACATGTATGCTCCCGCCTACACGACGCAGCGGCCACTGTTGTGCGGCCAGGGCAGGCACTATCCCGAGGGTACGGAGATGGTGTTCAAGCATTCCGAAAAGAAGGCCGAGTATCACGCGGTATTCCCCAAAGGAGTGACGCCTCCCCGGAAGAGTGAGTTGGACAACTGCTTAACGCTGCATGGCCGGTTTGAGGCGATCCAATCAACCCCGGATGGCAAGGCTCTCCAAGAACCCAATCAGCCGCTCAAGCGGATGCCCTTTGGGTATCGATATGTCGTTGTGGCGAGTTGGGAAATGGAGAAGTAATCACAAGTGGCTCTCCCTGTGATCATCGCACCGCACGGGCAGGTTCTTTCGCAGCTTCTCCAGATTGAGACCATCGGGTTCATCACCGCTTAAAGGACCTGGATCAGAGCAAACTCGCCCCAGGAGCCACGTCAATCAAACTGGCCGAGGCCATGAATATGCGGTCCGGCATCCGCATCGACCGTGATAGGGCCTTACGCCTCTCCCGCCGGGCGCCCTGCCTAACCTCCGATGTTGACAAGTGATGACAGGTGAGCAGTACCGGTCCCTGGCGATCCCCAAGTGTTTCCGAGGGGACGCGGCCTTCGCTATGCCGGAGTTGTACGCCTATCTCGAAGCGGAGGGGTACTCCTACGCGATCCGGCTCAAGGCCAACAACGTTCTGCGGCGACACATCGCCCACCTGCTGCGCCGCCCGGTGGGCCGGCCTCCGTACAAGCCGAAGGTCTTCTACCACAGCTTCCAGTATCAGGCGGGGAGTTGGGACATCCGGCGACTGCGGCTGCTGCCGGTGCTAGAGAGAGCGGGATGAACAGAGGCCGCCACGCCAAGCTGGCAGACCACGAGGGGGCACAGGGACGGCGTGCAGCAGCAAGGACCAGCATGACTTTCTTGGCTTCAGGACAGATTGCTGAGTGCTTGCCGTCGCTCCCGGAACGTCACCCGATGACCGCATTTCAGGCATCGGCCCGGTCGCGCTTGACTCTGCGGGCCATGAGGCGTTACGATGGCCGCCGGAAGTGCTGGCCAGCGGGGTCAGCCAGAGCCAAATGGGAAATCTCGGATCAGAGTTGAGGGCAGGTCATCCTCCGACTCAGAGAACCCATACGAGGAAATGAACCCATGAAGCACGCGCTGCGGATCATAGCCCTCATCGCGCTGGCCATCCCTGTCAGGGCGGAATACAAGGACACCATGGATCCCAACGGGCCGGTGAAGAACCTGAAGACCGATTACGGTCTGGTCGACGACAACGCGCAGAAGAACCAGAGCGACACGCTCCAGAAGGCGATCGATGACATCTCCGCAGCCGGGGGCGGACGGCTGGTGCTTCCCAAAGGCGTGTACCGGTGTTCCGGAATCTACATGAAATCCAACGTCCATCTTCTCATCGAGAAGAACACCGTCATCAAACCCTACTGGCCCAAAGGCGAAAAGACGGTGGCCTTCACGCTGAGTGTCCCCGGCAGGCGAGAGAAGGGGCACATCGAGAACGTCAGCATACGGGGGATGGGCGGCTCCTTCATCATTGACTACTCCGACCGCACGTACGCGGAAGGGGAAGGCATACGGGCCGTGAACTGCCGGCAGGTCAGGAACTTCCTGCTTTCCGATTTCGTCGTGAAGGACAACTTCACAACCTATTGCGCCGTCATCTTCACGCCCGCGAAACCCGCAGAGGCCAGGAATTGGGAGGTGTTCAGGCCCACCGACGGCCTGGTGAAGAACTGCAAGAGCACTAATTGCAGGCCGGGCTACGGATTGGTCCAGATGCATGCGGGCAAGACCATTCACTTCGAACACCTGAGTGCCACAGGGGGCGGCGTGACCCTTCGATTGGAAACCGGCGCCGGAGGGCTTAACGGTGGCATCCACAACATCACAGCCAAAGACATTTGCTGCGAAGACGGGATGTCCGCGGTGTTACTCGGCCCGCACAAAGCGCAGAACGGCGTGGTCAAGGTCGACGGTGTCGAGGCGAGGGGTTGTGCGTTCGGCGTGCAGATGGGGCCGGGCTATGTCGAGGCACACAACCGGGACAATCCCCTCTACAAGCCCGGTGTTTTTGCGGACGGCACGTCGGTTGAGAACATTCATGTGACCTTCGGCACAAACGCCCCCGTACCCCTGAAGCATATCGGGTTCGTGCCGAAACCCTACCTGAAGAGCCTCAGGCCGGATCCCAACGACCGGAAGGGCAAGTTTGCCAGGGGGCCCTCGGTCGCTGCCGCCATGGATCGAACGGGTGACAGTTGGAATCCGACCATCAAGAACCTGACAAGCGAAGGGTTCACCTACAACAAAGGCATCCTGACGGAGCAAGACAGGCGGCCCGGGTCCTTCCGCGAACTGCTGAAAGGCCTGTCGATTCTGGAGGCACTTCCCGAAAGGCAGGCAAAGAAGGCCAGGAAGAGGTGAAAGGACAACAACGATGGCGGCACGTTGGACGGTTCTCGTAACGGTGGCTGCGTTTGCATGGAGCGTGTCGTGGGCGGCAGGGGTGGCGCCGAAGACGCCGCTGGTCTCCGAGAGCGTGGTCTTCGAGGAGGTGGACGGCCAAGTGGCCGTCGAGGCCGAACACTTCTTCAAGCAGACGCTGACCGGCGTCCGCCGGTGGTATCTGACCACGCCGCAGCACACACCTGAGGTCAGCCCCGACGGCGACCCGAACCATGCGGCCGCGGCAAGCGGCGGCGCGTACCTGGAGGTCTTGCCCGACACCCGTCGCAGCCACGGCGACAAACTGGTGGGCGGCCAGAACTTCATCAACACCCCCGGCAAGATGGCCGTCCTTTCGTACAAGGTCTACTTCAACACCCCCGGCCGCTACTACGTCTGGGCCCGCATCTTCTCGACGAACACCGAGGACAACGGGATGCACGTCGGCATCGACGGGCAGTGGCCCGACTCCGGCCAGCGCATGCAGTGGACCGGCAAGCAGAAGTGGGTCTGGAGCAGCAAGCAGCGGACCGCCAAACAGCACGGCGGCGAGCCGTACAAACTGTACCTCGACGTCGAGAAGGCCGGCGAGCACGTCATCACTTTCTGCATGCGCGAGGACGGCACGGAGTTTGACAAGTGGCTGATGACGACCGAGAAGAAGGCCCGCATCGAAGGCGCGAGGCGCGCGCCGCGGCTCAAGAGGGGAACGCTGCCCAAGCCGTTCCCCGTGCCGAAGGGGATGGCGGCCGCAGCCCGGGCCGCAGAGACCCAGCCGACCGCCGCCCCGGCGCCGGCTGCCCAGGCGAAGGCCGGCGCGGGGTTCCTCAGCGCCCTGGACTTCGGCGCCGACGGCAGCGGTTTCTACGCGGACCGGGACAAGTGGCTGGCCATCAACCCGAACGCCCGTTCCAAGGCTGCCGCGCGGGCCGGATTCCCCTTCCGCAGCGGCACCTTTGACGTGACCCTCCATGCCGTGGGCGAGAACGACGGGCCGTCAACTTACGAGGTGCTGGTGGGCGAGAAGTCCATCGGCACGTTCAAGACGGCCGTGGCAAGCCAGATGTATGAGGAAGGGCCGCGGTTCGTCCATACGTGGAAGGGCGTCGCCATCCGAAAGGGAGATGTGATCGAAGTGCGCGGCGAGACCGGCTCCGCCGACGGCAGCGGCCACAGCCGCGCGCGATGGTCAGGTCTTGAGATCACGCCCGCCGACGGTGGCCCGGCGCTCGCGCGCGCCCGTGCACGACCTCAACTGTCTCGGACCGGACAGCGGACGCAGGGCAAGACGCCCCTGCCGCGAAAGCCCGGGCCGCCGGTGCACGGTCCGCGCAGGCCCGCTGGCAAGGGAACGGTCGAGATCAGCGGTGACCTGAAGGCATGGCACAAGGTCACGCTGACCTTGGACGGCCCTTTCGCGCACGAACTCGACAACGAGCCCAACCCGTTCACAGATTACGAGATGACGGTGACCTTCCGGCACGAGTCGGGCGCACCCAAGTACGTCGTGCCGGGCTACTTCGCGGCCGACGGCAACGCGGCAAACACCTCGGCCGAGTGCGGCACGGTGTGGCGGGCTCACCTCTCGCCCGACAAGCCGGGCAAGTGGACGTACGCCATCACGTTCGCCATGGGCAAGAACGCGGCGGTCAGCGGTGCGCTGGGCGAAGCGATGGCGCCGTTCAACGGCAAGACGGGCACCTTTACTGTGGCCAAGACCGACAAGACGGGTCGGGACCATCGCGGCAAGGGACGGCTGCAGTACGTCGGCAAGCGGCACCTTCGGTTCGCCGAGACGGGTGAGTACTTCCTGAAGCAAGGGGCCGATGCGCCGGAGAACTTCCTCGCCTATGCCGACTTCGACGGCAGCTTCAAGACCGATGGCCACAAGGACAATTTCGTCAAGACGTGGAAGGCCCATGTCCGCGACTGGCGTCGGGGCGACCCCTCCTGGGCCGGCGGCAAGGGAAAGGGGATGATCGGCGCCCTCAACTACCTGGCGTCCGAGGGCATGAACGTCTTCTCCTTCCTGCCGCTGAACATCGGCGGTGACGACCAGAACGCCTTCCCCTACGTGGACTACGACGACCGGCACCACATGGACGTCTCGCGGCTGGCGCAGTGGGAGATCGTCTTCGAGCACGCCGACAGGCTCGGCCTGTACCTGCACTTCAAGACCCTCGAGACCGAGAACGAACTGCTGCTCGACGGCGGCGACCTCGGCCCCCAGCGCCGCCTTTACTACCGCGAACTGATTGCGCGGTTCGCCCACCACCTGGCGATGAACTGGAACCTGGGCGAGGAGATCAACAACGCCTCCACGCAGCAGAAGAAGGCTTGGGCCGAGTACTTCCACCGCTGCGACCCGTACCGCCACCTTGTGGTCATCCACAACGGGGCCAACCACTACGACCTGTTGGGTTCCGGGTCGGCAATCACGGGCTTCTCCCTGCAGACGAACCGCCCTGACTTCTCGAACGTCCACAAGCAGACGAAGAACTACATCGACCGCTCCGTCAAGGCCGGCAAGGTCTGGGTCGTGGCCTGCGACGAGCCGGGCGACGCCTCACGCGCCCTGCGTCCGGACAAGGACGCGGGCAGTTCCCACGAAGACGGCCGCCGCAACGGTCTCTGGGGGAACCTCCTAGCCGGCGGCGCGGGCAACGAGTGGTACTTCGGCTACAAGCACGCCCACTCCGACCTCACGTGCGAGGACTGGCGCAGCCGCGACGCGTGGTGGGACTACTGCCGACACGCCCTCGAGTTCTTCCGCGGCGGCAAGGTCCCCTTCTGGGAGATGACCTGCCGAGACAACCTCGTTGGGAACGCGAAGAACGACAACAGCCGCTACTGCCTGGCCAAGCCGGGCGAGGTATACGTGGTGTATCTGCCCAAGGGCGGTACAACGGAACTCGACCTTCGGCAAGCGCGCGGCACGCTGGCGGTCGGCTGGTTCAATCCGCGCGCCGGCGGACCGATCAAGTCGGGCAAGAGCGTCCAAGGCGGCGGCAAGGTCACGATCGGACCGCCCCCGGCCGACGCCGGCCAGGATTGGGTTGCCCTCATCCGACGGTAGGCGGGAGGACAGCGTCGCGTCAGAGTTTGACGACCTCGACCTGCCCCTGTGGCACCCAAGTCGTCTCGCTGTCGGCCTTGGCCTGACCCTTGATGCCTGCAGACGCAACGGCGCCATCGGGAAGACGGTCGGCGCTAAGGAAGTAGAGGGTCCCGGCGCCCGGTCGCAGGCGTTTCTTCGGATCAAAGGGCTTCGTGTACTTGGCGTGTGCCGACTAATATATATTGGACTCGTGTACTATGTGGTTCCGGTGGTGCCAGGATTGGGACGAGGTGTTTGCTGTCTCGCGCCGCGTGCGCGGCCTCCGATGCGCGCAAGCAGCGATCGGGGACGATCGACGCGGCGAACTCGCGGTCGGGGAAGCGCCGTGGCCCATTCTGTGCCGCGTTTGTTACCAACCGCTCGGTTGGTAACAGGAAAGGCTCAGCGAACGATCCAGCAGGACTGCCACCTGGGGGCGGTGTTCACGCGTTGTCCCCCTTCTCGAAGCGTTGGGCGACCTCGCTGCTCAAGGTGGCCGACTCCACGACGGTCCTGATCCGCACGGCTAAGGGAGCCATGATCGACTTGCGGTACGACACGGCCTCGGCGCGTCCACACCCATCGACCACCTACTACAGCCTCCAGGGCGTGCGAGCCAGTTACGAGTCGCGGACGGAAGGCATCTGGATCGAGGGCCGGTCGAAGGGCTACCGCTGGGAGCCTCTTGGCAACTACGGCCGGGAGTTCGAACACCCCCTGTGGGTCAAATGGCGCAAACAGGCCGAGGGCAGTGGCCACAGTGGCGGCGACTTTTTCGTGATCCGCGAGTTCCTGGAGGCCGTGCGCCGCGGCGGGCCGTCGCCTATCGACGCCTACGACGCTGCGGCATGGAGTTCGATCATTCCGCTTTCGGCCAAGTCCATCGCAGAGGGTGGCGCCCCGCAAGAGATCCCCGACTTCACAAGGGGCAAGTGGAAAACGCGGAAAGCCTAGTTCAGGCCCGCCAACCGCCCCCAGTTTCACCTGCCCGGCCTGCGAACTCCCCGGTCACTCGGACGCAGCCTCCCACCAGGCTCACGAGGAACGACTCTGTGCCACCCTATTCCCGTAAGCGACTGCCGCAGAAGAGGTATTTGTCCCTAACGCCACATCGCAAGGCCGACTCAGCGAGCCACCCGCGACTACCTGCAGGCACCATTGGATCAGGAATCCGGTACTCCTGGTGACCGTTGGCAGGAGCCCTCGATAGGACTCTTGGCTTGCCAAGCCAAACCTCACCGCCGCTGGCCCAGCAACGTGTTGAAACCAAGGGAGTGGGCTTCCCGTGCCTTGCGGGACCCGCGTCTCAACGAAACACCATGCTGGCTGAGGTTGCGGCAAGGCGACGGACAGCGCTTGCCGTGGCGCCCGGGACTGGGCGGCTGAGGGTGAGGACGGGCGGCATGCCGCCATGTTGCGATGCCGGGCCCCGTCATGAACGCGGCAGGCGACCTGAACTTCAAGGGTGACGCAGCGGCACGGCGGCCGTCGTGTCGGCGGCCGCTTCGCACACGATGCGGAAGCCGACGTCGTACACGCCTTGCTCTGGCAGGTAGGCTTGTCGGAACGCGGAGCGGCACCGGTCGGGCCGATCGTACCAGGAGCCTCCGCGCA
>CBFCZU010000133.1:0-12000 GCA_965602635.1 uncultured Planctomycetales bacterium | reverse complement strand
GCGTTCCGCCGCGAGGTCATGCTGGCCCATCCGGCGTTGAAGTTCGACAGGCTTCTGTTCCTCAAGCGGTCGACCACTGGGTACGGACACACCTACTCCGATCAGCACAGCGGCAAGCTGGGCAGTAGCCTCTGCGTCCTTTCGCCGGTGGGCCCGGGCGGGAAAGTCGCCGAGCTCATCCCGGAGCTCAGCGGCGGGCTGTTCGACCGGTTCGACCTGTCGTACGATGCGAAGAGGGTGGTTTTTGGGTACAGGCCCGAGGGCGAGGGCAAGAGCTTCCGAATCTACGAGGTCGGTATCGACCCGTCGACCGGGCGGATGGTGAAGGGGTCTCTGCGGCAGTTGACCTCCGGCGGAGGCGACGAGGATGCCGAAGCCGTCCGGCGCTGCAAGGGGCGAGTGACCCAGATCGGCAGGGAGTTCGACGATATGGACCCCTGCTATCTGCCCGACGGCAGGATCATGTTCACGTCCACGCGCGCGATGCAAATCGTGTTCTGTGCGCCCGGCGCGTCGGTCACGAACCTGTATGTCATGGACGGTGACGGCAGGAACCTCCGCCGCGTTTCGGACAGCCCCGTCAACGAGACCGCCCTTTCCGTGATGAACGACGGGCGGGTGCTCTACACGCGATGGGAGTACGTCGACAAGGGATTGGGCAACGGGGAGAGCCTCTGGGCGATACGTCCGGATGGGACCGGCGTGGACCACGTGTACAAGAACAACACTGTCTGGCCGGCCGCGATGAGCAGCGCCCGCAGCATTCCGGGCAGCTCGCGGATCGTGACCATCGGGGGGGGGCACCACTTCGCGGCAGTGGGACCGGTGATCCTGGTGGACACTCGCCGCAGCCGGCGCACGACCGACGCGATGACTTGCATCACGCCCGAAGTCGGCTATCCGCCTTCCATGGGGTACCCCACGAGTCCCTTCGGCACGTTCATGGACCCGTACCCGTTCTCTGAGAAGTTCTTCCTGGTCTCTCACAGGCCCGGCACCGGACACAGGAAGAGGCGGCCTGACGAGTCGGACTACGCGCTCTACGCGCTCGACGCGTGGGGTAACCGGGCGGAGCTGTGCCGCGATCAGAGGCTATCTTGTTTCGAGCCGATGCCGTTTCGGCCGCGCCCCAGGCCCGTGGCGATCGCTTCAGCCGTGAAGGGCAGCGTGAAGGACCAAGATGCCGCCACGCTGTTTGTACAGGACGTGTACGAGGGCATGACGGGCATCGAACGCGGGAGGGTCAAGTATCTGCGGGTGATGGGCGCCCTGGCGTGGCCATGGGATCAGCATGGCATCTCGTGGAGCCTCGGCCACAAAGCCGATCCCCATCGCAAGAAGATCTATGGCGTCGCGAAGGTTCACGAAGACGGATCGTGCTGTTTCACCGTGCCGTCTGGGGAGAACCTCTTCTTCCAGGCGCTTGATGAGAACTACATGGCATTGCAGCAAATGCCGACCTTCGTCAACCTCATGCCGGGCGAGGTCAGGTCCTGCATCGGCTGCCACGAACTGCGGAAGAAGGCGCCGAGCATGGCCCCCGGCCACCGGATCGCTTTGGGCCGTCCGCCCCAGGCGCTCGCGCCCCAGCCGGGCGACACGGGCCCTCGCATGGTCCACTACGCCTCGGGCATTCAGCCGATACTCGACAAGCATTGCGTCAGGTGTCACAGCGGCAAGGACCCCAAGGCCCGCCTGGACCTGACCGGCGTGCCAACGCAGAAGTGGAATCGCTCCCACGAGAACCTGATCAACAGGAGGCTGGTCAGCTACGCCGACTGTCGCTACGGCAGTGCCAATTTCAACGCCGTGCCGCCGCTGAGCCGCGGGTCGCATCTGAGCAAGCTGACGGCGCGAATCCGCAAGGCCCCCTGCAAGGCGGGCCTCACACGCGAGGAGTTCATCAGGATCGTCACCTGGATCGATGCCAACGTCCCGTACTACGGCACCTACAGGGGCAAGAGGGGCCTCAGACACAAAGACGACCCTGACTTCCGGCTGCCGCCGCTGGCCGGGCGATAGGGTCCCCCCGTTCGATCCCCGCCTCCTCACGTTCCCCCAGACACAGAGGCCTATTCTCTCATTCACCTGACATTCTCTTCAACTCCGGCGCAATCGCATTGGCCCAGATCTCGTGCCCTTTCTCGCTCGGATGCGTCGTGTCGGGCATCATCTCTTTGGACAGGAAGCCCTTGTCGTCGAGGAACTCCGGGCCGATGTCCAGGAACCTGACGTTCTTCATGCCCTTGAGCAAGTCGGGGAGGTAGGAGTTGAGCTCGATGATCTGTTTGCGGTGTGGGTGGTCGAGCGTGCGCCTTCGCGGGAAGACGCCTAGAACCAGAACCTCCATTTCGGGGTAGAGGCCCGTCAGTCCCCGAGCAACCGCCTGAACGCCTTGGGCTGCTTGCTTGGGCGAGTCACTGCCCCAGCAGATGTTGTTCGTGCCGATCAGGACGACGGCGCCTTTCGGCGCCGTTTTCAATTTCGGCAGGTGATCCAGACGCCACAGAACGTGTTGTGTACGATCGCCGCCGAACCCCAGGTTGATCGCCTTGAGTGGCTCGAAGTGTTTCTTCCAGACTTTGGCGCCAACACTCTCGAAATTGTGCGTGATCGAATCGCCGACCATCAAGAGGTCAATATCGCCCTTGCTCATCTCGCCGATCTTCTTGGCGTGACGGGCAAACCACCACTCGACGATGCGACATTGGGGCGTGACAGCAGGGTTCTTCTTCGCAGGCTGTGCCTCACCGCATTCGACGTGAGGGCCGGAGACGACCGCAATGCATGCAACAAGAACCTATAGAAGAGATGAGCCCGCGTGGCCAAGCGGCCGGGGGGCGGCGCGACGGGGGACGTAGCTCTCCATAGTCTGTCACCTCGGGTGCTCAGGGTGTTCGGGGTTGGTTTGTCGGGATCGACCGTATCTGTCGCCGGCTACTCCTGTGCTTTTTTCGTTGGTGGTTGCTGTGCCTCCTTGCCGGTGGCGAGCCATGCCGGATCGACCTGGACGATGGAGATCTTCTCGCAGTAATCCCTTTTGCCGTTCTCGAAGACGCAGAGGATCTTGCCCTTCTTCGTCACAGCCATGTCGGAATAGCCCGCCAGACCCTTATTGAGGACGCGGCTGACTGGCCAGGTGCGTCCGTCGTCTCGACTCAGCCGCAGGGTGAGATTCCGTCGGCTCCAGAGGTGAAACCCGCCTTTCCTGTGTACAGCCGGGTTCAGGAACAGGATTTCTTTCTCGTTCAGGCGGATCATACTCGCTTGACAGGCCGGCTCGGACAGGTTCTTATCCAAGACGGGCTTTGACCACGTGGCACCCGCATCGCCACTGGTGGACGCCGCTCGGTAGCCGAGGGCGTAGAGCCCGGGGGCGCTGGTTCGCATGTTCATCAGCAACGAGCCGTCGCTCCTCTCGACGACCGTACATTCGCCGTGGCGTAGGTCGCCCACGAAGGGTACAACCCCTCCAGCCTTCCACGTCTTGCCGCCATCGTCGGAATAGATGATGCAGGACCCGCCGCGGGGTTTCCCATCCACAGTCCTGCCAACGTACGATGGAGCGATGAGCCGCCCCTTCTTCGTCTGGATTCCATGAACGGGTCCGGCCCCGATCCGTACGGGCGAGCCGCCAAAGCCTCTCAGGAACGATGTTCCCGAGTACTCCTTCTGTTCCGGCACATCGGACGTCGTGACCAGTTTGGACCACGTCTTCCCATCATCGGCGCTCTTCGTGTAGAACAGGCATTCGCCGCCGCCTCGGGTGAAGAGCAGATGAACGACGTCGGTGTCCCGCTCAATGATGGCGCATGGATTGCCCACCCGGCCGGGGCCCTCGTCAAGGAGAACCATCTGTTCCGACCAGGTCCTGCCGCCGTCCTCGCTGCGCTTCAGAAGCATATCAATATCGCCGCCGTCTCTCCGGCTGTGCTTTCGGCCTTCGCAGAACAGAAGAACGGTTCCCTTGGAAGTGACGACCATCGTCGGGATACGGTACGTGTGATATCCGCCCTGGCCTCGGATGAACACATCCTTCCGGAAGTCAATGCCCTTCTCACCTGCCGATGCCGATGCGACCGACCCGAGCCAGAGCAACGCCGGAAGAGCGCCTGTCGCTAGACCTCGCATTGCTTGTCTCCTTGCTGCGCAGGGCCAGCCATGGCTGCGTCCCACAATGGGTGGAGAGGAAGGCGAGGCAACGCCAAGGCTGATGGTGGCAAGAACCAGCGGGCTTGCAGTCGGACAAGCCCGACAGCCGACAGGGGGCGCCTCGTGTCTGGATCGTATCGGAAGCCGCGCGTGATCGCAAGCGGGGATCTCGGCCTGGAGCTGGGGGCCCTTCGCGGCGACCCGGCCGAGGAACTCGCGCGATCCGGTGCCCAACTCATGCTGTGCTCGTGTCTGGAGGCGGAGGTCACCCTCACGCCGCAGGTACGCCGATCGGGCCGACACCGGCCGTGGCATCTCGATCAGGCCCGGCCACAAGAGGACTGAGCGATGAGCGGCAGAAGAGCTACGAGGCGTAACGGGATGACGGAGAGCCAGAAGAGTGCTTGCTCCAACCCCGAGATGTACCTATAATGACATTCGGCATCCGAGACAAGCAACTGCCATCTCCTTCCAGGGAGACTTGCGATGACGATTGAATCGCGCGTGTCGCGGCGATTCCGCCGGTTGGCGTCGATCGTGCTTGCCGCAGCGTGCCTTGCTGTTTGGCGCCCGGCGTTCCCGGTGGCTCGGGCTGAAGCCGGATCGCTGGTGATTCCCGCCTGGTCGTTCGCTCGCGGCAATGCCCGGGTCCATGCGAATCCGGACCAGTATGCCGATGCCGGACCGGTGGTGGGCAGCGGGCCCCGGCGGCCCTGGGGTTGGACGGTCGAGTACGACATCGACGTCCCCGTGACCGCCAAGTACACACTTCAGGTTCGTTACGCGGCGGCCGAGGCCCGGCCGGTGTACGTCTTCTTCGACAACCAGAACGTGGCCAAGTGCTGCCATGGCGTGACCTTCGGCTCGGCGTCCCCTGAGAAGCCGGACACGCTCACATGGAACAGCAGCGGCGCGAAGTGGGAAGGCGTCAGGAACCAGTGGGGACGGCTCATCGAGCTGGAGGCCACCAAGGGGACACATACGGTGAAGCTGGCCCGCCGCGGGCCGCTGCCTCACCTGGTGGCGCTGCGTCTGGACACGCCGACGGCCTTCCCGGAGGGTTGGAAGCCACCTCAGTACACCGTGCGGGATCTCGACAGCATCCCGGCCGCATATCGCAAGGCCTTCGAGCGCCCGAGCGACGTCGGCCTCGGACCCGTCGAGGAGGCGTCCCGACCGAAGGCCGCCGGCTCGCTGACAATCCCCGCCTGGACGTTCGATCGCGGCAATGCCCGGATCTATGGGAGCCCCGACCAGTATGCCGACGCCGGTCCGCTGGTGGGCAGCAGACCGCGGGAGCCGGGAGAGGGGGTGGTGGAATACGACATCGACTTCCCCGTTGCCGCGGCGTACACGCTCTATGTCAAATACGCAGCGGCCGACGCGCGGCCGACCGAGGTCTTCCTCGACGGCCAGAGCATGGGCTGGTCCTGCACGGGCATCACCTTCGGGTCGGCGCCCTTCGAGCAGACGGTCCGATTCACCTGGAACAGCAGCGGCGCGGTCAAGACGTGGGAAGGGCTCTCCAAGCGAGGAAAGCTGGTCAAGCTGTCGATCAGCAAGGGCAAGCACACGCTGAAGCTCGCGCGTCGCGGTCCGCTGCCCCACCTGGTGGCCCTGCGTCTGGACACGTCGACGGCTTTCCCCAAGGGCTGGAAGCAGCCTCCCCGGAAGGTGCGGCACCTCGACAGGGTACCGGTCGTGCAGCGCAGCGTGTTCCTGCCTCCCGACGCCGTCAACGTGCCGGCCCTGCGGCTGGCCATCGAGGATACAATCAAGACCTCCGGCCCGCGGTATCCCGGCGGGCCGCAGTACCTGAAGCAGTTGGCCGAGCTGGAGGCCAAACAGCGGGCCGCTGAGGACTCCCCGGCCGAGGAGCAACAGAAGATCGAGGGCGCGCTCGCGGTGCTGCGCCGCCGGGCCATGCTGGCTCATCCGGCGCTAAAGTTCGACAAGCTTCTGTTCGTCAAGCGAACGCCTTTCACATTCAACACCTACCAGGATTCCAAGGCCAACAAGGAGGGCGGCAGTCTCTGCGTGCTTTCTCCCGTGGCGCCCGACGGCAAGGTCACCAACCTCGTGCCGGAGCTCGACGGCGGGATATTCAGCCGGTTCGACCTGTCGTTCGACGCGAAGAAAGTGGCCTTCGGCTACAAGAGGAAGGACAAGCCCTTCCGCGTCTACGAGATCGACATCGACCCGTCGGCGGGGGTGATGGTGCCAGGCAGTCTGCGGCAGCTCACCTTCGGCAGCGACGACGAGGCCGAAGCCATCCAGCGATACGGGAAGCAGGGATGCGGGATCGAGCGCGGCTTCGACGACATGGACCCCTGCTATCTGCCCAACGGCAAGATCATGTTCACGTCCACCCGTTCGATGCGGCGGGTCTTCTGCAATCCCTCCATCGTCACCACTTTGTACATCATGGATGGCGACGGCAAGAACATGCGCCGTCTCTCAGCCGGCCCGCTCAACGAGATCGACCCCGTCTTGCTCGACGACGGCCGCGTCGTCTACACGCGCTGGGAGTACGTGGACAAGGGGCTGGGCAACGGCCAGAGCCTCTGGACGGTGCGTCAAGACGGCAGCGGCGTGGACCACCTCTACAAGAACAGCGTCATCCGGCCTGCCCAGTTACTGAATGCCCGCAACATCCCGGGCAGCCGGCGGATCGTGACGGTCGGGGCGCCGCATTGCGGAGGGCGGGCGGGAGGCCCCGTCGTGCTGGTCGACAGTCTCATCACCCGACGCGATCCCGAGGCCATGACCTGCATCACGCCCGAGATCGCCTACCCGTGCATGAGCCAGGCCACCTGGGACATGGGCTTCTTCAGGGAGCCGTGGCCATTCTCGGAGACGTTCTATCTCGTCTCACACAGCCCAGGCCCGAGAGGGAAGAAGAAGGGCTATGGGCTCTACGTGCTCGACGGGTGGGGCAACCGCGCGCTGCTCTATGGGGACCCCGAGATCTCCTGCTTCCAGCCGACGCCGCTTCGGCCGCGCCGCAAGCCCATGGAGA
Organism: uncultured Planctomycetales bacterium; assembly: GCA_965602635.1. GTDB lineage: Bacteria > Planctomycetota > Phycisphaerae > SM23-33 > SM23-33 > CBFCZU01. The sequence goes on along the minus strand of CBFCZU010000133.1, from coordinate 4,829 downwards.
TTGCCCCGGTCCACACGGCCGACGCGAAGCAAGAGAAGAGGGGGACGCTGTTTGTCCAGGACGTGTACGAGGGGATGACGGGCATCGAGCGCGGGCGGGTCAAGTACCTGCGGGTGATGGGGGTCCTGCCGTGGCCCTGGCAGGAGAACGGCGTCTTCCGGATCGGCCTGGCAGGGAACGTCCATCGCAAGAAGGTCTATGGCATTGCGACGGTCCACGAAGACGGCTCGGCCTGCTTCACGGTGCCGGCCGAAGAGAACGTCTTCTTCCAGGCGCTGGATGAGGATTTCATGACGTTGCAGCACATGCCCACATTCATCAACCTGATGCCGGGCGAGCACAGGTCTTGCATCGGGTGCCACGAGGCGCGCAGCAAGGCGCCCCACTACAAGCTCGCCAAGGCCCTGCGCCAACCCCCGCAAGCGCTATCGCCCCAGCCGGGCGATACGGGGCCTCGCATGGTCCACTACGCCGCGGACGTGCAACCGATCCTCGACAAGCACTGCGTCGGCTGCCATGGCGGGGACAAGCCCAAGGGCCGCCTCGATCTTTCGGGCGAGTGGACGACGACGTGGAGCCGCTCCTACGAGAGCCTCGTCGGCAGGGGCCTGGTCAGTTTCAGGGATTGTCGCTACGGCAGGTCGGGCTTCCGGCCTGTGCCGCCTCTGACCATCGGCTCCCCCCTCAGCCAACTCGTCGGCCGGATCCGCAAGGATCCCTGCAAAGCGAATCTCACGCGCGAGGAGTTCGTCAGGATCGTCACCTGGATCGATGCCAACGTCCCGTTCTACGGCACCTACCGGGGCAAGCGGGACATCAAGTACAAAGACGATCCCGACTTCCGCCTGCCGCCGTTGGCTCAGGGATCTGTGAGCGCTATGGCGCCTTCACGTTGAAGCAGTAGAGGTTGTCGTCGTATCGCAGGTAGAGCCTTCCGCCGACGACCACCGGGTGCGCCCAGCTCTGCTGGCTTCCGTGAACACTGAGGGTGCCCTTCATCTCCAGGCCATCGGGAGAGCAAGTGGCTAGCCCCGCCTTGCCGTCCTTTTCGGCGTATAGGTACAGCATGCCGTCGGCGTAGCAAAGCGAGCCCTTGCCCACCCCCTTGCCGAACCACTTCTTCGCGCCGGTCTTGAGGTCCAGGCACGTCCACCCGTTCTTGTGATTGCCGTAGATGTGACCGTCGTGGATCACGTATCCGCCGACGTGACAGTCCATGTCTTCGGTCCGCCAGGCCTCTTTAGCCGTCACTTTCTTCCCCGAGACCGACAGCTTCATGCAGATTCCGCCCTTGCCATAGCCCACCGCCCAGAAGACGTAGCCGTCCGAGAACGCTGGAGTGGGGACATTGGCGATGTTTTTCGGGGCGAATTCCTGGGTCCAGAGGATCTTCCCGGTTTTCGCGTGAACACAGACAAGGCCCTTGCGGGAGCCGTTGATGATCATGGGAACGTCCTGGTACACGACATGGATAGCTGAACTGTGTTCAGCCGCGGCGTATTTGCCCGACTGCCATACCGTTCTGCCGGTGGCCTTGTCGAGCGCCACCATGAAGCAATCGCCGCCCGGTGAGACTACCGCCAGGTCGTCGACGATGAGCACCGACTCGCTGAATCCAAACCTGTGAATACCTTTAGGTATAGCTGCGTTGAACTCCTTGAAATCCCGCTTCCACTTCGCATCTCCGTTCTCTGCGTCGTAGCATCCGATCTCGCCGGTACCGGTTAGCAGGTACAAGTAACCGTTGTCGTACGTGGGCGTGGCGCGCGCCCCCTTGTAGAAGCCCAGGTAGGCCTTGGTGATGTCCCTGACCCACGTGTACTTGCCCTGCATGTCGATGGCGAACAGGTACAGACGCTTGCCCGGGCGCTGGTATACGTGCTTTGCCGGAGGCAGCTTCGAGGGGTTCCCGACCTGCTTGCGCCCGGTGGTGTAGATCAGGCCGCCGCCAAGGGACACGTTGGAGAATCCCTGCCCGATTCCTGTGACCTTCCAGACCAGCTTCGGCTCGTCGGCCGGCCAGCTCTTCAGCAACCCCGTGTCGGGCGACTTGCCGTCTCGGTTTGGCCCGCGCCACTGGGGCCATCCGGCCGCCTCCTTGGCGCCGGCGGGCTCGGCGGCCTCACACGCGAGCACGGCGGCAAGCACAAGCCCCAGGCACGCCAGGAGCGACGTCGATCTCAGACCCATGGCCATTCTCCTCTGACGGGGGCTCCTCGATGTGCACCCTGAAGCGGACGACGGCGAAGAGAGCCCTTGCCGTGGCGGCAAGAGGAGCCTATAATAGCGCGCGGTGTTGCGGAGGAGCAACCGCGTCCTCCTCTCCTTCCAGCGAGGCTTGCGATGAGGATGGGATCGCGCCTTCCGTGGCGGCGTCGCCGCTTGACGCTTCTCGTGTTCGCCGTGGCGTTCGCCGCGGCCTGGGCCGAGGCGAAACCGGCCGGATCGATCCGGATGTCGTGCTGGGAATTCGACCGCGGCAATGCCAAGGTCTGCGCGAATCCGGCCCTGTACGGCGACTACCGCGACACGTACCCCGGACTCATGCTGACCGGCGGGAACGGGCTGCCGTGGGTGGCCGAATACGACGTCGACTTCCCCGTCACCGCCACCTACACGCTTCGCTTGCGCTACGCGTCGCCCGGGGTGCGCGCCCTGGAGGTGTGGCTTGACGCCCGGCGTGTGGGCACGTGTTGCGGCGAGCAGACCAACAACGCACCGCCCTATATGGACCGCCATCCCAACGTGCACGAGGGGTTGCCGGTCCGCACGTGGGAGATGCACGGCGCGCAGTGGGAGGAGGCATGCAAGTTCCCTGCGACCGAGGGCAAGCACACCCTGAAGTTCACGCGGAACGGGCCGCCGCCCAACCTGGTCGAGATCCGGATCGAGTCGCCGGTGGGGTTCCCAAAGGGCTACAAGCCGCGTCACCGCAAAGTGGACATCCGGCGGATTCCGCCACGGTACCGCACCGCCTTCATGCCTCCGGGCAGCGTCAACGTGGCGGCCCTGCGGCTGGCCATCGAGGACACGACCGGGGTGTTCGGCCCGCTGTATCCCAAGGGCCCGCAGTACCTGAAGCAACTGGCCGCGCTGGAAGCCAAGCAGCGCGCGGCCGAGGACGGCACGCCGGAGCACAAGGAGGAGATAGAGAACGCATTGCTGGCCCTGCGGCACCGGGCCATGCTGGCGCATCCGGCGTTGAGGTTCGACAGACTCTTGTTCGTCACGCGGAAGCACCGCGGCTCGAGCATCTACACCGGGCACCTCCAACACGGCAATCCGGGCGGCAATCTCTGCGTCCTCTCGCCGGTGTCCCCGGAGGGCGAAGTTGTCGAGCTGGTGCCAGAGCTGAGCCGTGGGGTGTTCGGCCGGTTCGACCTGTCGTTCGACGCCACCAAGGTCGTGTTTTCTCACAGCAAGGAGGGCAAGCAGTTCCGCATCTACGAAATCGACATCGACCCTGCTGCCGGGCGCAGGGCAGGCGGCAACAGCCTGCGACAGCTCACCTTCGGGGGAGACGACGAGGCGGAGACCATTCGGCGCTACAAAGGCGTTTTCTGCGGGGGTGGGTTCGACGACATTGACCCGGTCTATCTGCCCAACGGCAAGATCATGTTCGCTTCCACGCGCTCCCAGCGGTCGGTCCTCTGTTTCCCCGCAACGGTAACGACGTTGCACGTCATGGACGCCGACGGCAAGAATATTCGCTGTATCTCGAGCGGCCAGGTCAACGAGATCAACCCTTGTGTGATGAGCGACGGCCGGGTGATCTACATGCGATGGGAGTATATCGACAAGGGCTTCGGCAACGCGCAGAGCCTCTGGTCGATACGTCCCGACGGCAGCGGCTCGGACCACGTGTATAAGAACATGCTTGTCCGTCCGGCCGCGATGATCAACGCGCGCAGCATCCCGGGCAGCCCCCGGATTGTGACGGTTGGGGCGGGACACCACGGGGGGCTAGCCGGTCCGGTGATACTTGTCGACAATCGCTGGAACCGCCGCACCGCCGAGGGGATGACGAACATCACGCCCGAGATCAGCTATCCGGGTCTGTATCCCATGACCCGGAAGCACGGCTCCTTCAGGGAGCCTTACCCATTCTCGGAGAAGTTCTTCCTCGTCTCTCACAGTCCCGGCGTCAAGCACAAGGAAGGGGCGGGCTACGGGATCTACGTGCTCGACGCGTGGGGCAACCGGGCCGAGCTCTATCGGGACCCGTATCTGTCCTGCTACCAGCCAACGCCGCTCCGGCCGCGCCGCAGGCCCACGGCGATCAGTCCCGTTGCCGACCCCGACGAGACAGGCGACGGCGACACGGGAGAGCAAGGGCTGGCCACGATCTTCATGCTCGACGTGTACCAGGGGATGACGGGCATCGAGCGCGGAAGGGTCAAGTATGTGCGTGTGATGGAGGCCACGAACCTGTCCTGGTACGATACTTGGCGGGCGGGCAAGCAGGGCGATGGCGCGGGCATGCAGGCATCGGCGGTAAGCTACGGGGGCGATGTCGCGGTCAAAAAGGTCCATGGCATCGCCACGGTTCGCGACGACGGGTCGGCCTGTTTCACCGTGCCGGCGAAGAAGAACGTGTTCTTCCAGGCGCTGGATGAGAACTACATGGAGTTGCAGCGGATGCGGACGTTCTTGAACCTGATGCCCGGCGAGAGCAAGTCCTGCATCGGGTGCCACGAGCTCCGCAGAAAGGCGCCCCACTTGAGACGCGTTGGTCCACAGGCCATGGGCCATCCCGTGCAGGCGCTCTATCCGCAGCCGGGCGATACCGGCCCCCGCACGGTGCACTACCCTCTGGACGTTCAACCGAT
>CBFCZU010000132.1:0-12079 GCA_965602635.1 uncultured Planctomycetales bacterium | reverse complement strand
AGCGGCAGGGCGCACAGAGCGGCGGCCCCGGCCGGGTGCCTGCCCAGGAGTATCCTCGCGGCCATGAGCGCCGCCGCGGTGAGCCCGCCGGCGACCCCCCCCACGGCGGCGGCCTCGGCCGCGCGCGCCGCCAGCAGCCGACGCCTCTGGCGAGTCAGGATGGCCAGAATCCGTTCACGCACGGACAAACCCCGTCCACGAAAGCCCCGCCCGGCAGGGCTCCAGCCGCCAATCCGGGCATCTCCGCCGGCATGCCGGCCACGCGACACTGCTGCACTCGGCGGCCCACGCCGCCTGTCAGGGCTTGGGTTTGGGCTTCGGCTCCGCGATGACGCCCGTCGGCGGGAGGATGCGGTTGCCGTCCTTGTCCGCGTCGGACCAGGCGGCATCCGCGGCCTCGGGTGTGAACTTGAGGTCGTCTGCCTTGACCGGGCCCGGCTTGACCGTCTGATAGTGAATGACCTCGAAGATCAGCTTTCCGCCCTTCCTGAGCCTGCCGATCATGACGCGGGCGAGCCCGTCGGCGGGGCTCAGGCCCATGGTGACGGTCCGGGAATCGGCGGAGGCCAGGACCGGATGGACCGGCTTGCCGACAGCGTCGAGGCGGAACCATTTCAGCTTGCCGAAGCGCCGGGCGTGGTCGGGTTCGGGCGGGACGGGCACGAACTTCACGCCGTTGGCGAGGTCTGCGTAGCCGCTCATGGCGTCGCGGACGATCGCCGCCACGGCCAGGGAGTTGTACGTGTTGGCGGCGGTCATGCGCCTGCGCACGCCGATCGCCCTGGCCTTGCCGGCGCGGCGGAAGATGTAGGCGAACTTGCCGTCGGTGACTCGCTGCTCGCCGACGGGCGGATTGACGCTCAGCCGCGCCTTGGCGCCCTCGACCCAGACGTTGAAGGTGACCTTCTCGCCCGTCTGGCCGGCGGGCAGGTCGCCCTCGATGGTGACCGAGCCCGTGACGTGGGCGGCCTTGAGCTTCCTGGCCTTCGCCGCCAGGGCGAGCAGCTCCGGCGGCTGCTTGATCCTCGGCGCCGCCCTGGTGGCCACCGGTTTCGTCGCCGCTCCGCCCGGCGACGGCTTGGGCTGCGACAGCCCCGCCGTCACCAGCAGCGCCCAGATCGCCATCGCCCCGACCACAGCCGCGTGCCTGCGTGTGCCGTTCATGGAACTTCCTTTTTCCCCGGTTCGGTCAGTATTGCCTGCGCTGTCTGGCTGGAGGGATTTCCAGCAGATTCCTGTACTTTGCCACGGTCCGCCGGGCGATCGTGATTCCCTGCTTGTCCAGCTCGGCGGCGATCATGTCGTCGGCCAGCGGCTTGGACTTGTCCTCCTGATCGACGATCTCCTGGAGGCGGACCTTGACGGCGTCCCAGGCGACGTCCTGCCCGGCGGCGGTGGTCGTGCCGCCGGAGAAGAACATTCTCAGCGGGAATATCCCGCGCGGCGTCTGTACGTGCTTTCCGGCGACGGCGCGGCTGACGGTGGCGACGTGCACGCCCACCTTCCTGGCGACGTCGGTCATGGGCAGCGGGCGGAGCGCCTCGCGCCCCCGATCGAGGAACTCCTTCTGGGCGGCGAACACCTCCTCCACCACCCGGAAGACGGTCTGGCGCCGCTGCTTGATCGCCCCGATCATCCACTGGGCGGAGCGCAGGTTGTTGCGGATGAACTCGCGGACGCTGCGGTCGGTCTGGCGCGAGCGGGCCATCTTGCGGTACAGCCTTGATATCTTCAGGGTCGGCGCGCTGCCGTCGCGCATGGTCACCGTCACGTTGCCGTCGTCGTCGAGATCGACCACGGCGTCGGGGGTGATGTAGGGGACGGCCCTCTGGCCGACCTGGCGTCCCGGTCGCGGGTCGAGGTGCCCGAGGTACGAGATCGCGTCGTTGATTTCCTGTACCGGCCGGCCGGTGCGGCGGGCGATCAGCGGGATGCGGTTCAGCTCGACCTCGCGGAGGAACTCGCGGACGATCCGCCGCGGCAGCTCCACGTCGCCGCCGGCGGCGGCCTCGGCCTCGAGTTGGATCAGCAGGCACTCCCGCAGGTCGCGCGCGGCGATCCCGGGCGGGTCGAGCTTCTGCACCTCCGACAGCGCTTCGGTGAGCGATTCGAGGGTGACGAGCGGGTCGCCGTCGGGGCGGATGAGCTCTTCCAGGGGCGTGCGGAGGTAGCCGTCGTCGTCGATGTTGGAGATGATCGTCCGCCCGGCCGCCTTGACGGGCTCGTCGATCTCCACGAACGCCCATTGCCCCAGCAGGTGGTCGATGAGGCTCTCGTCCGGCGCGGGCGTGTTGGCCAGGGCGTCGAGTTTGGCGTCGCGCCCGTCGGCCTGGGGCGCGGCGCGACGCGGCCGGGCCGCCCACTCCAGGTCCTCGGCGTGCGCCTCGCCGAAGTCGGTGAGCCGCTCGAAACCCGCCGGGTTCCCGTCGTCGGCGTCGACGACCATGTCCTCGTCGCCGCGGTTGGGATCTTCGGGGATCTGCGGCGGGAGGTCCTCGTCGCCGTCGCCCTCGCGAACCTCAAGGCACGGGTTGGACGTCAGCTCCGCGTCGATCCGCTCCTGAAGCGCCATCAGCGGCAACTGAAGTATCTCCATCGCCTGGATCATCCGAGGCGACAGCTTCATCTGCTGGGCGAGACGGAGTTGTTGGGTGACGTCCAGCCTCATGACACTGTCATTCTAGCAATGTTGGCCGCGCAGACAATAGGGGGACCTGCCGCGCCTAATGTCAGAGTACGATTTGAACGCCGGCTGCGGGGTTCACCAGTCGGGCAGGTCGAGGTCTTCGACTTCGGCGGGCTTGGCCTTCTTCTGCTGGGCCTTGGCCTGGCGGAGCTGCGCGAGGGCCTGCTGCCCGGCCTCCTTGAGATAGTCGCGTCGCCGCCGGCCACCTTGCCGGGGGGGAGGCGGCTTGCGCTCGGCGTAGGTCCGCGCCACGGCCATGGCCTCGTCGATGTAGTGGCGGCACTTGCCCAGGTTCTTGACGGCCGCAACGTGGTTCCGCGCGAACGCCCGCCGCCGGTCGCCGTTGGCCAGCTCGCTGATCAGCACCACCTCGTCGTCGGCGTTCAGCGGTTCGAGGAGGCCGCACTGGTACTGCCCGACCCTGCCGATCTCGAGGTCGTCAACCCGCGGCACCCCCGCCGTCAGCAGGCACGCCTGGACCCCACGGACACCCCGGAGCTGCTCGATCAGCAGCAGCCGGACCATCACCCGCTGCGAGGCGAGCGCCTGCCGCCGCCGCTTGGCGCTGGCCGGGTCCGTCCTGAAGTCCAGCGGCGCCCCCCGGGCGCTGAAGTAGCGCATCACCGGCGCGCTGGTCTTGTAGGCGGATTTGGAGGTGGCCGTCTTGATCACCGCGGCGACCGCGTCGGCGCGCTGCGTCTGGACCAGCATCGCCGCCAGGTCCACCGCGCGCAGCTCGCTGCTGGGCGAGAGCTTCTTCACCTCGTCGGGAATGTTGTCCTCGCCGATCTTTGAGAAGTCGAGATACCCCAGGGCGGTCTCGGCCGCGACGTTGGGCGGGTCAGCCACGCCCTGGTAGCCCACCTTCGCCACGGTCGTCGCGCCCCAGAAGGCCGTGCGCGTCTTGCAGCGGAAGAGGATCGCCCAGGCGGTCATCCGGCTGGAGCGGAAATAGACGACCTCCCCGCCGGCCCGGCGGCGAGTGCTCCTGTGCGGGACCGGCTCGTGATGCAGGCCGACCACCAGCACGAACTCGTAGTCCTCGGAGAATCCCAGCTTCGGCCAGGGCTTGGGCGGCCCGGCCTGGGCTGCCCTTTTCACGTCGAGGTCGAGGTCGGCCAGCGGGTTGTCCTTGTCAACGCGCCTGCGAATAGGCTTGGGCTTTTCGCCGGCGGCGGGCTTCTCCTCGGGCAGGTCGGGCATGACGGGCCTCAGGCCCGCCTCGGCCAGCGGGGCGGCGACCTTGCGGAGCAGCTCGGCCTTGATGTCCGCCGGCCAGTAGCTCTTGGCCGTCTCGCCCCCGCCGTAGGGCGAGCGGGCGATGGCCGCCAGCGGCCTGCCGGAGTCCTTGAACCTCAGCCACGCCTTGGCGGCCCGGGCGCCGCGGGCGGCGGCGCGCTCGGCTGGCGTGACGTGCTCGGCGTCGGGCTCGAAGCGGTACTTCAGCTCGTAGTGGTCCCGGTCGATCGAACGCTCCTGCCGCATCTGCTTGGCGTCGGAGAGGGGGCCGGCGCCCAGGCACAACGCGGCGCCGGCGAGCACGACAACCGACAAGGAAAGGTGGCGCTTCATCGTCTTTGTCCCGCGGCCGGGAAGCTGTCTCCTGTCAGATAAACCCGGCCCGGGCGGGCGGGTTCTCCGCGGCCCCGGCCGGAGCGGCTACAGCTCCCGCCGCCCCTTGATGGCATCGGCGAGGATGGACTGGCTGGCGTACTCGATCTGCCCGCCGGCCGGCAGGCCCCGGGCCAGGCGGGTGATCGTCACGCCCGTCCCTTCCAGCGCCGCGGCCACGTGCAGCGCCGTGCCGTCGCCCGCCACGTCGGGGTTCGTCGCCAGGATGACCTCCTTGACGCCGCCGGCCTTGACCCGACCCGCCAGAGCGTCGATGGTCAGGTCCTCCGGCTGAACGTCCTCCAGCGGCGAGACGCTGCCCATGAGCACGTGGTACACCCCCTTGAAGACGCCGGCGGCCTCGAGGCTCAGCAGGTCCTTGGGCTGCTCGACGACGCAGATGACGCTCTGGTCGCGGCGCGGGTCGGCGCATATCGGGCACCGCTCGCCCTCGGCGATGTTGAAGCACACCTTGCAGGGGCGGATCTTGGTCTTCAGGTCGCGGATTGCCTCGGCCAGGGCGGCCGCGTCGCTCGCGTCGGCCTTGAGCAGGTGGAATGCGATCCGCTCGGCCGAGCGCGGGCCGATGCCCGGCAGCCGGCCCAGCTCCGAGATCAGACGCGCGATTGTCTGTGTATGGCCTGCCATGATGGTCACCAGTGGCCTGTGGGCGGCCACTTGTCAGAGGAGCCCTTCCAGTCCGGGGATTTCCATTCCGCCGGTTAGTTCCTTCATGGCCTCGGCCGCGGCCACCGAGGCCTGTTCCTGGGCGGCGGCCACGGCCGCCTTGATGATGTCGGCGAGCATCGCCGCGTCACCGTCGGCCATGGCCTCGGGGCTGATCTTGATCTCCGCCACCCGCCCCTTGCCGTTGACTGTTACGGCAACGGCCCCCCCGCCGGCCTCGGACGTGAACTGCGACGAAGCCAGCTTCTCTTTCATGGCCGGCAGCTCCGTCTTGATCCTGCCGACCAGTTGGAGCATCTTGCCCATGTCGCCGAACATATGCCTCTCCTTCCACGCGACCGCCGGTGGCGGCTAGTCGTTTGGCTCCTGGCCCTGAGCTTCCTCGTCGGCGGGCGGCGGGGCCGAACGTATGGCCTCGATGGTGCCGCCGAAAAACTCCAGCACGGCCCTGACGGCCGGGTCGTTGCCGATCTCGTTGCGCTCCGCCGTCGAGAGCGCCGCCGCCTGGGCCGCCTGCCGCGGCGCGGGCGCCTCGCCCGGCTCGCCCGTCGCGACGTACTCGCAGTGAACGTGCCGCCCGAAGAGCGTGCCCAGCGCCGCGTCGATCTGATCGCCCAGGCCCGAGCAGCGCCGCTGGAGCGCCGCCTGGGCGGCGTCGAAGCCCAGCCGCAGCGTCGGGCCGCTCAGCTCCAGCACCTTGGCCGGCGCCAGCAGTCCGGAAAGGTAGCCCTGCCCCACCCGCGCCGCCGCGGCCACCACCTCGTCCCAGTGGGCCAGGAGGTAATCGCGCTCCCAGCGCGGGTTCTCGAGCACGGCCGGTGGCTTTTCGCTCTCGTACTTGGCCGCCGGCGCGGCGTGGAGCCTGGCCCTATCGTGTTGGGCCTGGGGGGGCGGAGCTACGTCCTTTTTTTTTTGGGCGGTCGAGCCGGCCTTGGGCGGGCGGGCCCTCGGGGCAGGCGCCGCTCCGCCGGCGCCGGAAAGCTGCTCCAGCCGCTCGACGAGGCTGGCGGCGTCCACGAACTTCTCCGCCGCCGCCAGGCGGACCAGCGCCGCCTCGACCAGCCCCCTGCCGCCGGTCAGCCCGCGCAGGTTCCGGGCGGTGGTCTGGCAGACGCTGACGGCCTGGACCAGCGCCGGCAGCGTGAACTTCCCCGCCAGGTCGCCCACCGTCTTGCGCTGCGAGTCGGGCAGCTCGATAAGCTCGCTGTCCGCCCCGCAGGTCGAGGCCAGCATCATGTTGCGGAACATCTCGCCGACGGCCTTGACTGCCGACTCCAGCGTCACGCCCGCCGCCAGCAGCGAGTCCAGCTCGCCCAGTGCCGTCGCGGGGTCGCCCTCGGCGATGGCCGAGACGATCGACGCCGTCCGCTCGTCGCCGGGCGTGCCGAGGATCCGCACCACGTCCGGCTCGGTGATCTTGCCGGCCCCGGCCGAGAGTAGCTGGTCGAGCAGGCTCAGCGAGTCGCGCATCGACCCGGCGCCCGCCCGGGCGATGCGGTAGATCGCGCCCTCGTCGGCCTTTGCCTTCTCGGCCTTGCAGATGACGGCGAGGTGCTCGGCGATCAGCGCGGTCGGGATGTTGCGGAAGTCGAACCTCTGGCAGCGGGAGATGACGGTCGCCGGCAGCCGCTCGGGCTGGGTCGTGGCGAAGATGAACTTCACGTGCTCGGGCGGCTCCTCGAGCGTCTTGAGCAGGGCGTTGAAGGCCTCCCGCGTGAGCATGTGCACTTCGTCGATGTAGTAGATCTTGTAGCGGCAGCGCGACGGGCGGTACACGGCGTTGGAGCGCAGCTCGCGGACCTCGTCGATGCCGCGGTTGGAGGCCCCGTCGATCTCGATGACGTCCAGGTCGTCGCCGCGCGCGATCGCCACGCAGGCGTCGCACTTGTTGCAGGGCGTGACCGTCGGCCCGTCGGCCGAGAGGCAGTTCAGCGCCTTGGCCAGGATGCGGGCCATCGTCGTCTTGCCCACGCCGCGCGTCCCCGAGAACAGGAACGCGTGGGCCACTCGTCCCGTCTTGATGGCGCTGACGAGCGTCTCGGCCACGTGCTGCTGGCCCACAACCTCCTCGAAGGTCGTGCTGCGGTACTTGCGGGCTAGGACCAGGTAGTCAGGCATTTCGGGTTTCGGATTTCAGATTTCGGATTCGGCGGCGCGGTCCGGCTCGATCCGCGATCCCAAATCCCTGCCTGCCGGCAGGCAGGCGAATTCCGCAATGGTCAAAAGTGCCGTGCACTCCGCTTCGATGCGCCCCAACGGGCCTTTTCGGACGGCAGGCTCCAGCCAGGTAGCCCTCCGGCACATGTCGCAGACACGCTTATGGCTGCTTCCTTCCGGACCTGACCAGGTTCGCGGCCGGACATTGCAGAGGACCCAGCTTTCAACACCTAACCGCCCGGCAAGGTGATCCACCAGGGAGTCACCTCGGCGGAGCATTCAGCCCCGCTATAGCGGATTGCGGGTCGTCCCGGCAAGCCGGGATTCAGGGCACCGCTAACGCCCCGCCTAGCACGGCGAGGCCATCATACGTGACCGGCCGCTGCAGAGCAAGACCCGCCGGGCAATCGGTGACGGGGCCCGAGTTGAACGCCGCCGGGGGCGCCTACTTCGGCTTGGCCGTCTTGCCGGCCTTGGCTCGCAGCTCGAGCAGTTCCTGCCACAGCGGCTTCTGGGTCGTGCGCTCGTAGCCCTCCCCGTCGCGGAGCTTGACGGAGAACTTGGGGATGGCCTTGTTCAGGTAGAGCGTCTTCGTCCCGGCCACGACCGTTACGGGCTTGGCCATGTCCACCAGCTTGGCGGTCAGATACAGGTCAATCGACGCGATGTGCTCGTTGGCCTTGAGCTCGATCCGGTTGGGCTTGGTGATCTCGACGCTGAAGACCCCCTTGACGCCCTTGGCGACCTTCACCAGCGCCGCATCCGCCCAGAACGCGCGCGAATGGCTCGGGTGCTCCACGAGATGCACGATCTTCTTGGGGTAGGGGTTGAGGCGGTGTTTGTCGAAGAAGCTCGTGAGCAACTTGACGTTTTGTTTGAACGGCAGGGCGGGCGAATGGCCGCCGGCGTACGTCTGCCACTTCACCGGGCAGCCGGCCTCCTTGGCGAGGTCGAACTCGATCTGGCCGGTCTGGCGGAAGCTGTCGTGTTCGCCGTGCAGCATCAGCGTGGGGACGTTGAAGAGGTATCGGACGTTCAGGTGCCGGTCATTGCGGTCGGGCTTCTTGCGGAGGTCGCTGCACACCGGCGCGATCGCGGCGAACCAGTGCGGGTGCTGCCACGCCTGGATCAGCACCTCCTGCCCGCCGCGCGAGAACCCCGTGCCGTAGATGCGCAGCGGGTCGATGTTGTACCGCCCGGCCAGGGCCTTCAGCTCGGCGCGGATCTTCGCGGTCGCCCGCGCGCCCCTGCCACCGGCGTGGACCAGGAAGTACGGCACGGTGGCCATCTGCTCCTTGGACGGGTTGTCCTGGAGCGAGACGATCACCGGCCAGCTCTTGGCGGGCGTGTAGTCCTTCGGCACGGCCAGCACCCCGGCGTGGACGGCCGGCGTCGCCAGGAGAACCAGACACGCAATGCTCGCGGCACGCTTTAGCATGGCAGCAGCCTCCTTCGCCCTTCTCTCGCCTTCGGCCCACGCTCGCCGCAGGCCGTCGCGACGATACTATCACGATCCCCCAGGCCGGCAAACACCATTCTGGCCCGGCGGAGAGTTGACTTGCCCCCGCCGGCATCTTCGCGTATCCTCCCTCCAGGCAGACAGGTCTATATGCGTGGGGCCTGGGGCGGAAAGGCGACAGAAAAGCAGCCTGTCCCGGTAGTTCCCCTATAGCGGATTGCGGGTCGTCCCGGCAAGCCGGGATTCAGGGCACCGCTAACGCCCCGCCTAGCACGGCGAGGCCATCATACGTGACCGGCCGCTGCAGAGCAAGACGCAAGCGCCCCGCGCGCGTGGCAGCCGGTTGATCGCTTGATCGGTTGATCGGTGGCAGGGACGGGCATCAACGCCCCCGGGATCGCGCCGCCGGGGGGGAACCGCATCCAAGGGGCATCAACCCGTGGCACAGGTTTTCAACCTGTGCCGTCTTCGGTCTAGGTATAATATACGGAGTTGACGGACGGGGACGGAACATGCAGGTACGGCCGGTTTCCATTGCGATCTTGCTGATGCTGGCGGGTCTTCCGTGTGTCGGGTGCAGGAAGACATACCGGACCCGGGTCAAGGTGACGACCCGGCCGACTACCCGCACCATCACGTCACAACTTGTGCCACTCCTCACCTTCCCTTCCGAAGCGGCACTCCAAGCTCTTGTGAAGGAAGTCAAAGGGAAGAAGATCGAAGAAGCGCACCGGCTCTTAGGACCCGTGGACAGGCTGGTGGTCGTGAGCGCCAGCGGCAACGAGCCAAGGAAGCTTGGCCGCGAGGCCGAGGAGGCGGCGGAGAGCTTCACGGAAGGGAAGGTGCCCCCGGAGTTCGCCGAGCTGTACCGCGTGGCGGCCCCCTTCAAGGGCACGCTGCGCCTGCAGGTAGAAAAGGGCGTCGTCGTCGAGGCGAGGTTCCACCCCGAAACGGAGTGAACCCGGCGGCCGACGCCCCGTCGGGGCTTGTGCGGTGCGGCGACCGGCACCGTGGGCTCACGCCCACGGCTACGCTCCAGCGGCCCTCCAGGCCGCAAGTCCCCGAGGCGAGGGCCTGGGCAGCGCCGTTGGTCCAAGGCCCGAAGGGCCATCGGACAGTAGCCGGGGGCGTGAGCCCCCGGAAAGCGCTGCCGCCGCCGCTCAGTCCCGAAGGGACGCCGGATAGGACCAGGCTGAGGTCCTGCAACCCCGTGGGCAGAACCCGCCTCCGGACTTCGGCGAGCTCAGTCGAGTCGCGGAACCTGCCCACCCTACCCCTACGCCGTGACAAGCCCGGCTTCGCAGGAACTGGGCCCGCACCCAGCCGGGGCGGTTTCAGGGCTGGGTAGCTGTTGGTCATAGGCCACGGCTTCTAGCCGTGGTGCACAGGGCGCCCCCAACCCATTTCAGGGCGCTTCAGCGTCCTTTTGCTGGGAGGGGTTCAGCCAGGGCGACAGGCGGGACGCCTGTCCCACCACAAGTGACATATTTGCGCGCGCAAACGCTACCCCCCCCCTCCCGGCGAAATCGGGGGAAAATGAGATTTTCGGCCGCCGGCCCGGCCGGGGGTTATGGCCACAGGGGTCAATATGGCAACACGTTTGCGCGCGCAAAGGCTTCCGCGCCCGGTAAGGGTGGAGGGGGCGCGCCTTAGGTGTGCGCCTCCGAAGCGCCTGACAACAGAATATCGGAGGTCGGAGGTCAGAGGTCCAAGCGCCCCGGCCTTTCGCTCGGGGGCCTTCAGCCCCCTCGCTCAAGACCGGGCTTTAGGGCCACCTAGGAACCCATTTCCCCCCTTCGTTCGCGTGGCTTGCGGCTCGAAACAAGGAAGGCATTGACACGCAGGGACTTACGGATTTCAGGGCGGTCACGAAACGTTCCGTTTCTTTCCGGAACTTTCCGAAACTTTCCGTTTCGTTCCGTTCTGTTCCGCTCCTTTCCGTGTGGTTCGGCCCGGACCCCCTATTGCCTGGTGCCGAACTGCGAGTGCTGAGTGCGGAGTGCTGAGTGCGGAGGGTCCCGCTCGGAACCCATTTCCCCTCTTCGTTCGCGTGGCTTGCGGCTCAAAACGGATAAGTTACTGATGCCAAAGGGCTTACGGATTTCAGGGCGGTCACGAAACGTTCCGTTTCGTTCCGAAACTTTCCGTCCCGATGCATCGGGATTCCGTTTCGTTCCGTTTCGTTCCGCAACTTTCCGTCCCGATCCATCGGGATTCCGCTTCGTTCCGCTCGATTCCGGGCGGTCGTCGCGGCCGCCGGAGGCGGGAGGAAACCTGTTTGCCCGGCTGTCCGAGCGGCTATACTGCCGCCTACCGCCGGGCGCGGGAGGCCCGGACAGGCAGCCAGGACGTGACCGAAAGGAGCGCCAAAATGCGAGTCAACATCACGTCGGCGATAGTCCTTACCGGACTGCTGATGGCGGGCTGTGCCGATCAGTGGCCCACATGGAACATAGCGGAGCTGGAAGGTCTGAACGATTCGCAATGGGGCCCGGTGAGCGAGGAAGCCGGCCGGCAGTACCGCCCCGCCCTGGCTGGGAGGTCGGCCGGGATCGTCGTGCCAACGTGGTGGGGCTCGTCCTTCCGGCCGAGGGAAGGCAGCGTGTACGTGCTCAAGGTCACGTACAAGGACACGGCGGCCAAGCCGGTGATCCTTTCCGCCCACGCGGGCGTGCAACGCTACTGGCGGGCCAGCGAGGTGCACCGCTTCGGCGGGCATGGCGACGGCACGTGGAAGACCGCCGACGTGCCGATCTCGTGGGACCTGATCTGCCGGAAGAACGCGCCGGGCAACATGACGGAGTTGTTCATCACGGCCGACAAGGACCTGCCGGTGCAGTCGATCGTGGTCACGCCCCCCGGGCCGGGCGCGGCCCACCGGTACTTCAGCGAGACCCGCGCCTGGGTCGCCCGCGCGCAGGCGAACAAGCGCAAGGGCGCCTACCTGGGCGCGAAGCAGAAGCCGGTGATACCGGCCTTGATGCGGGGCAAGATGCTCATCCCGTACGCGCGGACGTACATGTCGGCGCTGATGCCGAACTCGGCCCCTCAGAAGGGCGAGGCCGGGGCCGCCCTGAAGCTGCGCATGGCGCGGAACGAATACGAGCCGGCCGCGTTCGGCGTGTACGCCACCGGCAGGGACCTCAAGGGCGTCACCTTCGCCGTCAGCGAACTCAGTGGCCCGGGCGGGACGCTGGCCTGCGAGCTTGACCTCCGCACGGCCGAGTACGCCGCCGTCATCAGGAGCACGACGGGCGGCAGGACGACATACCGCATGTTCCCGCAGCGGCTCTGGCCCATGTACCCGGTGACCATCAAGAAGGGCCGGTCGCACTGGTTCTGGATCACCGTCAAGACGCTTGGCAAGGCCAGCAAGCCGGGCAAGTACACCGGCAAGGTCGAGATCGGCACCTCCACCGACCGGGTCGACACCAGGAACTCGCGCGGGGATACCATCAACCGCCCGAGGTACCGGGCCG
>CBFCZU010000131.1:0-12251 GCA_965602635.1 uncultured Planctomycetales bacterium | reverse complement strand
AGGAACCCCTTGTGGTAATACCCCTCCAGGTTGCCGTCGTGGCCGGCGTCGGCGCGGAGCAACTGCGTCTCGACGGGCGTGCGGAAATCGGCCAGGTAGCGCAGGGCGGTGTCGTTGATCTCGCCGCGCTCGCCGCGGACCAGCACGCGAGGAGAGCGGATCCAGGAGAAATACTGATCGCCGGTGAAGTCGAAGACCCCCAGGCGGTCGCCGAAATCGAGATGGGCGATGATCTGGGTCGAGTCGGTGATCTTCTCGGCCTCCGGGGGCCCGCCCCGCCCGGGGCCGGCGACGATCGGCGAGGCGAACTGAAAGGCCGAGACGGTCACCGGCTCGAAGCTCACCCCCAGCAAGTGGCGGATCAGGCTGACGCCGTGGTAGCCGTGGGCGGCTGAGACCTGGGCCTGGCTGACGGTGCCCAGCTTGCCGGAGCGTGCGATCGCCAGCCTGGCGGCGTGGGCGGGCTGGAAGATGTACTGCTCGGCCACCTGGATCTTGGCGCCCTTCTCGACGAGCCTGTGCAGCTCGACGAGGCGTTCGACGTCGGGGGCCGGCGGCGTCTCGCACAGAGCGGGCACCTGGCGGCCGGCAAGCTCCTCGAGCATGCCCGGCGCGGCCTCCCAGGGCACGGAGACCACGACGAACAGCGGATCGCTCGCGGCCAGCAGGTCCTCCAGCGACCGGTAGGTCTTCACGCCCCACCGCCGCTCCTGGTCGCGTGCCTTGGCCGGATCGCGGACGACCATGCCGCAAACCTCGAACCTCTCGGGCAGCTCCGACGCGACGCGCAGGAAGAACTGCGCCCGCCAGCCCGCGCCTCCCGCGATCGCGAAACGAACCGGTTCCATGACGCTCTCCTAGAGATTCCGCCCGTCGCGGCCGCCGCCGGAGCCGCCGTAGGGCATGCCGGGGTCCCAGCGCGGCTCGGGCGGAGGGGTGAATTCGTCCACGGGGAAGGTCACCTTGCAGCGGTGTCGGCTGGAGATGTACGCCCCCTCGCATATTTCCAGCGCCGCCAGCGACGTGTCCGGCACGTGATAGTCGCCCCGGCCGGAGTCGATCATCGCGGCCATGGCCTCGAGGTGGCGCTGGTGGCCGGT
The DNA here is from genome assembly GCA_965602635.1 of uncultured Planctomycetales bacterium. Lineage (GTDB taxonomy): Bacteria > Planctomycetota > Phycisphaerae > SM23-33 > SM23-33 > CBFCZU01. Next base: position 11,151 of record CBFCZU010000131.1, on the reverse strand, counting down.
GACCGCGAACTCCTCCGGCGTGACGACCTCCCCGCCCGGGTGGTCGCGACTGACGATGAGATAGCCGTTCTCCCACCCCCACGATTCGATCGCCCCGGCCGTGCCGACGATGCGGAAGAGCGTGTTCTTGCCCTCGCGGTTGACGTTCACGTCGTCGCCGGTGTTCATGACCACGCGGACGCCGCTGCGCGTCTGTGCGTAGGTGACGGCCGTTGTCTCGACCTGCATGCCGTCGCGGTACGTCCGCGTGCTCGCCTCGCAGATCGCCAGCACGAACTCCATCGGCTCGTTGCCCGTGAGGTTGACGAAGAAGTTCAGCCAGTGGATTCCGGCGTTGATGATGTCCCACCTGGTGCACTGTATCTCCATGAGCTTCAGGTCGCCGATCTGCCCGTCGCGGACGCGTGCGATGATCTCGAGGGGCGTCTGCTTGGCGAGCAGCCCGTGCGGGACGGCCATGGGCAGCCGGCGGGCCTTGATCGCGTCGAGCAGGCGGCGGCCCGAAGCGGCGGTGTGGCCGAGGGGCTTTTCCACCAGGATGCCCTTCAGGTCGCCGGCCAGCGCGTCCAGCGTGATCTGCTCGTGCGAGGGCGGCCAGGTGCTCACGCACACGACGTCCGTGGGGCAGGCGGCGAACATCTCCTCGTGGCTGGCGAAGGTCCGGATGCGCGGGAACTCCTCGGCCACCGCCTTGCACGCGTCGGCGTCGATGTCGGCGGCCGCGAGAAGCTCGAAGCGGTCGGACTTCGCCAGGGCGCTCATGCTCAGCCTGCCGCCGCCGCCCGCGCCGACGACGCTGCCGGTCAGCTTCTCGCTCATTTGTCGCTCCCTGCGTCGGCGGCCGCTCTGGCCTTCGACATCACCGTCCACGTCTGCGGGTGGTCGTCCATGTAGTGCGTGGTCAGCTCGGGGAAGGTCTCGTGGAGGTACTTCGCCAGGTTGATCATGCCGGGCGACTCGCTCGTGCCGTGCTCGACGCAGATGACGGCGGCCCCCAGCTCGGCCAGCCGCTCGCGGACCTGCCAGTATGTCGCCCCGTCGTAGCAGACGACGAGCACGTCGGCGCCGAGGTCCACCATGTCCTTGTCGGGCCCGCCGTACCCGACGCCCACGGCCGGTCGCGAGACGATCCGCTCGGGATCGCCGATGACCGAGACGCTGTCCTCGCCCAGCGGCGCGATCTTTTCGGCCATTCGGCGGGCGAACTCGCGCAGCGTGACGGGCTTGATCTTGCAGAGGGTGTGCCAGGGGTCGTCGCCCTTGACCGCCCCGTCGGCCAGGCCCAGCCACTCGACCCATGAGCCGCCGATGCCGATCTCGGGCCAACTGTCCCAGACGTCGTGGCAGCGGTAAACGACCAGGCCGGTCTCTTCGAGGAACTTCCTCTTGGTCAGCCCGGGCTCGATCGCGCGGATGGGGTCGTCCGGCGGGTCGTAGTGGTGCCAGTAGGTCGGCTCGTGGGTGATGAACAGCTCGCAGCCGAGATCGACGGCCTTGCGGAGGTTGCCGATCGAGGCGATCCAGCCCACGCCGACCGTCCTGACCTCTCGCGTCGCGTCGCCGGCCTTGACCGTGTCAACGGTCTTGCTGCGGTCCACCCAGGGCGCGTTCGAGAGCAGGTGCTCGCGGATGTCATTGGTGTTCATGACTTCTCTCCTCTGCCGGAAGGGTTATCGAAAACGGCGAGGCTGTCAAGGCCGAGCGGGCCACGCGGGTGAGTTTGATATGCGGCGCGGCTTCGCGCAGAATGTCCCCGCCGGCGCGCCGAGCCGGCGCGAGCCATGTTCCTGTTCACGACACTGCTGCTGGCGGTGGGGTTGGGCATGGACGCGATGAGCGTGTCCATGGCCATCGGCGTGCGCTGGCACGGGCCGAGGCAGAGATTCCGCCTGGCCTGGCACATGGGCCTGTTCCAGTTCCTGATGCCGATCCTCGGCTGGTGGGCGGGCAAGGCGCTGGCGGGCGTGCTGGAGGCGGTCGGCACGTACGCGGCCGCGGCGCTGCTCTTCGCCGTCGGCGCCAAGATGCTCTACGAGGCCCTGCGGTCGAGTCCCGGCGCCGTCGCCGAGCGGGCCGAGCACCTCATCGGCAAGGAGCTGCGCGGCAAGCAGCTCGACCCGACCCGCGGCTGGTCGCTGTTGGGCCTGTCGGTGGCGACGAGCATCGACGCCCTCCTGGCGGGCGTGTCGCTGGGGATCGCCGGGGGCGCCATCTTCGTGCGCAGCCTGGTCATCGGCGTGGTGGCGGGGCTGATGGCCCTTGCCGGCGTGGCGATGGGCAAGCGCCTCGGGCGGGCGCTGGGCAGGCCGGCGGAGATCGTCGGGGCCGTCATCCTGATGGGCCTGGCCGTGAGCTTCCTCTGGCGGTAGGCGGCTGAGCGGCTATTGCGAATCGCTCTCCAGCGGCAGCTCTGCGGTGGGCTCGGACGGCGCGGTCTTGGTCGGGGCCTTGGGGCCGTTGAGCATCTCGTTCAGCGCCGAGTAACCGCGGAATGTGACCACCTTCTTGGCCGGGACGTGTATGGCCTCGCCCGTCCGCGGGTTGCGCGCCATGCGCGCCGACCGCCGCCGGACGCGCAGCGCCCCCAGCCCCGGTAGGACGAACTGCTTGTTCTTGAGCAGCTCTCTCCTGGCCAGCTCGACCAGCCCGTCATAGAACCGCGCCACGTTGGCCTTGCTGATGCCGGCGTGCCGCATGATGCCTTCGACCATCTCGTTGCGATCCATGACCTGCTCCTGTCCCTGGGGGCCCGCGCCTGTCACCGGCCGGGGCAGACCCCATAACATCCCGTCGGCTAGAAAGGAAAGAAACCGGCCCCGGCGCCGAGCGGAGTCAGTGGACGCACCTCTCCGCCGGCATCGGGGCAGGGAGTAACCAAGGCGGATGCTCCTTCTCCGGTGCCGGCTCCGGCGCCGCGGCGCCGTCGGCGGTGAGGAACCTGTCCGGCGGGACGATCCAGATCTCCACCCGGCGGTTGAGTGGATTGCCCTTGTTGCCGGGTGCGTTGGGGGCGACGGGGTAGTACTTGCTGAATCCCATGGCGCCCATCCGCTTCTGCCCGACGCCCGCCACGGCCAGCACCTTCACCACCGCCCCGGCGCGGTGCAGCGACAGACCCCAGTTGGTGCCGTGGGCATCGATGGTGGCTTTCTTCTTCAGCGGGATGTCGTCGGTGTGCCCGGCGACGTACACGTGGAAGATCTTCGCCTCGTCCCGGTTGACGATTTCGGCCAGCTTCTTGAGCACGTCCACGGCCGAGGCCTTCACCGTGGCCGAGCCCTTGTCGAACGTCAGGTCGGCTTTGAGCTTTACCATGCCGTACTTGGGCAGGTATTCCATCAGCTCGGGGTTCGCCTCCCCCAGGGCGGTCAGGGCAACATCCAGCGGCCTGGGGAGGATGCTGATCGCGCCGGCCTTGGGCGGCGGCTTGCTGGCCAGCTTGTCGTAGAGGGTCTTGAGCTGGTTGAACTTGACGGTCAGGTCGAGGGCGTCCCTCTCCAGATCGGTGATGCGGTCGCCCTTGTCCGTCAGGTCCAGCTGGGCCCTGGCCAGGTCGGCGCGGAGGGTCGTGTTCTCCTCGCCGGCCTTCTGCAAGGCCGTCTGGGACGCGAGTAGCTCCTGCCGGGCCAGTCTCTGGGCCTTCAGGGCCTCGTTGTACTTTTCCTGTGAGATGCACCCGCCGGCCGTGGCCAGTGCCAGCCCCGCCAGCGCCGCAATGATCGTCCGCCTGCCGCTCATCTCAATCCGTCCTTTCCATGATCCCAGGCACAATCCGTTTCCGCTCGGCACCTCCCCCGCCCTGAGGCCGGCGGGGCGTTTGGGCCCGCGCCGCGTCCCTAGACGCCGCTTCGCTGGAGCGCCTCGGCGCGGGTGGCGACGGCCTTGCCGATGAAGAACCCCGCCACGGCCAGGATGATCCCGACCACCACCGATGCAACCAGGAAGACCGCGATGTTTTCCTGGAGCCCCGGCACGTATGAGGGCACGGCGCCGGTCATGGCGGCCATTGCCACCGCGCTGGTGACCAGCATTATCAGCACCGCCGCGACGATCAGTCCGGCGAATGCCCCGCTGGCGGGGTCGATCGCCTCGATCGCGGCCGACACCTCGATAGCGGGCTCCGCCTCGGCGTAGGGCTCCTCGGCGGGGACTTCCATCGAGGCGCTGCTTGAGATGGCCGCCTCGGAGTCGATGTGGTCGAGCACCTCGGCGCCCAGCGACGTGTCGTCGCTCTCGCGCGTCAGGTCCAGCAGGCCCGAGCCGCTGCCCACGCCCTCCAGCGAGATCTGGTCCTCCACGCTGGGGGCGATGGTGGTCTTGGCCATGGGGTCGGCCGACTCGATCTCCAGGTCCTCGTCCTCGAAGATGCTGATTCCCTCGGAAGTGATGACCGTGTCAGCCTTACCCGGGGTGGCGGGCTTGTCGGCCTCGGAGAGGGTAACCGGCTCGCCCTCGTCGGCGGGGGTCAGCTCGAGCTCCTCGGGCCCGGCCAGGGCGTCCACCTCGTCAACCCGGTACACGCTGCGCGCGCCGTCGGCGTAAACCTTCAGCGTGCCCTGCTCGACCATTCGGGCCAGCTCATCCGGGCTGACGCCCAGCCTCTCGGCGGCCTCTTCGTCGCTGTAATACATCTTTGCCATCGTTCAATGCTCCCACGGCGCGTCTCGGGCGGGCGGTGCCGCTCCGGGTCCGCGCCTTACGGCTCAGGCGCCACCTTTGTCAGGCGGCGCGCCTCGGCGACCAGCTTCGCCATGTCCTTGGGCGGAGGCTCGGTATTGTATGAGTCCAACTGCCTATCGTAAATGAACGTCCGCGCCGCCACAAACCTAAGCTTGGGCACCTTACGTTGATCGCCCGAGAATTGATACACGCATATTGTACCATTTCTCCGGTCCACAAGATAAAGGCCATAGGTGTCCTTGGCGAGCTGCCCGGCAACGGCAAACAGCTCCGACGGGCCTGTCGCGCCGCGCGAGCCTGTCTGAGCCTCAGCCGGCTCGGGTGTGAAGAACAGGTTCGCCGCGAGCAGCGCAGCAACGACGGCCAGGAACACCACAATAAGCCACTGCGGAGTGCTCATCGCGCGTCGACGGGACGTCCGCCCCGCCGCTCCGATTGCGAGCAGTCCATGCTGCCCATGCAAGTTCCGACTCAGCGCGTGAATTATAGATGCCGCCGGCCCCGCTGCAAGCGATTTTTCCGCCCAAGCTGAAGCCTGTCGGCCGGGGGCGAAGAAACTTTGACCTGCCGGCGAACGCCTGCTCTAATGCCGGCATGCTGGGACGCGTGCGACGCACAACCCGCACCGACGTGGGCCTGGTAATCTCCTTCGTCGGCGTGGCCTACCTCATCTGGACTCTGGCCATCGGCACTTCACGCCACCTGGTCAACCAGCTAGCCAGGTCCGCCTACCTGGGCCGGCTCGCCCTTGGGAGCCTGCCCGTCGCCACGAGGGCCCTGTACGGGGCCTTCATCGACGCCGCGGCTATCTGGGACACGATCGGGCTGCTGTGGCTGGTGCTCTCGCTGGTGCTCATACTGGGCGCCAGCCGGCAGCGGTGGAGCGTCTCCTGGCCTTGGATGTCGGCCACCTGCCAGGCGATGGTCTCCGTCCTGGTGACGGCGTGGGCGGGCCTGAGCGCCAACGCTCCGTCCTGGCCTGTGGGCGGCCCCACGTCCAGGCCGCTGCCGTACCCTCACACCGGCTGGACCTTCATGTCACTGGTGGTGTCCCTTGCCCTGGTCATCTGGGCCGGCACGCTGATCTGGCTGCTCTACGAGCAGGCCCGGTTGGGTCGAGGGCCCAGCCCTCGCGACAGCCTGCGGACCCACATCCCCGGCTGAGGGGGCGCCCGCGGCGCCGCCCCTGCCGATAAGCCGCTGATCGCCGGAGCTTTACCCTTGCCCTAAAAGCGACACTCGGTTACAATCACTGCGTTGAGTGGAAGTTACTGAGTCGGCCTGTTGCCGGAGCGGTGGCAAAGACTCGCCCGGGTGCTTGCCTGAGGAATTGAGCCATTGCCGCCGTGGGACGATGTGTCGCATTGAGTTCGGGGCTTCGGTGGGACGCTTCGGTATTCTGGCCCACCCGGAGGTACGGCACGTGCCACACCCGTCCGGACCGGTACCGCGACTTAGTGGGAGGTCGATAGCGCCGCCGGGGAATTCGCTGAAATCGGCTCTCCCTGATTCCGACCCCTGGCTGGACTGCATGGGAGCGCAGACTGCCGAATGCCCGCATCAGGCCGCCTGTCATGGGCAGGCGGCAACAGGAGAGGAGCCGCACCATGAGAATTGCTAGAGCAGCGCTTATCCTGGCGGCGGTGGGACTGGCCGCCGGCCAGGCGGTGGGCAGCTTCGAGCCCAACGACGACTTTGCGTCACGCGCCATCCTCGCCCCCGGCGTGACGGCCGTGAGCGACACGATCACCGCGGGCGTGGCCGGGTCGGGGCCCGACACCACGCTGGCCGCCTTCACCGCCGGGGGGTTGCTTATCGAGGTGGACGACGACAGCAGCCCGCTGGGCGACGGGCTCGCCAGCGCACTGCAGCAGGTAACGGTCAATTCCGACGGCACGATCCGCCTGAAGATCAGCGGATACCCCGACATGGACCCCATGGACGGCAACGACGACGACTGGGGCACGCCGCACCTGGAGTCCGGGCCGTTCGACCTGTCGGTGACCGTCTTCGACTCCGGCGACGTGCAGATCGGCAGCCACGACGTCTCCGCCAGTCTGGTCGCCGGCAGCGTTTACACCGTCGGGACCATCACCGGCTACGGCGGCAGCGACTACTTCAACGCGATCATCGACAACACGCCCAGCACCCTTGACGACGTGATGGACTTCATGACGTTCACCTCGCTGGCGGCGGGCGAGCACTTCGAGGCCACCGTCACCGCCGGCACGTTCGACGCGCTGCTGGGCCGGTTCGACAACAGCGGCGTGCTGATCGAATACGACGACGACGGCGGCGCCGGCCTCCTGTCCAACATCTCCGGCACGGTGCCCGGCGACGGGCAGTTGCACCTGGCCGTGACCGGCTACGCCGACGTCCTGTTCCAGGGCGACCACGCCCAGAGCGGCGACTACACCCTGTCGGTCGCCCTCCCCGCCCCCGGCGACGCCAACGTGGACGGCTATGTGGACGGGCTGGATTACGTCGTCTGGTCCAACAACTTTGGGCTGTCCGACACCATCTGGCGAGAAGCTGACTTCAACGACACCAAGGACACCGACGGGCTCGATTACGTCATCTGGTCGAACAACTACGCCCCGCTGCCGGGCGGCCTGGTGCCCGAGCCGGCGACCGCGGCGCTGCTGGCCGTTGGGGCCGTGGCAACGATCCTGTCAGGACGCCGGCGACGCCGGTGAGGAGGCCCAGCCATGAAAACCAAAGCCACGAAGGCGCTTCTCCTGGCGCTGGCGATCGGCTTGGTCGCCTCGCCGCTGGCGGCGCGCAACATCAAGATCGCCAAGGTCGGCGAGCCCGACGCCCACGACGTCAAGTCCCTCGTCGCCTCAGTCATCGCCGGCTGCACGACCGACGAGGAAAAGGCCATCGCACTCTGGGCATACATCGCCCGCAGGCCGTTCTTCTTCTGGTGGGCCAGGGATCACACCGAGTCCACCAAGGAGCTGGGCTTCGTGCTCGACCCGATCCTCCGGTTCAACGTGCACGGATCGACCATCTGCTTCCAGGCCCCCCACAGCCTCGCGGCCATGTGCGAGGAGGCGGGAATAAAGGCCCGCGCCTACTCCCTGCCTGGGCACGTCGTGATGGAGATGTTCTACGACGGCGGCTGGCACGTGTTAGACCCCGAATACGACTGCGCCTCGTATTACCGCAGCGACGTGGCGCCCTACCCGATCCTGCCGGTCTCCGTCGTCCGCCAGGACTCCGAAAAGCACATCATGCAGCAGCAGCGGCCGTCGGACCCGTACTTCCAGTGGGACCACCTGGGCGGGAAGTTCATCCCCTGGGGGAGCATGCAATACGTCTCCGACGTGTTCTACAAGCCCTACCAGGGCCAGGTGTATGCCTCGCTGCGGGCCCGGGGCCACACGGTCCACATGGACCTTCGCCGGGGCGAGCGGCTGACCCGATACTGGAGCAAGACCGGGCGGTTCTACTCACCGGCCGCGTGGTACGAGGCCGGCGGGTTCTATGACATGACCAAGGGCCCCTACGACCTCCGCAACCGCAAGAACCACTACGTCAACGGACTGCTGAGCTACGAGCCGGACTGGACCGCCCACCAGAACAACTTTGACGACGGGCTCTACGAGGGGACCAACTACCTCCTCCAGGGCGGCAAGGTCCACCCCGCCGGACCGGGCGAATGCCACGTAACCTTCCGCGTCCAGAGCCCCTACCTGATCGTCGGCAAGCCCGGGCGGTGCGACCTCGACGGCGACTCCTACGGCGGCGCCATCATCGAGGCCGAGTTCCACCGAAAGAGCGCCGGCCAGACCAACTCCATCGCCCTGTCCGTGAACAACGGGCTGACCTGGCAGACCGTCTGGACCAACGGCCAGACCGGCACCCGGCGCCTCAAGCTCGACATCACCAACCAGGTCGAGGGCACCTACGGGTACCTCATCAAGGTCCGCCTGCTGGCCGACGACCCCGCCGACGCGAGCCTGGCCGACCTCAAGCTGACCAACTGGCTGTTCATGACCCCCGTGCCCCTGCCGGCGATCAAGTCCGGCGTCAACCGCTTCAAGTTCACCATGAAGCCCCAGCATGCGGTCTTCTGGATGATGGCCGACATGGCCGACAGCAGCGGCTACACCCGATACTTCGACGAACTGTACAACCTCTTCTACAGCCCCGACTTCACCAGCCACCTCAGCACCGGCGCCAGCGGTCTGGGCTACGCCGTCGTGAAGGTCCCCGCGCCCGCCGGCTGGAAGATCAACTCCATGACCGTCATGGGCGACTTCAGCGCCGGCTTCGGCACCCCCACCGGGCGGGCACAGATACTCTACAAGGCCGGCGCCGCCGGAAAGTGGATTTACGCCTGGAAGGAGCCGTTCGAGTACGGCAGCCACTGGCGCAGGACGCGCTCGACGGACATCAACCTCGCCGCCCCGGCCGACGAGTGCTACGTCAAGTTCACGCTCAAGCGGGGCAACCGCTGCACGCTCAACACCTACCGCATCTACGCCCACTGCACCCGCCCCGAGCCGCCGCTGTCGGCCGGCTCGGTCAAGATAACGCACTCATGGTTCGCCGACGGCAAGCCCGACAGCAAGGCCATCTACCCCGACATCGCCGGGGACAGCTACTCCGTCCGCGCCACCGGCACGACGATCATCAACCGTGCGATCATCGTGGAGGTCGCCAACGACCCGCCGGCCGCTGTGCCGGGCGCGCCGTCCGTGCTGCCGCGCGCGGCCGAGAGGGCTCTCCCCGCCGGCCGGGCACAGGGACTTGTCCCGAGGCCCCGCAGACGTTAACCTCCCGGGCGAAGCTGCCGACGCACGGCCGCTCAGTCACCGGGAGAGGCGGGCCATGGACTATACGTACGGCGACGTCGCCAAGATGATCGATCACTCGCTGCTGAACCCGGCCCTTGCGGCCGACGAGCTGGAGGCCGGCTGCCGCCTCGCGCTCGAATACGACGTCGCCAGCGTCTGCATCATGCCCTTCTACCTCAAGCGGTGCGCCGAGATGCTCGAGGGCAGCGCGGTCAAGGCCAGCACGACGATCGGCTTCCCCCACGGCGGTCACACCTCGGCCGTCAAGCTCGCCGAGGCCGCCCGCGCCATCGCCGACGGCGGGCAGGAACTCGACACGGTCGTGAACATCAGCAAGGTCCTCAGCCGCGACTGGGCCTACGTCCGCGCCGACCTCAAGGGCGTCATCGACGCCGCCCACGACGCCGGCCGGAAGGTGAAGGTCATCTTCGAGAACTGCTACCTCGCCGACGAGCACAAGATCGCCCTCTGCGAGATCTGCGGCGAGCTGGGCGCCGACTGGGTCAAGACCTCCACCGGCTACGGCTCGGGCGGGGCGACGATTGAAGACCTCAAGCTGATGCGGGCGCACTCGCCGCCCGCCGTGCAGGTGAAGGCGGCAGGCGGCGTCCGCGACCTCGACAAGCTGCTCGAGGTCCGCGCCCTCGGCGTCACCCGCGTGGGCGCCAGCCGCACGGCCGACATCCTCGACGAGTGCAAACGCCGCCTGGCCGCCGGCTGAAGGCCGCGTTGCGGGAGTAACTCGAACAGCACCAGACAGGGAGACAACATGAAGGCGACAATCTCGGCTGTGTGTGCGATGGAAATCCTGGACTCACGGGGCAACCCCACCGTCCGGGTGTCCTGCAAGCTGGACAACGGCATCAGCGTTTCGGCGTCGGTGCCGTCCGGCGCATCGACGGGCGAGAACGAGGCCGTCGAGCTGCGCGACGGCGACAAGAGCCGTTACGGCGGCAAGGGCGTCCTCAAGGCCGTCAGGAACGTCAACGAGGTCATCGCGGCGAAGCTGATCGGCATGGACCCCAGCCGGCAGGGCGAGATTGACCGGCTGATGATCGAGCTGGACGGCACGCCCAACAAGGGCAAGCTCGGCGCGAACGCGATACTCGGCGTGTCGATGGCCGTGGCGCGGGCGGCGGCTGTGGCGGCCGAGGTGCCCCTCTACAAATATCTTGGCGGCAAGGAGGCCAAGCGCCTGCCGGTGCCGATGATGAACATCCTCAACGGCGGCCAGCACGCCGATAACAGCGTGGACCTCCAGGAGTTCATGGCCATGCCCATCGGGGCTCCGACGTTTGCCGAGGCCCTGCGGCATGGGGCCGAGACGTTCCACGCCCTCAAGAAGATTCTCGCCAAGAAGGGCTACGCCACCAGCGTGGGCGACGAGGGCGGCTTTGCGCCCAACCTCAAGAGCAACGACGAGGCCTGCGAAGTGATCGTCGAGGCCATCGAAGCGGCCGGCTACAAGCCCGGCAAGGACGTGGCCATTGCCTTGGACCCCGCCGCCAGCTCCTTCTGTGAGGACGGCGTGTACAACCTCGCCAAGAGCGGCCAGGGCAAGAAGACCAGTGCCGAGATGACCGACCTCTACGCCGGATGGATCGGGAAGTACCCCATCGTCTCCATCGAGGACGGCCTGGCGGAGAACGACTGGGACGGCTTCAAG
>CBFCZU010000130.1:0-12297 GCA_965602635.1 uncultured Planctomycetales bacterium | reverse complement strand
CCTCGCTCAAGGCCAGCCCTGAGCAAGAGCGACGTAAGTCGCTCGCGTCGAAGCCGCTGCGGCGGATGTTGCACGCGGCTCGTGCTACATCCGGGCTAGAACAGCCAGGTCTGCAATTCCTCTTGCGGCGAGTTCTGGGCGAAGGACGAAGGCTCTCGAACGTCGGCGACGGCGGCCGTCACCGGCTCGGCCGTCACCGGCTCGGCCGGCGTGGCGGGCTGAGCGGGGGGCGAGGCAACCCACTGAAGGTGCTCGAGGTACTGGGCCAGGTCCGAGTCCTCGAAATCGGCCAGGAACGCGGCCCCGGCCGTCGGGTTCAGGTGGGTTATCTCGTCGATCAACTGGCGCTTGGTCATCGTCTCACCTCGTCACCGCTCGCCATGCCCTGGAGCTAGTTATCGGCAGGGGCACAAAGCGAACTTTAGCGGGCATTCACTTGACAGGTGACAGCGGGCATTACGGGCCGCTATACTGGTTGCCAATGGGTGCGGAGCCGAGGCAAATCGGCGAGCTACCGGCTGATATCGAGTTCGAGCGGCTTTCGCCGCTGCGGCGGGCGGTGAAGCGCGTGCTGATCAATCCGCTGGCGAACTATCTGCCGGCCGGGCTTGTTCGGGGGCTGCTGCGGCTGGGCAAGAGCGAGCTGGCGGCGGCGAACTGGGTCGATCCCGGCGGCTGGCAGAGCATGGTCATCAGCTACAACGGGCAGTGCCACCAGATCGCCGACAAGATCCTGGTTGCCGGCGGGACGATGCCCATGGCGCTGCGGAACCGCAAGCGGCTGGGGTCGTACCTGATCGCGGGCCTCATCGACTCGGTGGCGGCGGGGCGTGAGGCGGCCGAGGGCGAAGCTGCGGTCCACGTGCTGTGCCTGGGGGCCGGGCCCGGGCAGATCATCATCGAGGCGCTGTCCCGGGCGTCGTCTCCGGCCAAGGCCACGCTGGTTGACATCAGCTCGGACGCCTTCGAGTTCGGGCGTGCGCTGGCGGCCCGGCGCGGGCTGGCCGAGAGTGTGGAATATATCCAGGCCGACGTGCGCGACCTGCACGAGTTCCTTCACGAGCCGCCGGACATCGTCAAGATGCTGGGCATCTGCGAGTACCTCAGCGACGAGCAGATCGTGACGATCGCCTCGGCGGCGGCGGAGGTTATGCCTTCCGGCTCGGCCATCGTGTTCAATTCGCTTTCCAAGGCGCACGGGACGGATCGGTTCTTCCGCCGCGCGTTCGGCCTGCACATGATCCACCGCTCTCCGGAGGAGGTTATCGCCCTGATGCAACGGTCGGGGTTCGGTGACTTCGTGCTGCACCGCGAACCTCTGGGCGTTTACCATGTGATCGTGGGCCGGAGGGCTGGTGCCGCGGCCGACTAGGGCGCCCCCCTGGACGGCCGCCGACGCGGGTAGGCGAGAGAACAGCAGCGGAATGGCTGATATCTCCATACCGTGGGGCGACCGGACGTGGACAGTCGCGTTGCCCGCCGCCTGGACGGTCCAGCAGGTGGCCGCCCTGGCGATGCCCCCGGCCAGCGACGACTGGCCCGAGCACTTGGCCGGCGCGCTGACTCGCCCGGAGGGCTCGCCCCCGCTGGCGAAGCTCCTGGCCGCCAGGCCTGACGGCAAGATCGCCGTCATCGTCGAGGACATCACCCGCCACAGCCCGGTGCGCGAGATCCTCGGCATAGTCTTTCGCGAACTGGCCCACGCCAAGATCCCCAGCGAGAGGATCGAGATCGTCTTCGCCACGGGCATGCACCCGCCGCTGACCGCCGCCCAGGCGGCAGAGAAGCTCGGCGAGGAGCTGGCCTCGGGTTTCCGCTGGCGGAGCAACCCGTGGGAGAAGACCGACGCCTACGCCCGCGTCGGCACGGCGCGCGACGGCAAGGTCGGGATCGACCTCTGGATCGACCGCGGGGTGGCCGACGCGGACCTGCGGATTCTGGTCAGTTCGGTCAGCCCGCACCTCCAGGCCGGCTTCGGCGGGGGCTACAAGATGCTGCTTCCCGGCTGCGGGCGGCTGGATTCGATCCGCCAGCTTCACCTGGCGGGGTTGCAGCGCGGGGGCGGCCAGATGGTCGGCCAGCCGCACACCGCCAACCGGATGCGCCGCCTGATCGACGCCGCCGGCGAGGCCGTGGACGCACGGCGCGGAACCTCCTTCGGCGTCCAGAGCGTCCTGGACGCCTCCAGCCGCCCCAGCGCCATCGCCGCCGGGGACGTCACCGCCTGCCAGCGGATGCTGGCCAAGCAGTGCGCCGCCGGCTGCGGCGTGCTCGTCGACTCGCCCGCCGACGTGGTGGTCACCAACGCCTTCCCGCTGGACTTCGACCTCTGGCAGAGCTTCAAGGCCGTCGCCAACACCTGCTGGGCGGTCAGGGACAACGGTGTGCTGATATGCCTTACCCGCTGCCCCGGCGGGGCGAACATGCCGACGCTCTCGCTGCCGGTCGGGCCGCGCTGGATCCGCCGGGCGGTCAGACTGATGGGGGCCGACGCACTGGCGGCGCTGCTCACGCGGATGGTGCCGCGCCTCGCCGGCGACGCCGCATTCTTCGTCCGCCTGGCCTTGCAGATGATCCAGAGGGTGACCGTGATAATGGTCTCGCCGGCGCTGGTCGAGAGCGGAGCCAGCATGGTCGGGCTGGAGCTGCTGGGCGATCCGGCTGAGGCGTTCGCCGCCGCCGACGAGATCCTGGGCTCCGGGAACAAACGCGTTATCGCTTTCCCCGCCGGCGGCGTGACATACCCCATTCTCCGCCGGCAGGCTGCGCCCGGCTGACGCGGCGGGCCAGCCGGGGTCTCCCAGGGAGGAGCAAAGTGGCAGAGAAACTGGCTGTTCGCGGCGGCCCCAGGGCCGTGCCCGAAGGAACCGTCAAGGACTGGCCGCCGATCGATGAGGTCGATCGCGAGATGGTCCTTGCCTCGCTGGAAGGGTCGAACCACTCCTTCGGGCCGAACTGCAAGGCGTTCGAGGAGGAGTTCGCCGCCTGGAACGGCAACAGGTTCGCGGTGACGACGAACTCGGGCACGGCCGCCCTTCACATGTGCGTCGTCGCCTGCGGATGCGGGGCGGGCGACGAGGTGATCGTCCCGGCGTATAGCTGGTCTTCCTCGGCCACCTGCCTGCTGCATCACAACTGCATCCCCGTCTTCGTGGACGTTGACTGGGAGACGATGAACATCGACCCCGCCCGGATCGAGGACGCCATCAGCGAGAAGACGCGGGCGATCATGGCGGTCCACCTCCACGGGCTGGCGGCGGACATGGGCGCGGTGCTGGCCGTCGCGCGCCGCCGCGGGCTGAAGGTCATCGAGGACGCCTGCCAGGCCCACGGGGCGACCTTCGAGGGCAGGAAGGTCGGCACGCTGGGCGACTGCGCCGCCTTCAGCTTCAACCAGAACAAGTGCATCTCCGCCGGCGAGGGGGGCATGTTCGTCACCGACGACGAGGAGATGCTCCGGGCCGCCCACTCGCTGTGGTCCTTCGGCGAGACGCGCACGCCGCTGGAGGACAGGGACTACCACGCCTACGCGCTGGGGTGGATGTACCGCAACAACGACCTCTCGGCCGCATTCGGGCGGGCGGAGCTGGGCAAGACCGACGGGCACCTCGCGCGGATCAAGTCCAACGCCACCCGGCTGACGGAGTGCCTGACCGGCGCGGCGGGGTTGATCCTGCCCACCGAGCTGCCCGGCTACGGGCACAACTGGTACAACTACACCATCCGCTTCGACATGGACGCCCTGGGCCACGCCGCCGACGCGGCCGCGCTGCGCGACAAGCTCCTCAAGGCAATGCAGGCCGAGGGGGTGGCCACCAGCCTCTGGCAGCGGTTCATCCTCCCGGCCATGACCGTCTTCCAGGCAAAGAACGGCTACGGGCGGGGGTGCCCCTGGACCTGCCCCCACGCCCGCGAGGTGGACTACTCGCTGGAGCAGTACCCCGTCGCCGCGAGGCACGCCGACTGGCACACGGGCATGACCGTGCCGCTCAGGCCGCCCAACGGCCCAGAGGTGGCCGAGGCCACTGCCGCCGGCATACGCAAGGTCGTGGAGAACGTCGATCAGGTGGCGGAGATTGAGTGAGGATTCCCATGCCGCTACAGGCCGGTTTCGCGGAGATTGACATCACCCCGCCGGTGGGTTCGCATAAGATCGGCTGGCTGAAGGTGGTGCTCTCCGACCACGTCGCCGATCCGCTGTTCGCCCGCGCGGCGGTGTTCGAATCGCCCGCCGCCAGGGCGGGTTTCATACAGCTCGACACGCTCTTCGTCCCGGCCGCTCTGGTGGCCGAGGTGCGGGCCGAGATCGCCCGCCGGTGCGGCTTCCCCGGCGACAGCGTGATGATCGCCGGCACTCACAACCACGCCGGTCCGGCGCTGGATACGGTCGGGGCGGTTCGGCGCGATGACGCTTACGTCCGGCGGCTCGCCGACAAGATGGTATCTGTCTTCGCCGCGGCGCTGGACGCCGCCGGGCCGGCGGAGGTCGGCTTCGCCCGGCGGTTCGAGTTCGACGTGCCCCACAACCGCCGCGTGGTCATGCGCGACGGCACGACCCGCACGCACGGGCGCTTCTCCGACACCGAGGCGCTGCACGTCGAGGGCCCGATCGATCCGGAGGTGGCGGTCCTGGCGGTCCGTGCGCGGGGTGGCGGCGAGCCGCTGGGCGTGCTCGTCAACTTCGCCTGCCACCCGACGCATCACGGGCCCGACGGGGCGCTGTCGGCGGGATTCCCGGGCGTGCTGGCCGCGCAAATGAAGGACCGCGGCTACCCGGTGACGATGTTCCTGCTGGGGGCGGCGGGGAACATACATTTCTCCGACCCGGCCCGCGGCGGCGCCGAGATGCCCATGGATCAGGTCGGCGGCATACTCGCCGATCACGTCGAGGCGGCGATTGCGGAGATGGCCTTCGCCGAGACGGCCGAGGTGGGCTGCCGCGCGAAGACCATCCAACTGCCGTTCCGCGAGATCACCGACGCCGAGATCAACGGCACGGTCCGGGGCGCCCAGCGGTTCGTCGATCCGACCATCTACGACGACGTGATCCCCGCCGAGGTCGAGCGAATCCGCCGCCTGGGCACGGAGGCGAGCGAGGTGCAGGTCGTCTTCGTCGGCCCGGCCGCCTTCGCCGCCGTGGGGGCGGAGCTCTTCGTCGAGCTGGGGCTGCGGATCAAGGAGCGCTGCTGGCCGCGGCAGGCGCTGGTGGTCAGTTGCGCCAATGGCCGGCTGGGGTACGTCCCCACGAAGGAGGCGTTCGCCCGCGGCGGGTACGAGACGACCTTCGGGCCCGCGAGCTGCCTGGCCCCCGAGGCCGGCGACATGCTGGTCGAAGCGGCCGTCGAGCTGGTCTCACCCGGGCCCTGACACATCCCCGGCCGGCCTTGGCCCGCCGGCGCGGCGAATCGTATGCTGTCTGTGCAGAGTCGCACGGACGCTTCCACGAAAACCTCGGTTGCGGGTGGGTCGCGCAGTGTTTGCGCGGGGCCCGCAGCGGGGAGGCATTAGTGGAGGGGACCGACATGCTGCGGAAGCTCATGCCAGTCCTGGCAGGTTTGATCGTTATTCTGCCGCCGGGGGGCGGCGCTCACACGGCACTGGGCAAGAGCCTCGAGGGGCTCGGCGCCATCAGGCCGGTCGCACGCTGGGCGCCGGCAACCATCGAGATGGTCCTGATGTGCTCCTGTCTGGTTATGTTGTGCCTGATCGCGCCGCGGTTCCGGCCCGCGCCGCAGCAGTAGCCTTCGGACGCGGCCGGTGGGGGCGGGGGGCAGCGGCGGCGCTCCATCGTCGCTTCGCTTGTTGACATTCTCATCTGCTCGTGTTCCCCTTACCCTTCCCAATCGGGCCGTGCCCGGCCGGACGCTGAATCGGGCGGAATTCGGCCTGACCTGACCGAAGGGAGCGAGCGATGAGGACACGGCCGTTTGCGTTGATGGCTTGTGTGGTGCTTGCCGGATGCGCGGCCGCGCGGGCCGGGCTGGTCGTCGAAACCTGGGGTGGGGAAGGGCGGTTCGCCCACGCCAAGACGCTGACGGTCACCGGGGACGGCAAGCGGATAAGCGTCGATCTTTCGGCCCTGCCCGGCGCGACGAAGGTCAGCAGCGCCCGGCTGGTGTGTTTCCGCAAGCCGCCCGCCGGGCACACCGAAGAGGCGCGGATAAAGGTCCAGATAGTCCCGGCCGGGGGCGGGCAGCCGCTCAGGCTCGTCGCGCCGTGGTACGACGCCTTCGCCGTGCCGGCCTCGGCCGTCAAGGGCGGAAAGACCCTCAGCTTCGAGGTCAGTGAATTCCCCGGATGGATTCAGGAAGAGACGTTCCTCGAAGTCTCCTTCGACGGGAAGCCGGCCGCCGCACTGCCGGCCGCCACTAACGTCGCCGCCATGCACCGCGCCGGGCAGACCTTCATCACCTGGACCGAGATCGACAAGGCCTTCAGCGATGCGCTCCCGACGCTGGCCCAGCTCACCAAGGCCCGGGAGGCGCTGGCGGCGAAGCGCCGCGTCCGCTACCGGATCTACCGCCACGACAAGCCCATCGACGCCGGGTCCATCGCCGGGGCGAGGCTGCTGGCGGTGGTCGAGCCGCTGAGCGGATACAACGTGCGGGGCGTCTCGCTGAACCGGCTGATCTACCAGCACCAGCTCCGGGCGCTGAAGGATCCCCTGTTCGCCCGGAGCATCGCCCGCGGGCCGTTCCGCGGCTATCACCCCGGCATGGCGCAGATGGGTCAGGTCGTGGTTGACCGGCTGGCGGTCGAGGACGGCAAGCCGCTGGGGGCGGGCACGGGCCTGTACGTCCACCACCCGGCCAAGGCGGGCAAGGCATACTACGCAGTCGTGGCCTGCGTGGACGGCCGGGCCAATACGGCCGCCCTCGGCAAGGGCGCCTCCCTGGCAAAGCCCGTCGCCGAGGCCACCGGCACCGGCACGCCCGTCTTCCAGGGCGTCGAGCAGCTCAAGGTCTTCTACGACTATCCCGGGCAGAGGCGGCGCTACGTGCAGTGGACGGCCCCGCCGCTGAGCAACCTGCCCAACCAGTATTACAACTGGGGTGTGTACGTACCGGCGGCGCGGGGCGGCGCCCAGGAGCCCCTGGCACTGGGGATCTACTTCCACGACTGGAAGGCGCTCTACCTCAAGCCGTCGTGGCCGCACCGGCGCGACATGGTCCTCATAGCCACCAACGACGCGCCCTGGGCGTCGTTCGGCTACGGCTACCACGAGTCGCTGGGCACGCTGCGGTCGCTGGCCGAGGGGGCCGTCCACGACTACACCGCCCGGCGGATCGACGAGTTCGTCAAGTGGGTCCGAAAGGCATTTCCCATCGACGCCGCCCGGATGAGCTGCCACGGGCAGGGCTCGCTTGGGGGAACATCGGCCCTGCACTACGCCCTGCGGCACCCGACGCGGTTCGCACTGGTCGTGACCGGGTTCTTCGACGCCGATCCGAAGTCCAGCCCGGCGATTGCACAGATCGATCGCCGGCGCGTCCGGACGCACCTTCGCAGCCTCGAGGCCGTCTGGGGCAAGAAGGAATGGGACCTGAAAACCGCCGGCGGCAAGAGCATCTGGCAGGACCGCGACCTGGTCGCCTTCGTGGGGCGCAACGCGAAGCTGGCGCTGCCGTTCATGTCGCTGGGGACCGGCTCGCAGCACCACACCTGGCCCCAGGAGACGGACTTCATGAAGGCGCTGTGGAAGGCCAAGCAGCCCTTCTGCACCGACTTCACCTGGGGCGGGCAGGCGCCGCGGTTCGGTTGGCTTGAGGCCCGGAGAGATGCGGTCATCCTCGCGGCCGTGCCCACCAAAGAGGCGCTCGCCAAGACCCCCTGGTACAAGCACGCCCGCTGGCAGAAGGCGGCCATGGGCTACTGGGGCGGGGGGACGATCGGCTCGGGCGCCGTGCCGACCGACGTGGTCGATACGCAAGACCGGCTGGAGCTGACCGCCCAGATCTTCGGCAACGTGACCGTCCGCAACGCCCAGCAGTTCAAGCTCCACCCCGGCGAGAATGTCCGCTGGCAGGTCAAGACGGGGCGGCGCAACGACCCGAGCGGAGTCGCGACGGCCGACGCCAACGGCCTGCTGACCATCGCCGGCCTGAGCCTCCGCGGCAAGTTGATCGTCACGCGCATGACCGCCGAGCCGGCCAAGACCGCGCAAGGCGGCAAGGAAGGGATCACGAAATGAAGCGTTACATTGCAGTGGTCGCGTTGCTGGCGGCGGCGGCCCCGGCCGCGGGCGACTTCGTCGCCGAGGTCTGGGGAAACGCCGGGCTCTGCCACCACAAGGGCACGCTGAAGATCGACGGCAGGACCGTCGAGTTCGACCTGTCGGCCCTGCCCAAGGGGGCGCGGATTCAGCGCGCCGTGCTGCGCCCCAACCTCAGCCGGCGGAGCTACCGGGGGCAGGTCCGCATATGCCTGATGGGCCCGGGCCAGAAAGAGCCCCCCGACGACGCCAAGCTCCTTCAGCTGCGCGGGCCATGGTTCAACACCTTCGACGCCACCGACGCCGTGCGCGCCTGGGCGAAGAAGGCCGACGGGCCATTCTGGCTGTACTTCAAGTCCGCCCCGGGATGGCGGTCTCAGTCGACCACGCTGGAGATCGCCTACCAGACGCCCACGGCCGAGGGCCCCACCCCGCGCGTCAAGGGTCTGCGGCCCGTCCACCACAACGGGCAGACCTTCCTGACCTGGGCCGAGCACGAGGACATCATGGCCGGGACCGAGCCGGTCACCATCGAGAAGCTCGAAGAGAAGGTGATGCCGCTGCGCCGCGGCGGGAAGGACGTCACCTACAGCGTGTACGCACACGACAAGCCGATCACGGTCAAGAGCCTCACCGACGCCCGGCTGGTGGCGAGGGTGCCGTTCGTGGTCTCGGCCTACTACCTGGACATCATCCGGACGATCGAGCATCCCAACCGGGCTCGGGGCGAAGGCTCCAGCCCGCTGATCGGCGGCGCCCGCGCCAGGCGCGACCCCGTGCCGCGGTACGTCATTGGCGCAGGCCAGAAGCCCCTGCCACGGGGCACAGGCCTGTACGTGCGGACGATCACCCGCCCCGGCAAGACCTACTACGCGGTCGTCGCCGCCGTCGGCGGGCGCGAGGCCGTCGGCAGCGGTGGGCTCAGCGCCGAAAACAGCCTCGCCGCGCCGGTGGACGAAAAGGTCGCCCCGCCGGGGCCAGTCCTGCAAAGCAGGCAGGTCCGCAAGCCCACCCAGCGGGGACAGATCGCCAGCGTCATCGGGCTGTACAACTTCTGGCTGGAGTTCCCCTACGTCAACACGCCCAAGCAGCTCCAGGTGGCCGTCAACTTCCCCGAGACGATCGACCCCGCCGGCAAGCTGGGCCTCTACGTCCACCTGGGCGCCTACGGCGGGCAGGCGGCCTTCTACGCCAGAGGCAGCGGCGGATACCAGGTCGTCCTATGCCCGCCCAAGAGCGACGACTCGATGTTCCAGGGGCGCCACGAGTGCCTCTACACGCTCAAGAGCTACGACCAGGGAGTGGTCCACAACTGGGCCCAGCGGCGGATATTCGCCCTGATGGAATGGGCCAAGCGCCACTGGCCGGTCGATGCCGAGCGCGTCACCCTGCGCGGGCAGTTCTGCTGCTGGGCGCTGCGCTACGGCGACAAGTTCACCTCCGTGCAGGGCGACGGCTTCGCGAACATGAACAAGGGTCGGGAGGTCCAGAAGCACGGCCCGCTGTTCGGGCCCTACCCCCGGGCGTCGAAGAACTGGGCGGGAGTGGACCACTGGGACTGGATGAACATCTGCAAGTACATCCGCGAGAACCCCACCAAGGAGCTGCCATATTACGTCAGCTTCCCGTACAGCGCCAGTCACGTGGGCGACATCGGCCCGTGGTCATGGGCCGAGCTTTACAGGGCGCTGCACGACACCAAGCGGGCCTTCTGCGCCCGGTGGGGCTCGTGCTGGGCGGGCCCGCCGCCGGCGATAGCCATGGCCGGGCGAATCAAGCTCCACCAGTCGCTGCCGGCGTTCGGCAACTGCTCGCTCGACGACAACCCCGGCGACGGGGCGTTCGACCCCGGCCGGGCCGGCTCGGACGGCGACCCCACGGGCAACATCAACGGGTACCTGTTCTGGGACCCCGAGAGCATCGTGGACGAGCCCGATCGCTGGGAGATGACGGTGTACCTCTACGGCGGCGACCGGCACGGGCGGGGCAAGTCGCCGGCCGATACCTGCACGGCCGACCTGACGCCGCGCCGCTGCCAGAAGTTCAAGGCCAAGCCGGGGCAGGAGTTCGCCTGGACGGTCACGCTCGTCCCGGACCCGGCCGCCCCGGCGAAGGTCGTCCAGCGCGGGACAGCCAAGGCCGACAAGTGGGGCCTGGTGACCGTCAAGGACCTGACCGTCACCCGGGCCAAGCGACGCGTGCGGATCGTGCCACGATGACGAGCTGATCGCAAGGCCGGACCGACCGGGCCTCGAACGGCCCGCCGAAGGAGCCCCCAGCGGCAATGTCCATCACCCGGGCGATCCGCAGCCGCATTGAGAAGCGCGTTCCTCCCAAGGTCGCCAACTTCTGGTGCCACGTCACCGAGGGCGCGTTCGTTGCCTTCGGCGGTGAGATGGTGGGGGCCCAGTTGTTCGCGGTGCTCGTGGCCGCCCTTGGCGGGGGCGCGGGGACGCTCGGAATCCTGGCGTCGATCGGTTCGTTCGCCGTCATCGGCCCGTTGATCCTTGCCCCCCGGGTCGAGGCCGCCCGGCGAAAGAAGCGACTGGTCCTGCTGCTGGGGCTCGGCCAGCGGCTCCCTCAACTGCTGATCGTGCTGGCCCTGGCGCTGCTGGCGCGAGAAAGGCCCCTGCTGTGCCTCTACGCCATCGCCCTGATCAAGCTGCTGGGGGCCTTCGCCACGGGCCTGCTGTACGCGCCGTGGCAGGACCTGATCGCCGAAACGGTGCCGATCCATCGCGTGGGCAGGCTTTTCGGTTTCCGGAACCTCCTGGGCGGGGTCCTGAGGTTCCCTTCGGCCGCGGTCTGCGCGGCGATCATCGCCCTGTGCGTTTTTCCGACGAACTATCAGCTCCTGTACCTGCTGAGCTTTGCCATCCTGATGGTCTCGTGGGTGATCTTCGCCCTGGTTGACGAGATGCCCGAATCTGCCGCGCCCCGGGCCCGCCAGCCGGCCAGGCATTACTTCCGCAACCTCATCGCCGCCGTCCGCGAGGGCAGAAACTATCGCCGCTACCTGCTCTACGTCGCCTTCAGCAAGCCGCTGGACATAGTCGTCACGTTCTTCGCGCTGGCGGCGCTGAGCGTTCACCACATGCGGCAGGCGAGCTGGGTGGCGCTGTCGGGTGCTGCCGCGAGCGTCGCGGCGATAGGGGGCAGCCTGGTGCTGCCCTTCGTGGCCGAAAGGATCGGCTCCAAGCGCATGCTGGGCGGCGCGCTGTGCCTCAAGGCGGGCGCGATGCTGCTGGCTGCGGTGGCGCCGACGGGGATGTGGCTGGTGGCGGCGCTGTTCCTGCTGGGGCTATGCGGGGCCGCACAGGGCGTCGCCGGGCCCCCGTTGATGATGCGGGTGTTCCCCCGCGGCAAGCGCGTGGGATACATCACCCTCTCTTCCGTGGCCATAACGCCGCTGCGGGTCGTGATGCCGCTCCTGGCCGGGCTGGTTACCAAGCTGTTCGGGTTCGGCGTCCTTTTCGCCGCCGCCGGTGCGTGGATGCTGCTGGCACTGGTGCCGCTCAGCCGCATCGAGCTGGACGGCGAGCTGGCCGACGCGAGACCTGGCTCAGACGAGCCGCCCTCGCCGCCGGCGCCCTGAGCCCCTGCCCTTGGTCAAGTCGCCCCCTTCCCCCGCCGATGATTCCTCTGTGCCTGAAGGTCAGGGCCTGTACTTGGCGCCCCCGCTGTCTGGACGTGGAAGGGCGAATCCGGAGACGTTCATCCGTGGCAAGAAGGATTCCTGTCCGCAGCGACAAAGTGCGGGAAGCGGCCATGCGCCCCGTGCCTGTGGAGCCCCCCGGGCCGAATCGCCCAAGCGACAAGACGCAGGCGCGTCCGGCGGACGATCAGGCGGAGCCTGACGAGGGGCAAGGCCGTCAGCCGCCTGCCGGCGGCGACCCGGTCGTCATTCCAGGGCACACGGCCTGATGCCCAGCCGCCCCGGGGGCACGTGGGAACAGAGAGCAATGGACAAGCCTACAGGCAACGAGGTCAAGGCCGGCAGATTCTCAGCGTCGCGGCGATACATAGCGGCGGGAGTCGTGCTTTGTGTTGGCATCGCCCTGTCCATCGTCGTGTTCGCTGCGGTC
>CBFCZU010000129.1:0-12346 GCA_965602635.1 uncultured Planctomycetales bacterium | reverse complement strand
AGGCGTCCGGTCAAGCGGGCGATCGGATTCGAACCGACGACAACAACGTTGGCAACGTTGTGCTCTACCAACTGAGCTACGCCCGCGGATCTGCCGGTGAACGATCACCAATGATAGCCTCACCGCTCTGGGCGTCAAGTGTTTTCGAGCCCCTGGACCGCGGCTGCTGCACCGGGCAGTCGCGGCTTCAAACGGCGGCTCCGACGCCCACTTGCGGCGGCGGGGGCAATTCGGCATACTAACCGTGCGTGCTCGGTCCCGGCACACAGGGGCCGTGCCTATGCCAGGAAAGGTGGCTGCGTGACACTTGACTACCTCCTGATGCTGGTGGGCTTCATCCTGTTGGTCGGCGGGGCGAAATTCTTCGTTGACGGGGCCACGGCCATCGCCCGAAGGCTGAAGGTGTCGGACATGGTCATCGGGTTGACGGTCGTCTCGTTCGGGACGGGCGCGCCCGAGTTCGTCGTCAGCGTAATGGCCAGCGCTTCCGGCAAGACCGAGATCTCGGTCGGCAACATCCTTGGCAGCAACATCATGAACGTCCAGCTCGTGCTGGGTCTTGCGGCGATCATTTGTCCGATCGTGGTGACGCGGGCGACGGTGTGGAAGGAGATACCGCTGAGCCTGCTGGCGGCCGTGATGGTGGGCGTGCTGGGCAATGACCTGCTGCTGAACGGATACGGCCCGTCGGAGTTGACGCGGGGCGACGGGATCGTCCTGCTGAGCTTCTTCATCGTGTTCGTGTATTACGTGATGGGCCTGGCCAGGGGCGGCCGGCCCGAAGAGGGGCCGTCGCACGCCAAGGGTCCGGGCCTGCCGGGCAGCATAACCATTTTCATCTTCGGCCTGATTGCGCTGAACCTGGGCGCCAGGTGGGTGGTGCAGGGGGCGGTGGCCGTTGCCCTGGCCATGGGCATCAGCGAGTGGGTCGTCGGCTTGACGATCGTGGCCGTCGGCACCTCCCTGCCGGAGCTGGTTGCCTCGGGCATGGCGGCGTGGAAGAAGAACACGGACCTGGCCGTGGGCAACATTGTGGGCTCGAACATCTTCAACATTTTCTGCGTTCTTGGCGTCAGCGCGACCATCAGGCCGCTGCCGGTCCCAAGCGCCAACAACATCGACGTCCTGGTGACCATCGGCTCCAGCCTGCTGCTGATGGTGTGGATGGTCGCCGGGCGCAGACGCTACGTGCTGCGGAGATGGCACGGCGTCGCCGGCATTCTGTTGTACGTCGCTTACGTGACCTATCGGCTTGTCTGAGAGCACGCGGGCCTGACGAACGAAAGGATCAGACAAATGCGGAAAGCACCTGTAGTAATTCTGGCGGCTCTGCTGGCGGCGGCATCGGCCCAGGGTCCCGAGGCGGCGAAGACAGAAAAGTCCGCTCCCATGAAACTGGCCTTCGCCGGCGTGAAGATCGCCCTGCCTGCCGAATTCAAGCTCATGCCCATCGAGAGCGGAAACATGCTGCTCCGGGCGGCGAAGGTCCGCGGGGAGGAGCCGCTGCTTCAGATCACACTCTTGGCCTACCACGAGGCCCCGAGCACCGCGCTGGCGGACTTCGCGAAGAGTCGCAGCCTGAGCAAGGATTTCCGGGTGCGCGACTTCAGGATGCTCAAGTCGATGCCCGTGAAGATGGCGGGCGTGGACGGCGAGGCGCAGGTCCAGAGCTACCGCCTCCGCGGCATCGAGACGACGGCGCTGGCCCTGTACTTCCTCCGCCCCGTGGTTGGGGACAAGGGCCAGGTCGGCTACGTGCTGATGGTCGAGGCCAAGAAGAAGAACGGCAAGCTGACGCTGCCGGCCCTGATGGCCGTCATGAAGACCATCGAGCTTTTCGACCCGGTATCGCCCCTGGCCGAGCCGCTCGAGCCCCTGTACGAGCCGATCGTCTCCGAGAGGTGGGGCTACTCCTTGCGCCCGCCGACCTGGTGGAAGGTCAGCATGTCGCTCCAGGAGGAGGCGATCAAGATCTTCCAGCTCGATTACACGTTCGCGGTCAAGGTCCATCCCGAGTTGCATTTCGCTGCCATCGACGCGCCGGGACGGTCGGTGGCACAGTGCACTGACGAAGCCATCAGCAGGATCGGCGCCGACCTCACGAAGAAGAGAGCCACCTACAAGTTGCTCAGCCGGCAGGTGGCCAAGCTCGCCGGCATCGACGGCGAGGAGTTCGTCATCCGCTACTCGGAGGCCCCCTCTCCCGGCAGGCCGGACGTCACTCCCGGGACCCTCCTTGTCACCCAAAGGGTCATATGCCACGCGGGCAAGAGCTACAGTCTCACTTGCCATGCCGAGATGGACGACGTAAAGGTCGCGAGCAGGATTCTGGATGCGGTCTCGGTGGGGATGAAGCTGACGACGCCGTCCACTCGCCCGGCCGCGACCAGCGCCCCGGCGCTGGCCCCGGTCACCCCGAGCACGGCCCCGGCGATCCGGATCGTGCCGCCCGCCCCGGCGCCCCCGACCACTGCCCCGGCGACGGTCAAGCCGGCGACGGCGCCGAAGACCATAACGCCGGCCCAGCGGAAGGAATTCGAGGAGTTGAAGAAACTCATCCCCGGCTAGGGCACGCCGGCGGGAAAATCCGGGATTTGCCTTGCGCTACGCGCGGCGACCGACTACCAGGAGCCCATGAGCACGATTGAGCCCAACAGAATCATCGCAGGCGACTGCGTCGAAATCCTCTCGGACCTGGACGAGCCGATCGCCGACCTGATCTTCGCCGACCCGCCCTTCAACATCGGCTACAAGTACGACGTTTACGAGGATCGGAAGAAGTACGACGACTACTACGCCTGGACGGAGCGGTGGATCGAGGCCTGCGCGCAGAAGGCCCTCAAGCCGCAGGGCAGCTTCTGGATCGCCATCGGCGACGAGTATGCCGCCGAGGTCCGCATGATCGCCCGGGAGGCGGGCCTGCACCTGCGCAACTGGGTCATCTGGCACTACACCTTCGGGCAGAACACCAAGAAGAAGTTCGCCCGCAGCCACGCGCACCTGTTCTATTTCGTCAAGGACCCGACGAGCTTCACCTTCAACGACAAGGCGGTGCGCATTCCCTCTGCCCGGCAGACGACCTACGCCGACAAGCGGGCGAACCCCATCGGCAAGCTGCCCGACGACGTGTGGAGCTTCTCGCGGGTGTGCGGGACATTCAAGGAGCGCGTCCGCTGGCACCCCTGCCAGATGCCCGAGCGGGTGCTGGAGCGGACCGTCGAGGCGTGCTCGGACCCCTCTGACGTGGTGCTCGACCCGTTCAGCGGCTCGGGCACGACGTGCGTGGTGGCGGCCCGCCTGGGGCGGCAGTACGTGGGCATCGACGTGTCGGAAGAGTACGTGCGCAGGTCGGGGAAGCGCATTGCCGACACGCTGGCCGGGCGACGCGCGTCAACCGAGATCGCCGAGGACCCCGTGGCCATGAGGCCCGTGCGCCAGCAGAGGTCAGTGCCGAAGGCGGACGCGTCGGCGCCGTTGTTTGACTGAGGCGTTCGGGGGAGGCCCGACCATGTACGACGAAGACGACTGGACGCCGGCCATCGGCTGGGGGATCGCCCTGCGGAAGGCGAGCAAGCGGGCGGGCATCGTTCTCGTGGGCCTGACGGTCGGGCTGTATCTCTTCTGGCCGGTGATGGCGGCCATCATCCAGCTCAAATCCCTGGGTCTGGGTGCGGTGGCGGGCTTCTGGATGATGGTGCTGGTGCTTGTCTCCTCGGCCGTCGGCGTCGCCCTGGCCAGTGTCATCGTGCGGGGTCTCAAGGCCGACAGCGCCCTGGAGGGCTGGCGGCTGCTGGTGCCGATGCTGCTGATCGTCACCGTCACTCTGGTTGGCGCCTGCTATCTGGCGACGGCGCTGCGGGAGATGCCCGGCGAGATGCTCATTGTGCCGTTGTGCGCGATGTTCCTCTGGAGCTGGGTAGGCTGCGTGGTGAAGCTGCTGATAATGTAGTTGCGGCGGCTACTTCTTCGGCTTGCCGGCGGGGGGGAGGTTCACCTTGCACACCTTCTGGGCGGCGAACTCTTTGCCGGTGAGGTAGTCGGTTAAGCTGGCCCGGACGGTGATCTCGGCGTGCTTTGGGGGGGTCTTCCAGGGGCAGTCGAACTTGTAGTGCTTGGTGAGGAATCCGCCGGCCCACTTCTTTCCTATCGTCTCGACGGGGAATTCGCAGGTCGCGATCATCCTGTCCTTCCCCTCGGCCGCCAGGTCGAAGAGCTGCACGCGGACGTTCCCGGCCGCCTTGAGCGTGTGCCCGTCGGCGTCCTGGGGGATCAGGTACACGCGGATGCCGTCGTCGCCTTCCTTGTCGTCGAGATTCACGCCGGCGGTGTACCTGCCGAGCTTTATGGCGGTGACGTGGAAGAGCTTCTCCAGCCGCTTGGGGCCAAGGGCATGCAGGGTCTCGATCTGCTTGTCCTGGGCGGCGATGGTGTCGCGCAGCTTGGCGGCCTCGGTCTTGAGCTTGACGTTCTCCTGCTCGAGCTTCTGGAGGCGCCTCACGTCCCCATCAGGGGCGGCGCCGTTGCACCCGATCCCGGCCGCTGCCGCCAGGAGCAGGAGCCAACGTCCCGGGCTCCGGCGGCTGCGGGCTTGTCCGGGGGGCGATCCTGTCATTGGTCCTCCGCCTGGCCCGGGGGCGCGTCCTGCTCGGGCATCCGTTCGAGTATTCGGTCGGCACAGCCGTAATCGACGGTTTCCTGGGCGTCGAGCCACTTGTTCCGGTCGCAGTCGCGCTCGATGTCGGCCTCGCTCTGGCCGGTATGGTGGGCGAGGATTCCGTAAAGGCGCTTGCGCAGGCGGATGATCTCGCGGGCCTCGATGTCCAGCTCGGTGGCCGGGCCTGTCAGCACGCCGCGGATCAGCGGCTGGTGGATCAGCACCCGGCTGTTGGGCAGGATGTATCGCTTGCCGGTCGTTCCGGCCGACATCAGCACCGCCCCCATGGAGGCGGCCATGCCCACGCAGTACGTGGCGACGCTGCAGCGGACGAACTGCATGGTGTCGTAAACGGCCAGACCCGCCGAGATGCTCCCACCGGGCGAGTTGATGTACAGGTTGATGTCCGCCTTCGGGTCGTCGTTGGAGAGGAACAGCAGTTGGGCGACGACCAGGTTAGCCATCTCGTCGTCGATCTGCCCGCCGATGAAGATCACCCGGTCTCTCAGCAGCCGGGAGTAAATGTCGTAGCTGCGTTCGCCCCGGCCTGTCTTCTCGATGACGATCGGCACCAGATGCTGGTTTTCCGCCATGTCGGTTGGCTTCCTTACAGTTTCTTGCCCGTCGGCGCCGCGGGTGGCGCTATTTCTTCTTCCGCCCCTGGGCCTGGGAGTTGAGGATCTCGTCCACGATCCCGTATTCCATGGCCTCGGTCGGGGTGAGGTAGCGGTCTCGCTCGGTTTCCTCCTCGATCTGCTCCACGGTCTTGCCGGTGTGGGAGGCCAGGATCTCGTTCAGCAGCCGCTTGGCCTTGAGTATCTCCTCGGCCTGGATCTGGATGTCCGAGGCCTGCCCGGTCACCCCGCCCCAGGGCTGGTGGATCATGATCTTGGAGTGTGGCAGGGCGAAGCGTTTGCCCTTTGCGCCGGCGGCGAGGATGATGGCGGCGCCGCTGGCGGCCTGTCCCACGCAGTAGGTCGCCACGTTGCACTCCAGGAACTGTATCGTGTCGTACACGGCCAGGGTGTCGTCAACCGACCCGCCGGGGGAGTTGATGTACAGGTGTATGTCGCGGTCGCCGCCCTTGGCCTGGAGCTCGAGCAGGCGCATTATCAGCGCGCCGCCGTTGCCCGGGGTGATCTCGCCCCAGAGGAAGACGATCCTTTCCTCGGCCAGGCGCTCCTCGAGCGTCATCTCCCGGCGTTGGATGTAATCCGTGCGGGCCATGCCCGCAGGCCGAGGGGCAGCCCGCCCGGGCCGGTCGCATCCGTCTCGCTTAGCCATCCTTCTCTCCGTCGCCGCCGGACTTCTTGCCGCCGGACTTGCCCTTCTTGGACGTGCCGCCCTTCTTGGTCGCCTTGGGCTTCGAGGCAGTCCTGGCCTTGGTGGGCTTGGCCTTGCCCGCGGGCTTCTCCTCGTCCGCCTCGCCGACGTCCACGACCTTTGCCGACTCCAGGACCTTCTCGATGGCCTTCTCTTCCAGCATGCTCGCCGCGAGCTGCTCGAGCCGGCCCTCGTTCGCCAGTTCCGTCCGCACCCGCTCCGGGCGGCGGTTCTGCTGGCGGCCGATCTGGGCGACACGGGCGTTGACCTCGCCCTCGTCGATCTCCAGCCCCTCCGCCTCGGCGACCTTGGCGAGGATGAAGCTGAGCTTCAGGTCCCCGGCTGCCTCTTCGGCGGCCGCCGACTCGAGCTGCTGGAGGTTTCGATCGATCTCCTCGCGCGCCACGCCGCGGAGCAGGAGGTCCGTGTACCGCCTGTTGAGCACCCGCTGCGTGTGCCTGGCCGAGAGGCCCTCGGGAAGGTCGAACTGGGCCTTGTCCAGCAGGAACTTGGAGATCTGGGCGCGCATGGCCTGCTGCTTCTCGGTCTCCAGGCGGGCCTCCATGCTGCGCCGCGCGAGGGCACGCAGCTCGTCGGCCGAGCCGTGGCCGGCGCTGGCGGCGAACTGGTCGGTCAGCTCCGGCAGCTCGAGACGCTTGACGTCCTTTACCTCGATCGAGATCTCGACGTCCTTGTCCCGCCACTGCTCGTTCGGGTGCCCGGCCGGGACCTTCGTCTTCAGCGAGCAGCTCTGGCCGGCCTTCTTGCCCTTCACCGCCTTGGGCAGGTCCTCGATGGGGATGCCCTCGATCTGGCCCGGCGCCACGCGCAGCTCAACGTTCGAGGCGGCCTGCTCGATCCCCTCGCCGGTGATCTTCACGTCGGCCTCGATTACGTCCCCCTCGGCCGCCGGGGCGTCCACCGGCTTGAGCTTGCCCGCCGGCGCCAGCATGTTCCGGATGCCCTGCTCGACGTGCTCGTCGGTGATCTCGATGGTCGAGCGCTTGACCTCGATGCCCTTGTAGTCGGGCAGCTCGAACTCCGGGGCGACCTCCACCTCGAAGCTGAAGGTCATCTCGCCCTCGTCGGGCAGCGTGATCTCGTCGAGCTTGATGTCCGGCTCGCCCAGGGCGTTGAGGCCCTCATCCTTCAGGGCCGAGCCGAGCGCGTCGCCGACCAGGGCGTTTCGGACGTCGTCGCCCACTTCCTTGCCGAAGCGCTTCTCGATCAGCCGGCGGGGTGCGCGTCCGATGCGAAAGCCCGGCACCTGGGCGCTGCGCCCCAGCTCGCCGAACATCTCGTTGAACTTGGCGTCGATCCGCTCACGGGCGACGTCGATGGTGATCTTCTTGCGGAGCGTGCCGGCGTCCTCGACGGTGACCTTGTTCTTGGGCAGCTTGTCCTCGGGCGCCTCTTCCTGGGCCTCGGCTACCTCGGCGGCCTGGTCGTCGGCCGGGGGGGTGGGCTCTTCGGCGGCCTGGGGCTGCGGCTGTTCGGGGGCGTTGGTTGTTTCCTCGGTCATCCTGGCCTCAGTTTCAGTTCGGCCCGCCCGCCGCCGGCCCGCCCTGGGGCGGGGGTCGGCGAGAAAGGGCTCGGGCCTCGGCCCTGCCGTGGAGATCGTTCCGGGCGCGCCCCGGCCTCTGGGGCGCTGCGCTGCTCCGCGGCACTGCGCAAGAATGTACGCAATGGGCCAGCCCCAGTCAACGCCCACGCCAGCAAAACCCCCGCGGCTCCGCCGCCACGACGCAAGTCGGGACTTTCAGGTGTTGACAGGTCGGCCCGCCGGGGGGAGAATCGAATGGAGAATTGCGAGTGTGTCCCCGTAGCTCAATTGGATAGAGCGTCGGCCTCCGGAGCCGAAGGTTGCAGGTTCGACTCCTGTCGGGGATGTCATGGCCGCGGATGCGAGCCGGCAAGGGGCCGGCCCCGGCCAGGTGGTGCTATAATTTTCAATGGAGGGGCGCCGTCGATTCCGCCCCTCCGCAGGCCGCTCAAGTGAGCAAGGACATCGGACCCATCCTGGAGGGCTGGCCTCACGAGCCCCGGCAGATATCCGTCCGCAGGATCCGCGGACCCGACGGGCGGATGAAGATCCAGCTCCGGCTCGATCTGGGGCTGCTTCAGATGGAAGCCCGGGGCCGCCCCGACGGGCAGAGGCCCTACGGCTGCGAGTCGGTGCTCGCGTACCTGGAGAAGCAGCTCAAACGCCACCGCGACGACCACGGCTCGGAGGACGGGTTCGGCATCGACGAGAAGCAGTGCGAGCTGCTCCGAGCCGAGGGCATCCAGTACTACTACCGCTACCTCAGCGAGTTCGTGCTGGAGGAGTACGAGGCGGTTGCCCGCGACACCGACAGGAACCTGCGCGTCCTGGACTTCTGCGCCAAGTACGCCATCGAGGAGCCCGACCGCTACATCATGGAGCAGTACCGCCCGT
The DNA here is from genome assembly GCA_965602635.1 of uncultured Planctomycetales bacterium. Classification (GTDB taxonomy): domain Bacteria; phylum Planctomycetota; class Phycisphaerae; order SM23-33; family SM23-33; genus CBFCZU01. The sequence goes on along the minus strand of CBFCZU010000129.1, from coordinate 3,932 downwards.
ACGTACTGATGATGAACACGCGCGCCGAGGCGCACATGGCGCTGCGGGACAAGCGCCCGCGGGCGGCGCGGGACACCGTCCTGGCGGCGCTGGAGAAGCTGCGCGAGTACTTCAGCCGCTTCGGGCAGGAAGAGCTGTACGACGACTCCTCCGAGGTGGTGGCGCTCAAGGCGCTGCTCAAGGACGTCCAGGCGAAGATACCCGAGGACCCCGTGCACAAGCTCAAGCGCCAGTTGGCCAAGGCCATTGAGGAGGAGCGCTACGAGGACGCGGCCCGGCTGCGGGACGCCATCCTTCGGACAGTCGGCGAAGGTCGGCAGTGACGGCCGGGCCGGCGCGGCGTTGGCGCGACAATCTGATGACTCATTGGTTCGCTGGGGGTGTTCCGGCGTGCCGGGACTGAGAGAGGCCCTTCGAACCTGATCAGTGAATCTTCGCCCCCGCGAGGTGGCGAGGGTGAGCTGCGTAGGGAAGCGAGCCGGCAGGGCGTAAGCCCCGTCTCGGCCGCTTCAGGCAATGGAGGCGGCCGGTGTGTTGCGCCGCCCGAGGAGCGAGACGATGGCTACTCAATACCAGCAGGCCCTTGCCGGGACGATCACGGCCGAGATGCGCCGCGTGGCCGAGCGCGAGCACGTGACGGCGGAATTCATCCGCGACGAGCTGGCGGCGGGGCGGCTGGTGATCCCCGCCAACAGGATTCGCCTCGCCGCCGGCGACGGCGGCGCCGCGCGGCTGGACCCAGTCGGCATAGGCCGGGGCGTCAGCACCAAGATCAACGCCAACATCGGCGCCTCGCCCGTCAGCTCATGCAAGGAGGCGGAGCTGGCCAAGCTGTGCCTGGCCGTCGAGTGCGGCGCCGACACGGTGATGGACCTCTCCACCGGCGGCGACCTTGACGAGATACGCGCCTTCCTCATCGCCCGCGCGACGGTCCCGGTCGGCACCGTTCCGGTGTACTCGATGATCGTCGAGAAGTCTGTCGAGCAGCTCACCCACGACGACATGCTGTCGGCCATCGCCGCCCAGGCCGCCCAGGGGGTGGACTTCATGACCATCCACGCCGGCCTGCTGCGCGAGCACCTCGAGCTGGTGGGCAAGCGGACCATGGGGATCGTCTCCCGCGGCGGGGGGCTGCTGGCCAAGTGGATGGTGCACCACGGGCGCGAGAACCCGCTGTACGAGATGTTCGACGAGATATCGGCGATCTTCCGCGAGTACGACGTGACGTATTCGCTCGGCGACGGCCTGCGCCCGGGGTGCCTGGCCGACGCCTCCGACGAGGCGCAGTTCGCCGAGCTGGATACGCTCGGCGAGCTGGTCGGTCGGGCCCGCGCCGCCGGCGTGCAGGTGATGGTCGAGGGGCCCGGGCACATCCCGCTTGACCAGATCGAGATGAACATGACCCGCCAGGCCGAGGTGTGCGGTGGCGCGCCGTTCTACGTGCTCGGGCCGCTGGTGACGGACATCTTCCCCGGATACGACCACATCACCTCGGCGATCGGTGCGACGCTGGCCGCCTATCACGGGGCCGCCTTTCTGTGCTACGTGACCCCGGCCGAGCATTTGTCTCTGCCCGGGCCGGAGGAGGTCAAGGCCGGCTGCATCGCCTACAAGATCGCCGCCCACGCCGCCGACGTGGCGAGGAAGCTTCCGCACGCCCGCGACCGCGACGACGCCCTGGCGGCCGCCCGGGCCAAGCTGGACTGGGAGGGGCAGTTCAAGCTGGCCTTCGACGGCGAGGCCGCCCGGCAGGTCCGCTGCCGCGACGTGGACTCCGCCGCCGACTACTGCGCCATGTGCGGGCGACAGTGGTGCGCCCTGAGGATCTCACGAGAGGTCAACGACGCCCTGGCGCGGAAATGAAGCGTTATGCCGGAGATTCGCCGCGCTGATCCGCCTCTTCTGCGCCGACTGCTGCGGCGATCGCAGGATCGATAAGCTTGCTCCCGGGCAAGCGTCGATATATCCTTAGCGGCGCCCGGTGGACGGGCGGATGGAGATTCGACATGCGACACGGATGGCGGCTCGTCTGGGCGGCGGCGCTGGCGGGGCCTCTCGCGGGCGGGTGCGATTTTCGCCACGACAACCCTTTCGCTGGGGCGCCTGACCTGTCAGCCCGCGCCGGCGAGGCGGCAGCGGGGGATTACCCGATTTGCACAGCCGAGGCGGACGCTGCCGAAGCCCCGGCCGGGAAGACGCTCACCTGGCTCGAGCTGGGGCGGTATATGGCCGTGACGATCGGCGCCGACGAGCCGGCCGGGGCCGACGAACCCGCCGGGCTTACCTACGTGCACTGGAAGGACCGCCGCGGGCCCGCCTACCCGGGCGACCTGTGGCACAGCTTCGGGCGGGACGTCAAGGAACTCGTCCCGACCATGTGGGACGACACCAAGGCCACCTTCACCGACCCGTGGGCGCTGGTCGGGCTGGGGCTGGCGGGTGTCTCCGGCATCGCGATCTGCACCTCCGACGCCGACGACAGGGTCGCCGACCACTACACCAAGCACGGCTCGCAACTGAGCAAGTTCGGCGACATGGTCGGCGACGTCGGCGGCAACCCCGGGCTGCACTTCGCCTTCGCCGGGGCCATGTACTTCACCTCCCTGGCCAAGGACGACGTGCGGAACTACGAGGTGTCCAAGGCGCTGATCAACGCCCTTGCGATCAACGGGATGACCACGATTGCGCTGAAGGGAATCGTCCGCACCAACAGTCCCAACGGCGACCCGTTCGGCTGGCCCAGCGGGCACACGTCCTCGACCTTCTGCCTGGCGACGGTGATGCACGAGGCCTACGGGCCGTGGGTCGGCGTGCCGCTGTTCGCCTTCGCAAGCTTCGTCGGCTACGAGCGGATCGACGCCCGCAACCACGATTTCTCCGACGTCATCTCCGGGGCGTTCATCGGCGTCGCCATCGGGCACGCGGTGATGAAGAACCACAAGACCCGGATAGCCGGGATGGAACTGATTCCCCTGGCCGACCCGGCCACCGGCACGGTCGGGCTGGCCCTGGCGAAGAAGTTCTAACGCCCCCCCTCACGCCACGCCGTCGGGTGCCTTGGACCCGTCGGGGCGGTGCTTCCACCGGCGGTGCAGCCAGAGGTACTGCTCGGGCGACTGGCGGACGACCTTCTCCAGCTCGCGGGTGAACTCCTGGGTTATCCAGGTAGGCTCGTCTTCCTTGTCGGCCCACTCGCGGGGGTGGATTATGCGGGCGATGCCGACCTCGAAACGGTAGCCGCCGCCCAGCCGCTTGCCGTAGCCGACGACGACGGGGACGTTGTGGCGGATCGCCATCAGGGCGATGGAGCGGTACGTGCTGGCGGGTCGCCCGAAAAAGTCCACGTACAGCCCCTTTCGCCCCGCGTCCTGGTCGGCCATGAAAGCCAGTATCCCCCGCCCCGAGAGCACCTCCGACATGCCGGCGGTGGCGCCCTTCTTGTACAGTATGCTCTGGCCGGTTCGCTCCCGGACTCCCAGGATGAACTCGTTGAGGTAGGGGTTGGCCAGCGGGCGGGCGACCGAGACGGTGGGGAAGTCCAGCGTCGCCATCATGTAGCTGACGACCTCCCAGTTGCCGAAGTGCCCGCTGAGCATAATCAGCCCGGTGTCCCGCCTGACCATCAGCCGGAGGTTCTCGGCCATGTTGTGCAGGCGTATGTGCCGCCGCCAGGTGTTGGGCTTGACCAGCCGGGGGGTGAAGATGATCTCCACCGCCAGGTAGAGCATGTTGTGGATGCTCTTTCGGGCGACGCGGCGGACGCGGTCGTCGCTCCAGTGGGGGAAGCTCAGCCGCAGTTGCCGGCAGGCGATCTCGCGGTGGCGGCGGTCGAATCGCCAGATGACCTCGCCCACCCAGCGTGCGGTGCGGTAGGTGACCCGCACGTCGAACATGAAGGCGAACATGGCGAACAGCCGCACCAGGAGGTACTG
>CBFCZU010000128.1:0-12368 GCA_965602635.1 uncultured Planctomycetales bacterium | reverse complement strand
CTGTTCTTCGAGGAGAGCACGCGGACGCGGATGAGCTTCGAGCTGGCGGCGTCGCGGCTGTCGGCCGACACGGTCCTGTTCACCGCAAAGGGATCGTCGGTGTCCAAGGGCGAGACCACGCTCGACACTGTCCGGAACATCGAGGCGATGGGCGTGGACATCTTCGTGATCCGCCACGCCCAGGCGGGCGCGCCGCACATGCTCGCCAGGCACGTGAAGGCCTCCATCGTCAACGCCGGCGACGGGCAGCACGAGCATCCCACGCAGGGGCTGCTGGACATCTTCACCATCCGCCGGCGCCTGGGGCGGTTGGCCGGGCTGAAGGTCGCCATCGTCGGCGACATCGCCCACTCGCGCGTCGCCCGCAGCAACATCATCGCCCTCCAGAAGCTCGGCGCCGAGGTGGTGGTGGTCGGCCCGCCGACGCTGGTGCCCTCGGCCATCGCCGCCATGGGCTGCGACATCAGCCACAACCTCGACGACGTGCTCGACGAGGTGGATGTGATCAACATGCTGCGGATTCAGTTCGAGCGCTTCGGCGGCAGCCTCTTCCCCTCGATCCGCGAGTATAGCCGCCTGTACGGCATGGACGGCGAGCGGCTCGCACGCTGCCGGAAGGACGTGCTCATCATGCACCCCGGGCCCATAAACCGCGGCGTGGAAATGACTTCCGAAGTCGCCGACGGGCCCAATAGCTGCATCCTCCAGCAGGTCGCCAACGGCCTGGCCATACGCATGGCCGTGCTGTACCTGGTTAGCCAGGGGACCGAATGAACGACATCCTTATCACGAACGGGCGCGTGATCGATCCGGGCGGCGGGCGGGACGAGGTGGCCGACGTCGCCATCGCCGGCGGCAGGATCGCCAAGGTCGGCCCTTCGAAGGGCAAGGCCCGCGAGACGATCGACGCGAAGGGCAAGATCGTCTGCCCGGGGCTGATCGACGTGCACGTTCACTGCCGCGAGCCCGGCCACGAGGAGGAGGAGACGATAGCCACGGCCGCCGCCGGGGCGGTGGCCGGCGGCTTCACCACCATCTGCGCGATGCCCAACACGCACCCCCCGCTGGACGACGAGGCCGCCATTCAGTACGTCATCCAGCGCGCCGCCGAGGCGGGCGCGGCGCGCGTGCTGCCCGTCGGCTGCATCACCAAGGGCCGGGAGGGCGCCGAGCTGGCGGAGATGGGCATGATGCTCGCCGCCGGGGCGGTCGCCTTCAGCGACGACGGCGACGGGGTGGCCTCCACCGACGTGATGTACCGCGCCCTGCAATACGCCGGGCTGCTGAACGTGCCGCTGATGCAGCACTGCCAGGACCCCGCCCTGGCGGGGGGGCAGATGAACTCCGGCGCGGTTGCGGTGCGGCTGGGGCTGGGCGGGATCGCGGCATCGGGCGAGCAGATCATGCTCCGCCGCGACCTGGAGCTGGTCGAGCGTGCCAAGACGCGCTACCACGTGATGCACGTATCAACGGCCGGCAGCGTCGAGCTGATCCGCCGCGCCAAGGCGGCGGGCCTGCCGGTGACGGCCGAGGCCGCCCCGCACCACCTGCTGCTGACCGAGGCCGCCTGCGCGGGCTACGATTCCGTCTTCAAGGTCAACCCTCCGCTGCGCGGCGCCTCCGACGTCGAGGCCGTCCGCGCGGGCGTCGCCGACGGCACCATCGACTGCCTGGCCACCGACCACGCCCCACAGGCGGCGGAGGAGAAGGAGCTGGAGTTCGCCCTTGCGCCGTTCGGGATGATCTCGCTGGAGGTCGCCGTCGGCCTGTACGCCAAGGCGCTGATCGAGACGAACCTGCTGGACTGGCCGGGCCTGATCGCCGCCATGACGGTCAACCCGGCGCGCGTCATCGGGCGCGGGCTGGGCACGCTGGCGGTCGGCGCGCCCGCGGACGTGACCGTCATCGACCCGAAGAAGCGCTTCACCGTCCGGTCGGGGAAGTTCCGCTCCAAGAGCCGCAACTGCCCCTACGAGGGGTGGAAACTCAAGGGCAAGCCCGTCGTGACTATCGTAGGCGGGAAGATAGAGTACAAGGAGTGAATTGGGGTAGCCGGTGGCCGCCGCCGGCCAGGCCGGGCTGGAGGGCCTATGCCGCTGCTGATCGACGGGAATAACCTCATCTACGCTTTGGCACGCGTCGGGCCCAACCTCGGGCGAGGGGGGTTGTGTAAGCTTCTGGCCGCCCTGGCCGAGCCGGGCAGGCGTGGGCCCCTGGCCGGCGAGCGGGTCTGCGTGGTCTTCGACGGCCCGGCCCCCCGCGGGCCACTGGCCGAGCAGATGAAGCACGACCGCCTGGAGGCGGTGTATTCGGCCCCGCGCAGCGCCGACGATCTGATACTGGAGCGGATCGCCGCCGACTCGGCCCCGCGCCGCCTGACGGTGGTCAGCAGCGACCGGGAGCTCCGCCGCGCCGGGCGGCGGAGGCGGTGCAAGCTGGCCCGCAGCGAGGAGTTCGCCGACGCCCTGGTCTCGGCCTCGGCGCGGCCCGCGCCGCGAGCCCCGGCCGAGCCGCCGGAGAAGCGCGACGGATGCCTCACCCCCGCCGAGACGCAGGCCTGGATGCGCGAACTTGGCCTGAGCGAAGAGGATGCCGACCAGCCTCAACAGGAGCCATGAGTGAAATGTCGAAAGAGCGCCGCCGACACAAGCGGTTCAAGCTGACCTGTCCAATCGTCCTGACCGACAGCGGGGGGCGGGAGCTGCTTCGCACCCGCACGCTGGACGTCTCCGACGGAGGCCTGCTGCTGGCCGTGCCGAGGGGCAACCTCATGCCGGTCGGCGAGGCCGTTCAGGTGGGCCTCCAGGTCCCCCGCGAGACGGCCAATACCCGGATGCTCGAGGACGTCAAGGCCGAGGCGTGGGTCGTGCGCCACCAGGAGCTGCCCGGCAGCGATGACATGGGCCTGACGCTTATCTTCGCCCAGCCGCTTCGCCTGGAGCTGGAGGTCTGAGGGCGCCCCCGCCCGAATCCACGCCGCGATGGCAAGGCAACGCAGGCAGAAACCGAACCTCCTCTTCCTGTTCACCGACGAGCAGCGCGCCGACACGCTCGGCGCTTACGGCAACGGGAGGATTCACACGCCCAACCTCGACCGGCTCGCCTCCGAGAGCACGCTCTTCGAGCGGGCCTACGTCACCCAGCCGGTGTGCACGCCCAGCCGGGCGAGCATCATGACCGGGCTGTACCCGCACACCTGCGGCTGCACCGCCAACAACGTGCCGCTCCGGGGCGAGGTGCCCTGCCTGCCCGAGATGCTGCCGGGCGGCGACTGGGCGACGGGCTACCTCGGCAAGTGGCACCTGGGCGACGAGATATTCGCCCAGCACGGCTTCGAGCACTGGGTGAGCATCGAGGACATGTACCGGAAGCACTACTCGCCGCCGCGCGACCGGGCGGCGCGCTCGGACTATCACCACTTCCTGCTCGCCCGGGGCGTCTCGCCCGCCGACGGCGACGCCTTCAAGCGCCCGGAGACCGCCCGGCTGGCCGAGGAGCTCTCCAGGCCGGCGTTCCTGGCCGGACAGGCCGCGAGCTTTATCCGCGACAACGCCGACCGGCCCTTCGTCCTGTACGTCAACTTCCTCGAACCGCACATGCCCTTCTTCGGCCCGCGGGACGATCAGTACGACCCGGACGATGTCTCACTGCCGGGCAACTTCGAGGCCGCTCCTGCTGCCGACCAGCATCTCAAGGCCCGCCTCCTGGCACGGCACTACTTCGAGTCCGGCCACAGCGGCCTGCCCCTGCGGACCGAGGGCGACTGGCGGCGGATGATCGCCAACTACTGGGGCCTGTGCAGCCTGGTAGACACGCACGTCGGGACGATCCTGGCGGCGCTGCGCGACAGCGGCCTGTGGGACCGGACGATCATCGTGTACACCTCCGACCACGGCGACATGATGGGCAGCCACCGGCTCATCGCCAAGAGCGTCATGTTCGAGGAGGCGGTGCGGGTGCCGCTGCTGGTCCGCCTTCCCGGCCAGCGGGACCCGCGCCGGGTGGATGGGCCCGTCGGCCAGATCGACCTGGTGCCGACGCTGCTGGACCTGCTGGGCTGCGAGCCGCCCACGTTGCTCCAGGGCGCCAGCCGCCGGGCGGCGCTCGAAGGGGGGCGGCTGGAGGGCGAGGACGTCTTCATCGAATGGAACGGCCCGGACAGCGGCATGAAGGGTCTGGCCGCCGATGAGGAGTACCCGGGCTACCTCGCCGAGATCGCCGGCCGGGAACAGTTCGCCGAGGCGACGGTGGATCCGGTCCGCACCGTCGTCACGCCGCAGGGGTGGAAGCTCGACCTCAGCCCGGCCGGGCAGCACGAGCTGTATAACCTCGCCGCCGACCCGCTGGAGACGGCCAACCTCGCCGGCACGTCCGGCTCACGGGCGGTCATGGCCGACCTGGCCGGGAGGATCAGGCGGTGGCAGCGCCGCACCGGCGACGAGGTCGCCCTGCCCGCGCTGGGTTAGCTGCTCCCAGCGGCCCCCTTGATCGCCTTGTCGGCTATGTCTCGGCGGCAGTAGCATCCCTGCCACTTGATCTTGTCCACTGCCTGGTATGCCCGCCGCTGTGCGTCGGCGATTGTCTCGCCCAGGGCGGTGACGCCCAGCACCCGCCCGCCGCTGGTGACGAGCTTTCCGTCGGCGATGGCCGTGCCCGCGTGGAAGACCTTCACGTCGCCCAGCGCCTCGGCCTGGTCGATGCCGGTGATCTCGAACCCCTTTTCGTAGCTGTCGGGGTATCCTCCCGAGGCCATTACCACGCACACGGCCGGGCGGGGGTCCCAGTCGAGCGTGACCTTGTCCAACTGATGCCGGCAGGTGGCGACCATGGCCTCGACGAGGTCGCTGCGGAGTCGCATGATCAGCGGCTGGGCCTCGGGGTCGCCGAAGCGGCAGTTGAATTCGAGGACCTTCGGCCCGGCGGGTGTGAGCATCAGCCCGGCGTAGAGGCAGCCCTCGTAGGCGCCTGAGCTGCGGCGCATGGCATCGACGGACGGCACGAGGATTTCGCGCTCGATCCGCGCCATCGTCTCGGCGTCCACGACGGGGGTGGGGCTGTAGGCGCCCATTCCGCCGGTGTTGGGCCCGGTGTCGCCGTCGCCGATGGGCTTGTGGTCCTGGCTGGCCTCGAGGGTGTAGATGTTGCGCCCGTCGCAGAGGGCGAGGATCGAGGCCTCCTGCCCGGTGAGCAGCTCCTCGACGACGACGGTGTCTCCCGCCTCGCCGTAGATCCTCTCCTGCATGATCTGTTCCAGCGGCCTGACGGCCATGTGCGGCTCGGGGCAGACGTAGACGCCCTTGCCCTTGGCCAGCCCGGCGGCCTTGACCACGACGCCCTGCTCGCGGCTGAGGACGTAGTCCCGCGCCGGCCTGAACTCGGTGAAGATCCGCGCCTCGGCGGTGGGGATGGCGGCGATGCGCATGATCTCCTTGGCGTGCGCCTTGTCGGCCTCGATGCGCGCCCCGTTTGCGTCAGGCCCGAAGCACATCATCCCCGCCGCCCGGACGGCATCGGCCATGCCCGCCGCCAGGGGGTCCTCGGGGCCGACGACAACCAGCTCCACGCCGCGCTCCTTGGCGGCGGCGACCACGTCTGCGACGTCCTCGGCCTTGACGGGCAGGTTCTCGCCGACCTCGGCCGTGCCCGGATTGCCCGGCGCGCAGTAAAGCTTCTCGCACTCGTCGCTCTGGGCGATCTTCCACGCCAGGGCGTGCTCGCGCCCGCCTCCGCCTGCCAGCAGTATCTTCATCGCGATTCCCTTCGTCAGTGGGGTGCGGCTGTGGGATTCCGGACCGGGAGTTTACCCCGGCGGCGTGGGCGATTCTAGCCCGGCCTTGCCGCTGGCAGGTACTTGCCGCGCGTCGTGAGCAGCCGGCGGAGCAGTCGAAGGTGGCGCGCCCTCACTGCCCGGCGCCCTCCTCTGACTCGGCCAGCTTTGTCAGAAGGGCGCCCTGGGTCAAGGCGTCCTCCGACCCGGCCAGTTCCTCCAGCCGGGGCAACTGCTTTCGCAGGTCCTCGGCCGCGGCCGTGCCCGGGAAACGCTCGATCAGCTCGCGCGACCGCTCGGCGGCCTCGCCGTAACGCCGCCGCTCGATCAGCTCCGCGATTCCGTCGCGCAGCTTCCGGACCTCCTCCAGCCGGGCGTTGTCAGCGATGGTGCCCATCTGCGCCTTTACGGCGTCGGCCTCGGGGGTGTCGCGGAAGGCCTGGAGGAAGGCGTCGGCCGCCTCCTTCGCCGCCTGCCAATGGCGCTGAGTGGCCTCGCGCTCGATCTTCTGGTACATGGCCGAGCGCCGCTCGGTGACGAAGGCCTCGCGCTCTCGCTGCACGCGGGCCAGCATCGAGATCGCCGCCGGAAGGGCCGGGTGCCGCGCGAGTAGCCCCTCAGCCACGGCCGCCGCGGCATCGAACTTGCCGCCGGACATGAGGTTCTCGACCTTTGCGGACGCCTCGGCGAGGTCGTGCTGCTCGGACTCCTGGCGGGTGCGTCCGACCTCCTCGCGGAGGGCCTTGATCTCCGGGCTGTCGGGGGCGAGGCGGACCAGCTCGTCGAGGTAGCCCTGTGCGTCGTCGGCCTTGCCGGCGGCGGCGGCCTGGGCGATCCGCTCCTGCAGCCGCTGGCTCTCACGCTCGGTGAAGTGTCGCCGCTTCGCCTCGCGCTGTGCGTCGCTCAGCAGGATGTTGACGTTCAACTCCCGAAGCTGCCTGAGGACCGGCCTCATGCGCGGGTCAACTCCCCCGCCCTGGTCCGGTTCGCCCCTGGCCGGCGGCGGCGGAGCCCCCGGCAGCGCGGCGCCCAGCTCGCCCTCGCCGCCCTGTCCGGGAGCGGTCAGGGTCTCCAGCGCTATCGCCATGCGACGCTCGGTCTGCCACCGCTGGTCGTTGTTGCGGCACAGCCAGCCCAGCGCCCACAGCACCGCCCCCGCGCTGCACCCGGCGGCGAAGGCCAGCGCCGTCCACAGCATGGCAAACGGGGTTATCTGCCCGGCGAGCGCACCGGTTAAGAGCACTACCGTCCCGGCCAGAAGCCCCAGGAACACCGAAACGATCGCCAGCGCCATCAGGCACAATACCAGCGCCGATGCCGAACTGGCCGCCTTGGGTCGATCTTCCTTCGTGGACATGGTTCCGGTCCTCCTGCTAAGAGCCGGCGGCCCCCAAGCCGTGCGAAGCTGTGCTTCTTCGCGCCCCTGGGGTACAGTCAATTATCCGTCCCCGCCCCGGCCGGGTCAAGCGGATCGAGCTGGGGACTTGACATATCCCCGCACGGGTCTAAACTGTTGCGGCTGCGCTGACCGGAGGGAAGAGGACATCACAATGAGCCGGAAGAATGTCGCCGTCATCGGTCTGCAATGGGGCGACGAGGGCAAGGGCAAGGTCGTTGACATTGTTGCCCCCCAGTGCCGCTACGTGGTCCGCTTCTGCGGGGGCGCCAACGCCGGGCACACCGTCACGGTGGGCGCCGAGAAGTACGCCATGCACCTCATCCCCTGCGGGATCCTCTACGAGGGCGTCCGCAACGTGGTGGGCAACGGCGTGGCGTTCGACCCGGGCGTGGCTTGCGAGGAGATCGATAACCTGCGCGGGCGGGGTGTGTCGGTCACGCCGGAGAACCTGCACATCTCGGGCGCCGCCAACGTCGTCATGCCCTGGCACAAGCTCGCCGACCGGCTCAGCGAGGAGGCCCTGGCGCCGGGCAAGAAGATCGGCACGACGGCCCGGGGCATCGGCCCGTGCTACTCCGACAAGGCCACGCGCTCGACGGCCGTTCGCGTCGCCGACCTGCTGGACGAGCAGGTGCTGGGCGAGAAGGTCACCCGCGTGGCGGAATTGAAGAGCTCGCTATTCGCCGGCCTGTACGGGCATGGCGACCGGCTCGACGCCGAGGCGATCGCCCGCGAGTACGCCGGCTACGGGCGGCGGCTGACGGAGATGATCGCCGACACCGGGTCGATCCTCCGCCAGGCCGTCGCCGCAGGGGAGAGGATCTGCTTCGAGGGCGGGCAGGGCAGCATGCTGGACATCGACCACGGCACGTTCCCGTTCGTGACGAGTTCGTCGGTGACGGCCTGCGCCGTGCCGTCGGGGGCGGGCGTTCCGCCCTCGGCCGTGGGCTCGGTCGTCGGGGTCATCAAGTGCTACACCTCCCGCGTGGGCGCCGGGCCGTTCCCAACCGAGCAGGACAACGAGATCGGCGACCTCATCCGCGAGCGCGGCAAGGAGTACGGCACGACCACCGGGCGCCCGCGTCGCTGCGGCTGGCTCGACGCGGTGGCTGTGCGGTATGCCGCCGACCTTTCCGGCGTTGACGAGCTGGCGGTGATGCTCCTGCTGGACGGGCCCGGGAAGATCGAGAAGTTCCGCGTCTGCACCGCCTACGAGCTCGACGGCAGGAGGATCGACCGGTACGACCCGTCGCTGCCTCTGGATCGGGTCGAGTGCGTGTACGAGGACGTGCCGGCGTGGAGCGACCCCATAGCCCCTGCCACGGGCTTTGCCGACCTGCCGGCCGAGGCCCGAAATTACGTCGAGCGGATCGAATCGCTGATCGGCAGGCCCGTGGGTCTGATAAGCGTCGGCCTGGGGCGCGAGCAGACCATCGCCCACCACACGAAACTGCCAGCCGCCTGACGCCGCCGGCGAACCGGAGCACCGCGATGACCGAGCGGACCGACCTGAGACCCGAGGCGATCGCCGTCGCCCGCGCCGAGCTGGGCCTGACGCCCGAGCGCATGCCGCGCCACGTGGCCATCATCATGGACGGCAACGGGCGGTGGGCGCAGGGGCGCGGCCTGTCGCGCTCGGCCGGGCACGCCGCCGGGGGGGACTGCGTGCCCAGAATCGTCCGCGAGTCCGCTCGCCTGGGGCTGGAGGTGCTGACCCTCTACAGCTTCTCCAGCGAGAACTGGCATCGCCCCAGCAACGAGATCGACGCCCTGATGCGTCTGCACGCCGCGCTCCTCCGCCGCGACAGGGACACGGTAATGGCCCACAACGTCCGGCTGCGGCACCTGGGCCGGAGGGAAGGCCTGCCCGACGAGCTGCTGACCGAAATGGACATCTCGGTGGAGACTTCCAGCACGAACACCGGCATGTGGCTGAACGTCGCCCTGAACTACGGCGGGCGTGGCGAGTTGACCGACGCCGTCCGCCACCTCGCCCGCGACGTCGCCGCCGGGCGGCTCGAGCCCGACGACATACAGGAAGCCACCATCGCCCAGGCCCTCCAGACCGTCGGGCAGAGCGACCCCGACCTGCTCGTCCGCACCGCCGGAGAGCAGCGGATCAGCAACTTCCTGCTCTGGCAGATCTCCTACGCCGAGCTGTACATTACCGAGACCTTCTGGCCCGACTTCGACGAGGCCCAGTTGCACAAGGCGCTGCACGCCTATGCCGGGCGGCATCGCCGCTTCGGCGGCCTGAACCAGCCGACCGGCTAGAGCCGGCCGTGGTCCAGGCAGCAGCGGTACATCGCCGAGAGGTTCTCCTCCGGGCAGCATGGCGGCAGGTTGTTCGCCTCGCGGAGGATGAACCGCCCCCCCCGCGTCACACCCGAGGTCAGTATCGCCCGCGTCCGCTCGTACACCTGCTCGGGCGTTCCGCTCAGCAGCAGTGATGCCTCCGGCCCGCCGGCGATCTCCACGTCGTCGCCCAGGGTATCCCGCAGGGGCCCGTGGTCGACCGGAAAGCCCGTGTCGAAGCTGTTGACGTTCAGCTCGCGGCGGATCAGGGGGAACAGCCGCGTCGCGTCGCCGCAGAGGTGGATGGAGTGCGGCCCCTCGGCCGACCACAGCGCGTACCACGCCCGGTGAAGCGGCAGGACGAACTGCTCGTAAGTCTCGGCCGAGATTAGCTGGATCGAGTCGTCGGCGAACGACCCGCTGGGCCCGTCGAAGGCCTTCTTGCCGAACAGCTCGGCCAGGGCGCGGTTGCGGATGACCACCCCGCGATGGATGAACTCCATCAGCCGGCGGACGTAAGGCGGGTCCTCGTAGAGGTCGGTCAGCAGCTCGTGCCCGCGGAGGTTGACGGCGATGGTGAAGTGCCCGTCGAAGCCCAACAGCAGGTCCCTCACCGTGAAGCGCATGCCGTGGTAGCTCAGCCGCTCGGCCGCGGCCGCCAGGTCGTCGCGGCGGCGCAGGCAGTCCTTGATGAACGGGTTCTCCAGCGGGTGGTCGATGTCGAGCTGGAAGATCGTCTCCTTGCCCGCCCCGGCCAGCGGGGGCGCGACGTCGGCCACCTGCCCGTCGCGGAACGCCAGCTCCGCACCGAAATAGGCCGAGTCGTAGGTGTTCTGGTTATCGACGTGGAAAGCCCACTCCTCAGGCCGGCCGGTCGGATGGTCGCAGTACTGGTTGAGGTACTGGCTCTGGTACTCCATGAGCTGGAGCTGGATCTCGATCGCGGCGGCCGGGTCGGCGTAGTACTCGGCGAAGGTGACGCCCCGCTTGTTCCAGGCCGGGTCGAACAGCACCACCCGCGCGTTGACGCCGTAAGTCACCGGGACCCGCACCGGCCGGCGGTCACGGTAGGCCTGCCACACCTGCTCCTTCTCGGCGTTGCTTACCATGGGGGGAGATTCTACCGGCCTCGCCGCCCCGGCGACAGCGGCAACACCGCCGGGGGGTTTGCTACGCCTCGCTACCTGCGGCGGGCGAGGATCAGGGCGCCGAGTGACAGCAGCAGGGCGGTTCCGGGCTCAGGGATGGCCCCTGGCGAGCCGGGGCAGCCCTGGAGGCAGTTGCTCGACCAGACGACGTAGTCCAGGCCGTCGACGAGGCCATCCCCGTTGGAGTCGCCCTGCCACCAGGCCTTGCCTCCGGTGAGCGGATCGTAGTTGCTGGACCAGATGACATAGTCCAGGCCGTCCGTGCAGCCATCGACGTTGGAATCGCCGGGGCCGGCGGGGGTGGTGCTGATCGCCACTATGAAGGCGTCGCTGTAGCCCTGGTTCGGCCCGCCCAGGTCACCGAACGTATACCCCGTAATGTAGCTGTTGCCGCTGCCATCCACGGCAATGCCGTACGCACGGACCGGGGAGATAGTCCCGATCTGGCGCGTCCACTGGGCTGTCCCGCCGCTGTCATACTTGACGACAAGGGCGTCCTGGCCCCCCTGGTCTGGCCCCCCGAGGTCGCCCGAGGTGAAGCCCGTGACGTAGCTGTTGCCACTGCCGTCCACGGCGATGCCGTGGGCTTCATCAAGGCTGCTGCTGCCTGTCTGGCGTGTCCACTGCACTGTCCCCCCGCTGTCGGACTTGACGATGAAGGCGTCCCTGTACCCCTGGTTCGGCCCTCCGAGGTCGCCCTCCGTCCAACCCGTGATGTAGCGGTTGCCGCTGCCGTCAAGGGCGATGCCGTAGGCTCGGTCATCGGCGGCGGTGCCGACCTGGCGGGCCCATTGCTGCGTCCCGCCGTTGTCGTACTTCACATCAAAGGCGTCGCGCCAGCCCTGGTTAAGGCCGCCTAGGTCGCCGTAGGTGGAACCCGTGATGTAGCTGTTGCCGCTGCCGTCCACGGCGATCCCATAGGCATCGTCATACGAACTGCTGCCGATCTGGCGTGTCCACTGCACTGTCCCGCCACTGTCGTACTTAACGACGAAAGCGTCGCTTACCCCCTGGTTTGGACCCCCGAGGTTGCCCCACGTCTCACCCGTGATGTAGATATTGCCGGTTCCGTCCACGGCGATGCCGTAGGCCTCCTCACTGCTGCTCGTCCCGATCTGGCGACTCCACTGCACTGTCCCGCCACTGTCGTACTTGACGACGAAGGCGTCGGTGAGCCCTCCCTGGTATGGACCCCCGAGGTCGCCGCTTGTCCAGCCCGTGATGTAGCTATTGCCGTTGCCGTCAACGGCGATGCCGGTGCCACAGTCCCCAGCGCTGGTGCCAATCTGCCGCGTCCATTGCACTGCCCCGTCGCTGTTGCACTTGACGACGAAGGCGTCGTAGCCTCCCTGGTTCGGCCCCCCGAGGTCGCCCTCCGTGTAGCCCGTGATGTAGATGTTCCCGGCGGCGCCCACGGCGATGCCGATGGCCCGGTCCTGCTCGCTGGTGCCGATCTGCTGGGACCACAGAGTCAGCGGCGGGGGATCGGCCTGGACAGTCACCCCCCAGGCTGCAAGCACCGCACACGCCGCCGCGAAACCGAGCCATTTGCCCTTCATCTGGCCGCTCCTTTCCATCTCACGCCCAGGCCGTCGGCATGGACACGAACTGCCGGAACGTAACGGAAATGCTTCAGCGGCCCCCGACTGCGGCCGCCCCTCACTTCCCGCCCCCATAGTATACCGCGCTTTCCCGATTTCCCGGCCGCCGAATACCCGAGTCCAAGAAGCTCTCACCGCAGAGAGCGCAGGGAACGCGG
>CBFCZU010000127.1:0-12459 GCA_965602635.1 uncultured Planctomycetales bacterium | reverse complement strand
TCTGCGCGTGGAACGGATCTGCGACACGAGTAGCGGTGGATCCCGCCCCGTACCAGGCCAAGATCAGGGCCTGAAACCACGGGGCAATCCGCCGTTGGCGGATTGCATTTGCGATTCAAAGCTCAATAGAGAAGAGGACATCGCGATGTCCGGACCGGAGAAACGACAAATACGAGACATCTATGTGCCCTTTCTCGGCAAAGGCAACGACGCCTGGCGACGCGTCGAGGCTGTCCACGAGGGCGAGGACTCCTACCGGATCGTCTCTGAAAACGAGGATACGGAGGAGCGGTGGCAATACACGACCGGGGAATGTGTCCGCTGTCGCTCAACGACGTTGCCCAGCGGCGAACGTGTACTGGTCGCGACCGAGCGTCTGCATCCGCCGACTGACCCAGGTGGCAAGTGAAGCGACGGAACCGCCGACAACACGCTGCAGTGCGTGACACGAACACTCCAAGGGTCGACATGCGCGGCAAGCGACGAGGCCAGGTAGTCGCCCCGAGCGGGCGCCTGGCAGCCAGTCACACCGTCGACCACTTCGGCGACGGAAACCACAAAGACTCCGAACCCGCAGAGGGTGCATCATGAACTCCGAGCAAAAGAACGAGGTTCGCAAGAGACGGGTCGCAAGACAGCGGACGCCCGGGGGCCTCGGCGAACAGGGCGGCACAACAGGTCTGGGTGCCCCCCCGACGAGCGGACAGGACCAGCTATCCGTCAAGCTGGAGTTGACCCACCTGGCCGACGAGATCTACCAGCAGTTTGCCGGCTGGCCGGAAACGACGCAGCGCGAGAAGCTGGACCAGTTCGCCTCGGCCGGCGACGCGGCCGTGGTGCCGCTGCTACGCATTCTCGAGAGCTATCGCACACCTGTTGGAGCTGCCAACACGTTGTCCCTCAAGAAGATGGTCTGTCAGCAGCTCGGCCGCCTGGGTGACGACCGGGCGGTCTACTACCTCTGCCAGCAAGTCTCGCTGGGTGACGCGGAAGACGAGATCAACTCCGCGGCCCTACGGTACGCCGCCGCCGAGGCCCTCGGCCGGATCATCGGCAAGCCGTGTACCCCCGATGCTCAGGGCGTCCAGACGGCCCGGGAGTGGTGGCTCGGCCCCGGAAGAGCCCAGTACGACCGCCTGGCGTTCTGACGTTCTGAATTGTCTGGACGTCAGCAGTACCGTTTCCGTCGGTCGGTCGCGCATGCTTGGCAGAGCGCTGCTTCGGCGCGCCGATCAAACTACACGCACATGAGAGACCGCAAGCTTGACATCCGGATTGTGGGCACGTATCCACCGAGACGTTGCGGTATCGCCACATTCTCGCGCGACCTGGCCGATGCGCTTCAGAATTTTGCAGAAGAAGTCCGTCGAGTGGACGTGGCAGCGATTGACGACCAAAGCGGTCCCTACAGCACCCCTGTGGACGTAGTCATTGACCAGTACAGCCCCGAATCCTGGCGTCAGGCCACCGAGGAGGTGATAGCGAGAGCCAAGGCCCGTGCGAATCCCACTGCTGTCGTACTCCAGCACGAATATGGCCTGGACCCCGACGAGAACGGACAAGACGGTAAGGGTACGAACTTCGTGGATATGGCGAGAGCGTTCGTTCGGGAGGGTCTGAGCACCTTCGTCTACCTTCACACGGTGCGTGATCGGCCCGATTCGCACCAACAGCGCGTCTTGCAGCAATTGGCCGGCATCAGCGACGGCCTGATCGTCACGACCGAAAGCGCCATGGAAACGCTGGTATCCCCCATCTACGGAATCGACCGGTGGAAGCTCACCCACATCGATCACGGCATCCGGGTGCATCACCCGTCCGAGTACGACCGCCTGGCGGTCAAACAGAAGTATGGCCTCGAGGACATCTTCCTTGTCGCCACGTTGGGAATGGTCTCTCCGGGCAAGGGACTTCAGTATGGCATTCGGGCCTACGGTCGATTCCTGGCCGAGTCCTGCGCGCAGAAGCAGAGGCGGAAGATCGTGTACCTCATCGCCGGCGAGGCCCATCCGGGCTTCGTGCGTGCAGAGGGGGGGCGACTGTACCGGGAGTACCAAACGCAGCTGACCCAGGCGCTTGGGCAGTCCGAACTGCGGTGGTGCAAGGTCGGGGACCTGGCGGACGTAGATTTTGGAGAATACGACGTTGTCTTTCTCGACGCCTTCCTGGAGGAAGTGAGCTTCCTGGAGATCTACGGCGCCGCCAATGTCGTCGTGCTTCCGTATCTTGACCTGTCCCAGATCTCCAGCGGCATACTGGCCGAGACTCTGGGCTGCGGAAGGATTGCGATAGCCACGAAGTTCCGGTGTGCGCTGGAACTGATTCACTCAAACAAGCCCTGCTCAAGCGGCATGGTCATCGGCAGGTATGCCAGAGGCATCCTGGTCGACCCTGGAGAAGACTCGGTCGAGCAGATCGCCCGGGCCCTCGACCTCGTGGTCTTCAACGAAGACATGCGACTGAGAATGGAAAAGGAGGCCCACCAGCGGGGCTACCAGATGGGGTGGCACAACAGCGCTTGGGCGCTGCTTCAGCAGGTGGGGTTCGTCAGTGACAAGAAGGAGATGGCAGTGGGCCGAGGGGCCCGATTCCTGAGGGAGAAGCCGTCCATCTTGAGCGAATGAAGCAGTGGAAGCCGAGGAGTACTGGGGCGGGAGCCATGAGAGCCCACCGGAGAGCGACGGGTTCTCTCGATTTGCCCGAAGATTCCTCTTGACTCTGCAGACGGCGCCGTCTAGCATGAGTAGGTTATGGGACGGCGGCAGCGGGAGGACAAGGTTCCTTCCCCCGTCGGCGAATCGGGTTTGCACCCTCTTTCGTTTGCAGCTTGCTCCTCGCTGTCTCCCCTCGTGAATGAGCGCTATTCGCCTTGGGGTCGGATCAGCCTGGATGACCAATGCTCGCGAATCCAACATGCTGACTGTTTGAAGGAGCCATGCATATGGCAACCGGTAAGGTGAAGTGGTTCAACGATTCCAAGGGCTTCGGTTTCATCGAGACCGATGAGGGCGGCGACGTGTTCGTCCACCACAACGACATCCAGGCCGAGGGCTTCAAGTCGCTCGCGGAAGGCGAGGCGGTCTCGTTTGAGGTCGTCCAGGGCGACAAGGGCCCCCGGGCCGCGAACGTCGTCAAGGCGTAGCCTGGCGCCAGATCTGTAAGAACCAGCGCCGCCCTTCGTGGCGGCGCTTTTTCTGCGCCCCGTCGCAGGTCCGCAGTGACGCGGTCCGCCCCAGACCGTCGTTCACATGGTCGTCCCAACAGGGATTCCGAAAGGATCACGCGGCCCAACGGTAGTAGTGCTTCAGCGGTCCGCTCCAGCGCTGGTAGCGAATCTCCTCTGCGTCGATGATTACGCCTCCTGCGCGCTCGCGGTAAGTCCAGTGTTCGCAGCGGCCCGACATTTTGGACCGCCGCCGGAACAATGCAAGAGGACGCCCTCTCACGCCTCCACCGCTTTCCCCTGAAATGTCGCGCTTCCCATAACCCATCCCCGGCTGCAACGCAGTGAAGCGCCCCCTGGCTGATAACCGCCATCGCCGCGTGTCTCTGTTTCGGTTTCGAAGGGGGTGTGGACCCCGCTAGTCGCTAACGCAAGAAGGGCCAGTCGGTTACGGCTGGCTCTTCTTATGCGCTGGGGGCCGGCGGCCCCGGCTGGGAGCGTATGGGGAGCGTCCGCAAGATCGAAGCCGCCACATTCCGGCGCCCTTGCAGCCGAAGTCCGGGGCCTGGGACAACGCCGCATCCAATGCCCAAGATACGCATCCAGCGGTCGTTAGCGACGCAGAGGTGGCTTTGCCCGGGGCATTGGCTGGCGAACGCCCTCACTGAAGGTCACTAATGCCCTTGCTGCTCCAGGCTTCCGGCGAAGAACACGGCGATTGACGCGCGCGCATCGGGGCGAGTAACCCGGAGGTCACTAATCCCCTTGCTGCTGCAGGCTTCCGACAAAGAATACGGCGATTCGCGCTCGCACCTCCGGGCGAGTAACCCGGAGGTCGAGGAGCTGGCGCGGTCAATGTCCTGAGGTGTCTAGAAGAATGTCCCCCCGGGCGCCTTCTGCCGACCGTTCAACCTGCCGTCCCAGATCGCCCCGCAAGCCGCCGGAGCATGGCACTGATGCTCATTCTACCATATACCTCGGCCGGCAGGCAGGGGCGGCAGCAGCGATTCGGCTCCCCGCCGATCCACCGACCGGTCGATCGGCGACCCAAACGTCAGAACCCGTATCGCAGGGCGGCGTAGATGTTGGTGTTGTTCGCGAACTGGCCGAAGAAGATGTGCCTCTCGGCCCCGAGGAAGACGTTGCCGCCGATCTCGGCCTTCCAGTGGTCGTCGATCTTGTAGCTGACCCTCGGCCTCAGGTACGCGTCGGAGTCGCTGGGGCTGTAGAAGGCGAACAGCGACAGCTCCAGGTTCTGGTTCATCAGCAGCTTCCTGACGCCGAAGGTCAGGACGTGTCGGTCGCACTCGGCGGGCTTCGCGCCCGGCAGGAGGGCGCGGCGGTAGGCGCCGTAGTCGGTCATCAGCTCGAGGTAGTATTGCGCGCCGACGGTCAGGTCGCGCGCGATCCGCGGCAGGTCCTGCTCGTAGCCGGCCAGCAGGCGTACCTCGCCGTTGCGGACCAGCGGGTCGTCGCCGTGGCGGTCCTGGCGCGAGTCGTAGTAGCCGCCCTCGAAGTTGACGATTCCCTTTCCCAGCGGCCCGCGTACGCTGCCGCCGTACACCGACAGCCGCGGAAAGGTCGCCCGCCCGGTGGCCGGGTCCATGCCGGCCGGGCTCTTCCAGTAGCCCCAGTAGCCGTAGCCCGCCAACTCGTAGCCGCCGAGGTTGCGGGAGACGCGGGCGGCCCATTCGTGGTCGTCGAACCACTCCTCCGGCGGGTCGGCGTTGACCACCGCGTCGCGCCCCGCAAGCCGGCCCAGGGCGGCGCTGCGGTACGACAGCCGCCTGCCCCGGATGAACCGGTCGACGTCGAACCGCGGCACGTAAACCACGTCCACGTTCGCCAGGTCGCTGAACAGGCCGATCTTCACCGCGTCGGAGGGGGCCTTGAGGTACTCCACGTCCCGTCCGATGAAGAAGCTCTGCCAGTCCTTGGGGAACAGGTCGTTGATGAAGATCAGGTCCCCGGTCCCCCAGGTGAGGATTTGCCGGCCGATCTTCACGTCGGCGAACTTGGCCGGGCTGAACGCGACGCTCGCCTGCCGCAGGTCCATCCATCCCTGCCCGGTCTCGAGCCGCAGCGAGTGATGGTCCAGCACCGGGTCGCAGACGAAATCCGTCACGAGCTTGAAGGTGAGCTTCTGCCAGGACTTCTCGAAGCCCAACTGAAGGCGGGTCTCGCCGATCGAGGCGGCCTTCTCGTAGCGGTCGCTCTGGGTGCGAACGCCGCCGCGGACCTCCCAGAAGCCCGTCAGCCCCAGCCACTCGAGGGGCTTGGTCTCCTCGGCGGCGGGAGGCTTCTCGTCCTTGGGGCCCTCGGGCAGCGGCGGCTCGTCGGAAGGCCCCTCAGGCATCGGCGGCTCGTCGCCCGGGCCTTCGGGCAGCGGCGGCTCATCGCCCCCGGCGAGGGCCGCAAGGCTAAGCACCAGCAGTGCCGCCAGCGCGAGCCGAGGGATCGGCATTCCAGCCACTTCCTTCATGACTCACTTGAGATACTTCCGCGGGGCGCGCCGCAGGTATCTCTCCGTGAAGATCGACTCGGGCAGCTTGAGGTCGTACTTGACACCCTCGTATTCCAGCAGCGTGTGCGCCTTCTTGCTGGGGTCCTTCTGGTCGGTGTTGCTGGTCAGGTCGGTCATCCTGGCCTTGGTGACGGTCGGGTAGCCACCGATCATGTCCCACTTCAAGGCGTCGTACTGGCGGCGGGGCTTGTCCTGCTCGTCGTAGTAGGTGGTGCGGACGACCAGGAAGTTCTTCCGGAGGATCCACATCTTGTATGACGAGAACTCGACGAGCTTGGGCTTCTTGGGCGTGTTCTTCAGGACGTAGTAGTTCGCGGAGGTGCTGACCAGCTCGTGCTTGTCGTCGTTGATGTTCCGCCCGGAGACGTCCTCGTAGAGGAAGTGCGAGCCGACGAAGCTGGTCCGCTTGTCGCCGGCGGCGATCCGCTTGACCAGGTCCAGGCCGGGCAGGTACAGCCAGCGGTCGTCGTCCTTGGCCAGGTGCTTCCAGACGAGGAAGGCCATCTTGTTCACGTCGGCGGGGCGGTGGAAGTACACATAGAACTTCTGGTCGCCGCAGTATGTGTCGGCGGGCTTATCCTTGTCGGGCTTGTCCCAGCGGAGGATGGTCATTTCGCGGGTCCGCTTCTGCCCGCGGGCGTCCACGATGGTCATCTTCACCTTCGCCCGCCCGTCGGCGCCCTGGTAGTAGGAGACGCGGTTGGTGCGATCGACGATCTGCCCGACGGTCAGTGCCTTGGCCGGGGCGGTAGCCGGGCTCTTGACGTCAGCCTTCTGCCCGGGCGCCAGGGCCGCCGCCAGCAACACGGCCCCGGCCGCCGCCTTCAAGCCTGTCGCTTTCATTGCGCTTCCTCCTGCGAGGGTGTCATTTCCTTGCACCGTCGCCGCCGCGACAGCACGCCGCATATCAGCGCCGCGACCACGACGACGGCAACGCTGATCCACGTGAGCGTCGCCCAGCCGGCCGCAGTGTACTCGTGCAGGTTCAGCGCGACCAGCGCCACCAGCAGGGCCGAGCTGACACCGCACAGCCCGCAGTTGCACACCCTGCCCATGACCTTCCGCTGGGCGAACAGCCGCCCCTCCAGCACGCGCGCCAGGGCGGGCAGGAGCAGCAGCGTCGCGGCGCCGGATACGACCAGAATGGCCGCGAGGAAGATGCCGACGGTCTTGTACGGCACCAGCGGCGCCAGCAGCAGGGGCAGGAACCCGGCCGCGATGACCACGATGTTGCGGGCGATGGCGCGGGCCGGCTCGCCGAAGACCGCCGGCACCGTCTGCCGCCATGAGCCCAGCACCGGGTACATGCTCCGCCCCCGGGCCAGGAAGTGTATCGCGAAGTCAACCGCCAGACCCAGCGTCAGCGAGCTGAGCACCGCCACCGGCATGTCGTAGTCCTTGCCCACCGCCCCGATCACGCCGTAGATCGCCGCAATCGTCACCGTCAGCGGGATCATGCTCAGGAGGCCCCACAGCGCCGATCGGAACAGGATCGTCATCAGCAGCAGCACCACCAGGAAGCTGCCGGCGAAGGCCTTGAGCATTCCCGTGACCATCTTGTCCTGCCAGATGACGTTGATGTACGTCAGCCCAAACCACCTGGGCGCGGCCAGCGACTTCGGCGGCGGGCGGGACTTTGTGAATTCCTCCACCGCCCCCACCACGGCCGCCATGTCCTTGTTGTCGCCGCTGGTGAGCTGCACCCAGACGCTCGTGGTGCGGTAATCCTGGGTGACCAGGTGCCAGAGGTCGTCGGGGCGGTTGCCGCTCTGGTATTGAATGAGCATCTGCCCCACGGCGCCGCGGGTGGCGGGTATGCGGTAGTCCTTTTCCTGCCCGGAGACAAGGTCGCGGTGGACGGTCCTGACCACGTCGGCCAGGGAGTTGCTCTTGCCGACGATCTTCCGCCCGTCGGGCGAGCGGGCATCGGCCATGGCCTTCTGAAGGTCGGCGACATAGTTCAGCACGGCGGGGTCCTTGAACACCTCGCGCGCCTGCTCTTCGTATGCAACGAAGGTCTCGGCCTCTTCCCAGGCGTCGGCGGCGTCTCCCGTAGCCGAGTCGAGCTTCGCGGCGGCCTCGGCGGCGAGGGCCTCGAAGAACGCCCGGCGGGTGGCGACCTTCCCGGCCACCTGTTTCGCCAAGTCGCCCAGCTCGGCGAAGACGGCCTCGGCGCTCGGGTAATCGTCTTTCAGCTCCTTGCCCTTCTCCGAAGCCAGCAGGGCAAACTTTGCCGGGTAGGCGGGCGGGTCGAACTTCTCGTCCTTGGCCCTGAGGGCCAGGTAGGCCATGTACGTCCCGCCGAAGTGCTCGTTCAGGACGTGGTCGGCCTGGCGTATCGGGTGGGACCGGGTGAACCACTTGACCGGGTTGTCGTTGATGCCGATCCGGCTGATGCCCACTCCCGCCAGGACGGCCACGACGGCGGCAAGGGCGATGATCGGCTTTGCGAGGCGGTAGGTCGCGCCGCCGAGTGCCCGCAGCAGCCGCCCGGTAAGCGACCTGTCGGCCGCCTCGCCGGCGGCGTGGGCGGCGCCGAAGTTCTCCAGCCGCTTGGCGGGGATGAACATCACGTAGGCCGGGATGAACGTCACCGTCAGCGCCCAGGCCGCCATGATGCCCATCGCCACGAACACGCCGAACACCTGCACCGGCGGGATCGGAGTCAGCGCCAGCGAGGCGAACCCCGCCGCCGACGTCAGCGACGTATACAGCATGGGCATGAACAGCTCGTCCATGACCTTCAGGATCGTCGCCCGCCGGTCCTTCGTCGCCTGGTAGCGCTCGAAGAACTCGCTGATGATGTGGATCGAGTCCAGCACCGCGATCGGCATGATGAAGATGGGGATCATGCTGGACATGATGTGGATGGGGTGGCCGGTGACGATCAGAGCGCCCATGGTGATCACCACCGAGACCAGTGCGACGATCATGGGCGAGATGACGACCAGCAGCTTTCGGAAGAACAGGAGCATCAGCAGGAAGATGACAGCCATGGCCGCCGGCGCGGAGATGGCCATCTGGATGAACATCTCGACGCCGAAGGTGTCCTCGGCAACCGGCAGGCCCGTGACGTGGAACTGCTCGGGCCCGCCCAGCTCGGAGGCCTTGCGCTTGAGCCTGGTGTAGATGCGGTTGCTGAGGTCCTTGCTGGTGACGGGCAGGTAGAGGCAGGCGGCCTTGCCATCCTCGCTGACGACGGTGCCCTTCAGGAAGGGGGTGCGCATGGCCCTGCGGCGAACGTCGCGAGCCTGCTCGGGCGTCTCTGGCGGGTGGCGCATGAGCCAGTCGAGCCTCACCCCGCCCGAGGCTGGCTCTATGAAGTCAACCGTGGACGGCGCGATCAGGTCCTTGACGACGACGCCCTCCCCCTCGGCCGCGCCGATGTTCGCGCCGTGGAGCGTCTTGGCGTACTCGGCAAGGGCGTGAATCTTCCGCAGCGAGTCAACGTTGTAGACGCCGTCGCCGTGCTCGTCGTTCACCACGCCAACCACGACCATGTCGTGCAGGGCCAGGGCCTTCTTCATCCGGTCGTGGAAGACGCGCACCGGCTCGTCGGCCGGGAGCATGTTCTCCGGGTCGGTATCGACCGCCACCGGGTGGAGGAACGGCAGCGCCCCCGGCCAGATCGACGGCAGCGCCACCAGCAGCGCGACCACCACCGTCACGACGGCCACCACCACGGCAACGGACTTGTGGCGGTTGACCGAGAACCTGCCGATCCCTTCGCCGATGTCCATGCGTTGCGCTCCTCGCGTCCCTGCAGCCGTGGCCTTCGACAATCAGTCTGGCCAATGAGCGCGAGTTTTGCAACCCCACCCGCCGGCGCGCAAGCGCCTACCGGCTCAGGCGGAGGACGCCGGCGGCGGCGACCCGCGGCAGAGCAATGGTCAGGAGATCTCACTTCTCTGCCACGTTCAGGATGTAGCGCTTCGGTCCGACGCCTTTCTCTTTCACGCTATAGAGGCGCCGGAAGCCTGCCCCTCGGGCCTCCCTGTGCAGCTCGCCGCTCGGACCAGCCGACTGTAGGAGACAGGTGCGCTTCACTCATAGAAGGTCGCGGCCATGTCGCCTCAGTCCGACGCCTCTTCCGCCGCCGGCGCCGTTGCCGGCCGGGAGGCGGAGCGAGTCGTCCCCGGCCTGATCGGAGGGATCTTGACGCGCCTGACCTCCTTGCCGTCGGGGGTGTAGTACACGATCCACGCGACGCGGAGATACCCCACCTCATCTTCGTCCTCCTTCGTGAAGCACTTCATGGCAACGTGCCTGGAGTCGGGGGTGAAGGTCGGCTGGGCCCTTATCTCGTTCTCACTGCGCCAGTGCCTGAGCACCTGCCCGCTGGCCTTCATGAAGAACACGTCTTTCTCATATGCGATCGCCATGTGCTTGCCGTCAGGCGCGATGGCGAGCTGTCCCGGGTTGCGGTCGTCGTCATAGGCGTGCTTTGGCAGCCGCAGCAGCGTCGACTTGGCGGCCGAACCGTCCCTGCGAATCCGGTGGAGTCGGTGAAGGAGTTTCTCGCCCTCTTTGACGTGCTCCAGCAGCGCCAACGTGCGGTTGTCGATCCAGGCCATGGATGGGAAGTCGTCTGTCATCTGCCACCGCCGGTACACAGCGCTCGCGCCGTCCGTGCTGAAGAAGCCAACGGCGCCCTCTTGAATCGTCGCCAGCGTCCTGCCGTCAGGCGAGAGGACCGCGTTCTCGGCCGAGGCCGTGATCACTCGGAAGCTGCCCGCGTTTGGTCGAACAGCCACCGCTGCCTGCCCTCCGCAGAGATACACCCACTCGCCCTTTGGCCCCCATTGCGGACGGATCCTCGTATAGGCGAGCATGAAGTCCACCTCCTCCTCCTCTTCGTCCTCCATGCCGAGCAGGGGAAGCTCGACCTCATCTGTCGAGAGGACCTTTCCCGTGTTGGCATCTCGGACCACCAGCGTCAGCGGCACGAGCGGGCCCGTGTACACCCTTTCGAGGAACTCCACCACGTTCTCGAGTGGCGGCATTCCGTCAGGGCCCTCGTCGTCGTCTGCCTGGGTGGTGGGAGCCTCCGCCGGCCGCGGCTGCCCCTGTTCCAGCGGCCATTCGACCGCTGGCCGGGAGGTCACCCGCCCATAGAGCTCCTTGCGTTTCCTGGCCGTTGCCCTCATCTGTTCCAGAGCCTTCCCGCTCAGAAGGGGGATCCGCAGGTAGCAGAGCCGCTTTCCGTCGCGGCTCCATCCGGGGGCCAACAGCATATGCCGCGTGGTCTCCTCCAGCACGCGCAGCTTGCCGTCCTTTGAGAGGATCATCAGCCGGTACGCGCGCGGACCCGCCAGGATCAGGCTTTCCCTACGGGACTCCCCCCCTGCATACGGTTCCATGGTCACGAAGGCCAGGTCGCCGCCGGGCGAGAAGGCCATGGGACTCTCGGTGCAGGCCAGCAGGTGCCACAGCAGGGCCCCGACGGCGACGGCGACGGCCAGGGCGGCCTTCCAGCCTGGCGTCCGCAGCGGGTTCACTTGTCGTACCATGATGGCTTCCTCGAATAGAGCGTGGGCTTTGGGTCATTGGGGCGCAGCACGGCCCGGAGGAGGCTCTTGGCGGCGATTGTGGTGCCCCGGCCGAGCAGGGCGCGGTGCATGCGGCGCTTCCGCCGGTCGCGCTGGGTCAGCATCTGCCGCGCCGCCCGCGCCAGCCGCCGCCAGACACAGCAGCCCCAGCGGCTGCCAGAACGCGGAGGTCTCGCTGTTGAAGGGCCAGAGGTACCGAGGCGGACGCAGCAGCACCACGCGCATTAGTCGTCCCCATCCGAACGGCCGCTTGAAATCCCGGCCTGCTTTGCCGAGCCATGAAGGAGGATACGGGATCGCGCGGCGACTGACAAGACAGCCGGTCAGGGAAGTTCACGACCTGCCCGGCCGCCGGGGCTGCCAGCGTCAGGGCGCTGTCCCCGGTTGAAGCCCAACGCGGTCAAGACCCTCCTGAGGTCACGATCCGCCTCGGCCCTTTCGAGGCATGGACCGCCGGACAGGCAGCCATGAACGACCAGTATATCGGCATCCAGGAGCTTTCCGAACCGCGACGGCGGGCCGAGGCATTTAGCCCGATTCTCAATGCGTCGGGACGTCAAGCAGGTGGCCCGTCCTCTTCCAGCCGCTTCCCCATGCTCAGAACATCGTCGACAGCAAATCCGATCGCCCGGTAGAACTCAATGGCGGAGATATTCGAGTTTCGAATCTGCACGTTGATCCTTGGGCAGCAGGCCTCCCGGAGCAGTCGCTCAACCCCGCAGGGCTACAGGTTCCATCCGAACCGGCCCCCGCCCTTGAGTCAGACCTCTACGGACGCTATCGTGCTCTGCCATGACCTGGACACCATGGCGATTTTTCTTGGTGGCCATTGCCGGCTGGATGAACCGGCAACAGCAGGAGGCGATAGCTTATCTACGGACGGAGAACCGCATTCTGCGGGAGAAGCTTGGCCAGAAACGCATCCTCCTCAACGTCTCTCAGAAGCGGCGGCTGGCGACCGCGGCTGCGCGTCTGCCGCGGCAGCTGCTGCGAGAGGTCGGCACGCTCTTCAGCCCCGACACACTCTTGAAGTGGCATAGATGGCTGATCGCCCGCAAGTACGACGGCTCAGCCGCCAGGAAGCCCGGCCCGGCGCCCACCAAGCAGCGGATGATCCGCGACCTGGTCCTCCGCATGGCCGAGGAGAACGCCGGCTGGGGATACGGCCGGATGTACGGCGAGCTCAAGAAGCTGGGCTACAAGGTGCACTGGCAGACGGTCCG
>CBFCZU010000126.1:0-12701 GCA_965602635.1 uncultured Planctomycetales bacterium | reverse complement strand
GGGCTAGCCTTGAGCGAGGCGCGAAGCGCCGAGTCGAAACCTTTGCGAGAGAACCATCTCTCGCAAAGGTGCTTGTTGCATAGACCCGGAAGGGGTCATGCAATAAGCAGGTCAGCTCTCCGCCACGCGCTCCAGTCGGAGGCTCCGCCGGCGGGGGCGGAACTGGATGTCCAAGCGCCCGATCTTCAGGCTGACGTCGCCGCGAGCCGAGCAGGTGAGCTTCACCTTGCCCAGCGGCCCGGGGGCGAAGACGCTGACGAATACCGCCTCCGCCGCCTTGGCACGGACGTTGATCGCGTGGTCGGTGCGGCGCTTGCCGAGCTTCCGCTTCGTGACGGTCGCCTTGAACGGGACGCTCGCCGCCAGAGCGAACTTCGCCGCGGCGACCCGCCCGGTGATGGTGCCGGACTTTCCGCCGGCCCTGGCGGCCACTTCGCCGCCGCTGTGCCAGGTGAGGGCGATCTGCTCGGCGGTAACGTTGTGCACTTCGTCAACGACCACAATCATGCTGCCGGCCTTGGTGACCTCGGCAACCGGCATGACGACGTGACGGACGAAGCGGACGGCCTCACCCAGGGCCTCGCCTGCGTCTCCAGCGGCCCAGCGGTAGGTGGGTGCCTCCTGGGCCTCCACGATTGACCCGATGGCGTCGATGCGGTGGTCCCGCCCCCCGACGGTGATCGTGTTGTGCGAGGCCGACCGCACCTCGTGGAACTCATGCCTGCCTTCCGGCGAGAGGTACTCCCGCGTGAATTCCGGGCTGCCCAGGTCGTGCAGCAGGATCTCCCCGTCCACGGCCAGTTGCACGGAGTTCATGTCGAGCTGGGCATGGTGGGCCGACAGGTCACCGGTCTTCAGGGCCGCGTAAAGACCCGGGTCCGGCAGGCGGTCGGCCAGCGCCACCCAGCCGATTTCGTTGAATGCCCTGACGGGGTGGAGGTCGGGGGCGGGCTCGGCCCGCCAGTCGGTCGGGCGCAGCAGCAGGGCCAGCCCGGCGTCGGAGTAGCCCGTGGTGGCGACGTCCTGGCGGAAGGCGTAGCGGTCCAGCCACCAGACGACTTCCTTGAGCCCGAAGCGCCTGGCGAGCAGGTAGAAGACCCCCCAGGCCGGGGTGATGGGGCGGTCGCCGAAGCTCACCGGCATCCCGTGGGGGGTGAAATAGACTGGGAACAGCCCGGTCGTGTCCATGCCGCGATGCCGAAAGACGCTGGCGTCGTCGCCCGTGCGGGCGAGCGCCTCGCCGAACAGCAGCACGTACCGCATGGCGTAGCCCCAGTAGCCCAGTCCCTCGTCCCATCCGCCCTCGCGCCCCAGGGCGTTGAAGAAATTCTCCAGGCCGGCCCTTACCTTGGCCAGGGCCGAGGCGGCGGCGTCCTCGTCGTCGGCGAGCAGCAGGGCGGCGATGCCCGTCGCGCCGTTTATCACGGCGTTCCAGTTATGGTAGCAGGAGTGCCAGAAGGCCCCGGCCTTGACCGCCTTGAGGTATGGTTGCAGGCCTTTCTCACGCAGTGCCCGCACGCAGCGCAGCCGGTCGGCCTCGGTCAGCTCGTCGGCCAGCCAGTCCAGGGCGATCGCCGCCGTGGCGCAGGCCTCGCCCGTGCACAGGTCGGCGTGCATGTCGCTGTGGACCGGGTCCACCCAGCTCGAGAAAGACAGCAGGCCCTTGAGCTCCTCGACCGCCCGGTCGCGGTAGGCGGTGTTCGGCTCGATGCGGTGGGAGATCACCAGGTCGAAGATCCTGCCCTGGATGCTCCCGACCGCCGCGGTGGCCGCGCCCCAGCGGCCCTGCTGGTGGGCCGACCGCCACATGGTCTCGGTGATCGGGCTGCATTCCAGAATGAGCGCGCACCGTTTCCGCAGCGTCTCGTAGATGTGGTCGAAGGGCTTGCGCCCGACCCGCTCGCCCAGCCGGGCCAACTCCGCTTCCGTCGCCAGTAATCCTCGGTTCATGGGGATCCTTCCCCTCGTCCAGCCGGTGTTATCGCCCTGACGGCGTCAGGATAGTGCCTGCCGGCCTCGTCTTCAACCAAAACAGTCCCGCTCGGGCAGAACTCTTGGGCGCGGGGCGAGTTTCAGCCTATGCGGTGCGGTAGCCGTCAGCGGGCGATGCTGAAGCGCCGCACAGAGGCCGCCAGAAAGACCGCCGCGGCAAGGAAGGGCAGCAAGTGATACAAGCCCAAACGCGGCACCCGCTCCGATCAATTCAACGCGGATTCCAGCATGAAGGAAGACGGGAAGGGCACGCGCCCCTTCCCGCCTTCTGTCATCCGTTCTTGCCGAACTCCGAGACTACTGCCGCCTGCGGCGAATCAGCGCCAGGGCGCCGACGGCCAACAGGCCCAGGATGGTTGGCTCGGGAATGCTCTCGCTGAAGGCCAGGGCGATGTACCAGTCGGCGTTGTCCTTCCAATATTCGAACTCCAGCCGCCCGTCTACTCCCAGTGTGACCAACGCGGACTTCTGGTCGGTGTCGTTGGGATCGAGGTAGTAGAGCATCCCCTCTCCGCTGTCGAATACTCCGTCGCCGTCGGCATCATCCCAGCAAAGGCCCGTCAGCGTGAGCGCGTGCCCGTCGCCGGTGCCGGTGACCGGGTCAATGGCCAACTCCACGTCCTCGCACTTCTTGAGCTGCTCCCAGAGGAAGTTCCACTCCGGGTACTTGTCCTCCAGGACGTCGCCCCCCGGCCAGCCCGCGAACGTTCCCACCCCGTGCACCTGCCCATCGAAGATGATCTGGCCCTCGGCGTGCTCCTCGATCCATCGGTACTTCGCCGTCCACCACTCCTGCTCCGTACCCTCGCCGTATATCCCCGGGATGTCGCCCCATCCGTCGGCGAGCTTGTCCCGCACGGCAATTAGGTCCTCGACAGTCACCTTGTCCCTGGGTTCGTTCTTGTCGGCGTCGGGCGGGATCAAGGGCACGCCGTAGTGGTTCTGGAGGTAGGCGAATGAGTTGGCCGTCGCGACGGCCTGACAGATGCCGTCCGGCGCCTCCCGGTTCCACGCGGGGCCTTCGCTGGGGTCCGACCAGTCGCCGTCGCCGTTGATGTCGATCCCGTACTCATGGAAGGGCTTCAGGATGCAGCACTGCGTGGCGATCCACATCGAGTCGATCTCCGCGGTTTCGCAGGCAAGGAAGCTGAACTGCTCCGACTCGGGCTGCGGCCTTATGCGGCCTTCCCACCGCTGGAGATACCAGCCGTGGGCGTCAGGCCCGATGAGGTCCGCGGCGGTCTGGCTGGAGGTTGCCAATGGGGCCTGCACACTTAGGCTTATCGGGTCCGTCAGTATCTCGTCCCAGGGGCGCCAGACGATCTCGACGAAGTACTTCTTCGTGTACTCGGGGTCATCGTAGTTGCCCAGCACCACGTCCAGTAGCTCTCCCTGGCTCAGTGTGAGCCCCACGCCATCGCCCCAGATGTCGTCGGCCGGACCCGGGCCGAAGTTGGTGCCGTAGGGGCCGCCCCCGGACCAACTGTCCGGAGCCCACGGGATGAAGCCGTCGTAGGTGTAGTCGGGCCAGGCCAACGGCTGGTGAGGGTCGGTGAGGAACGAACGGTACACCGTGCGTGTGAAGCCGTTGGCCGGATCCGTGGGCACCTTCCAGTTCAAGTCCGTCCGCGGCATCGGCGGCATGGCGAACTGCCCCATCGCCCGCGCCGTCAGTGCGCAGGCCAAGCACAGGCCGACCAGGAATGGCACGAACGGTCGGGAGCCGGCGAGTAACCTCTTGTGTGAAGTCATCCCATATCTCCTTTTCTACATGTTCCTAGGTGCCGTTTGCCAGACGCGAACCGGCCCGCCACGGACCGTCCGCGGGCAACCATACAGCTGGGGAACTCGGCCATGCGGCCCGCCAGACAACTGGCGGACAGGCCTGAGGCAGGAGAGAAAAGGAACGAACGAACCCGACCCCTGCCCTCACTTCTGAATCGGCAGGCTCATGCCGATTGCAGCTCCGCCGCTCCCCGAGCCGGCTGCAGCGCCACACATTATACTTGCCCCCGGTACTTTCACCTAGCAAATTCCGAAGCTTGGCTGCATTGGGGTCTTGGGGACGGGGCTCTGGTGGCACAGACTTGTAGCCCGCGCATGCGCCCGGCAAGCGGACAGGCCACCCCGGGTGGATGTTTACTTTGCCGGCGCGGGCCGGTACAAATAGCGGCCCGTCGGGCCGGAGGGGCCGGTCCGGGGGAACGGACAAGAGATAACAGGAGCCAAAACATGTTGACCAATCGCAACGCGATGATCGCCATCTTGCTGGGCGTCGTCCTGGTCGCCGCGGCAGCCGGCCTGGCCGAGGAAAAGAAGTTCATCTGCTCCCGCGACGTGTGGGTGTCGGCCTGCCCAACGGGCGACGAGGGCGAGGACGAACGCGACACCAGCATGGGCAAGACCACCCAATTGAAGCTCAAGACCATCCAGGAGATGGCCATCCTGGACTTCGACCTGTCCGCGCTCAAGGGCAGCAAGGTCGCCGGCGGGTGGCTGTACTTCCACATCCCAAAGGACGCCGCGGAGGCCGAGGTAGAGCGCGTCAAGCTGCCGTTCAAGCGCAAGCACCTTCTCAAGCGGATCGGGCTCTCGACGGTCTCGACCGATTGGGTCGAGGGCGCCTCGGCCGAGACGTACAAGGTTGACAAGGTTGGATTCGGCGCGAGCTTCCGGGCCGCCTCCCATCCCAAACGCCCTTGGGCCTGGCCGGGGAGCGACCTGACGGACGTGACGTTCTCCAACGGCAACACCCTCCAGTGGCATGCCGAGCTGCAGGACCTGCCGAACATGTGGGCCCGCGTGAAGGTGCCGGACTACCTGATCCAGTCGCTGATCAGCCGCGACGGGTTCGGCTGGTGCATCATGGACGAGATCGGCTACGGGCTGGTCAACAACTGGATCAACTCGCGCGAGATGAAAGGCCGCGAGCCTTACCTGGTGGTGAACGTTGTCGGGGCCGACGCCGATCCCCCGGCCGCGCCCAAGGTCACCGTCCGGGCGGCTCCGAAAGAGGCCCACATGAAGACGGGCGCGGTGGCGATCGAGATTTCCGGCCCGGCCGACGCGTTCTGCTACTTCGTGAAGGTCAACGGCAAGGACGTGCCTCGCTGGCGCATCCCGCACCCGAAGAAGGGCGCGTCAGTGGTGATCATCGACGACGTCGCCGGCGGGTTGGACATTGCGGCCGAGGTAGTCTCCTGCGATGCCGCGGGCAACCGCTCGGGCGCCGCCAAGGCTGCCGGCAAGGCTTCGCCCACCCTCGCGGCCGTGCCCGAGCTGCCCGGCGGGTGGAAGGGACAGCCCGGCGAGCCGCCCGTCCGCGGCGGAAAACTCCGCGTCTGGGCCCTGCCGGAGGTCTGCAAGGTCAAGTTCACCAACGGCGCCCTGTTCGAGGCCGAGGCCCTGAAGGTGGACAACCGCGCCTACACCCGCGCCAACAGCGTCTGGGACGGGGCGAGCAACAGCATCCGCGTCTTCGGCGCCAAGGGCGAGATCGTCGCGTTCCAACTGTGCATCGAGCGGACCGACCGCCGCAATCCGCTGACCGGCATTACGGTCACCCTCGACGGGCTGGACGGACCCGGCAAGATCGCAAAGGACCGCGTCCGCCTGTTCCGCATGTGGTACGTGCCCATGCCCGAGTACGCCATCCCGCTCAAGGGCGGGCAGAAGTTCGCCATCCCCTATGCCGAGAACAAGCTGCGGCACCCGCAGAAGAACCAGCTCATCTACGTTGACATCGCCGTCCCGCAGAGCGCCAAGGCCGGCCTGTACAAGGGCAAGGTCCGCATCGCCGCCAACGGCGTGGACGGCTTCGATCTGCCGGTGACGCTGAAGGTGTACGACTTCGCCATCCCCGACAAGATGCGTTTCAACCCCGAGCTGAACATCTACCAGGCGCCGGCCAGACCCGGGAGCAAGGCCTGGTTCGAGTGCTTCCGAGTCGCCCACTACAACCGCTGCACGCTGAGCATCACCCAGGCCGGGCACGGCGACGGGATCAAGGTGCCCCTGCCGCTGACCGGCAGGGGGGCGAACGTCCGCGTGAGGGACTGGCGCGGCTGGGACGCGTCCTACGGGCCCCTGCTGGACGGGACCGCGTTCAAGGACCTGCCGCGGGCGGGGCAGCCGCTGCCCACCTGCCAGGTGCCGCTCTCACACGGCTATCCCATCGGGATCGACCGCGGCTACGTCGGCTACACCGGGCCCAAGAAGGGCCCGAACGTCGCCCTCGTCCACTCCCTGCTGTGCAAGCCGATCGAGAAGTCCTTCAGCCGGGAGTATAAGAGGGCCTTCCGCAACGTCGCCCGCGGCATCGTCCGCCACTTCGAGCAGAAGCGCTGGACGAACACCTATTACATGTTCTACCTCGACGCCAAGGTCCAGTGGCGAGTCAAGGGCAACGGCACCAGCTACTGGATACTCGACGAGCCGTACAACTACGACGACTGGATGGCGCTGCGGTTCTGGGGCAAGCTGTGGCTGGACGCCATCAAGGACCTGCCCAAGAAGGCCGGGTACGGCTACCGCTGCGACATCTCGCGCCCGCACTGGACGCGCGACTGGCTCAACGGCGTCCTGAGCATCATGCACGCCGGCGGGCTGAGCTCGAGGATCAAGCGGGTGCAGATCATGGCCAAGGAGGCGCCGTTCACGTTCTATTCATACGGCGCGTGCAACCGCCCCGACAGCAGCAACTGGAACTCCGTCGCCTGGTGCCTGTCGACATTCCTGGCCGGCGGGGACGGCGTCCTGCCCTGGCAGTCGCTGGGCAACGCCTCGTCGATGTCCAAGGGCGACCCGAACGGGCTGGTCGTGCCCAACGTCGCCGGGCAGCAGGCAGTGGCGTCGATGCGGATCAGCGCGCTGCGGCGCGGGGCCCAGGACTGCGAGTACCTGCTGACGCTGGGCGAGAGGTACGGCCTCAACCGCGAGCAGTTGCGGGCCCTAGTGGCACAGAAGATCGTTGCCCAGGCCAAGCTGCATCAGCTGCACGAGGACGACGCGGCCCCGGTGACTTTCGGCGCCCTCGACCCGGACGAGTTCGCCGCGCTGCGCGAGGGCTTGGCCAAGCTGATCGAGGCGAAGAAATAACCGCCGGCCGGGTGCAGCGGACGACCGGCGCAATAGCGGGGACAGGCTCGAGCGCTGCCAATCGCGCCCGTGCCTGTCCCCTTTCCCGCCTTTCCCGCCCGTGGGGCATATCCCGCAGCCGGTGGGGAATCCGGGGGCAGCCCGGAGCGCGGCCGGGGTCCGGTGGAGAATTCGCGGCCGGGAAGATCCCAGCCCGTTGAAGCCGCGAACGCTTGGCCTACAATGATTTGTGGACAGCCGGCCGCCCGGGCGCTCGGGCGCGTCGGGCTCGGGGGCTTGCTGGCATGCCTTGTGCAAGTAGCCCGGCAAGGCGATACTTGCATCGCACGTGAACGACAACAGCGGTTGGCCAGAAAAGGAGCACCCGCCATGAAGAAGACGGTCATCTCCCTCATCGCCCTGTCGCTTGGAGCAGCCGCGTCCGGCGCCACCAGGCCGGCGCAGAGGACCATCGTCACGCCCGATATCAAGGGAATGGTCTTCAAGATGACGGCCCCCTCGAACTGGACGATCAAGTCCGTCGGCGAGGCCTACCTCAGGCTTTCGGGCCCGTCGGCCACGCACACGGGCCGGAGCATTGAGGTGGCCGTGTACGTCGACCGCATCGCGACGAAGGATCTGGCCCAGCACGGCTGGAAGCCCGACGGCAGCGCCGCGCCGCTGCAGGTGGTGACCAGTTACAAGAAGGCGACTCGGTACTTCCGGGTGCAGAGGGTATTCGAGCAGTCCGTGGGCACGCTGGCCGGCTACAAGGCCAACTGCCGGACCCTCGGGCCACAGACGTACACCGACGCCAAGACCAAGAAGAGGGTCCCCTCTCAAGGCCCGGCCATGAAGAGCTACGACGTCATGACGCCGGAGTACGTTTACGTCAACGCCACCATCCGGGCCGGAGGCCCGATGCCGACGACCCTCGACCAGGCGGTCTATGCGGAACTGGCCACGGCGGCCGATCGCGTCATCGCCTCGATCCGCCAGGTGGACGTCTCGAAGATGACGGCCAAGCAGAAGAGCGAGATGGTCCCCGTGTGGTACAAGAGCCGCGAGGTGGTGATCTCCCGGCGGCGGGACTACTACGTGAAGATGCAGGCTGAGCTGCTGCGCCTGCCCGGGTGGCAGGTCAAGGATAGGACGGCGCGCGCTGCCGGCGGCGCCAGCGAGAAGGGGCTGTACGTCCTCGACATCGTCGCGCCCGTGAAGGTCGCCGAAGACCAGCCCGTTCCGCGCATCATGATCGTGATGGAAGGGCTGCGCGTGGGCCCGCTCAACAAGAGCCAGTTCCTGGCCACGCTGGGCCCCCACGTCAAAGGCCTGCTGCCCGCCGCCAAGCTGACGGGCACCAAGGAGATCTACTTCCAGGGGTTGGGCTTCCTGGCCATGAGCGGATCGCGCTATACCAGCCCGACCAAGACGACGGTCGTCCGGACGTACGCCGGCAAGGACGCCTACGGGCGCTCGCTGAAGATCCGCGCCTACACTGCCGGCGGCATGACCATGGCCTGCCACATCATCGTGGTCGCCGGCGCCGACAGCTACGAGAAGATCCTGCCGACGATCGACGAAGTGCTCAACCTCGTGCGAATCGTACTCCGATCGCCTTCGATCCAGGTCCCGGGCTGAGAAGAGTCCATGACCATCGACATGTGGAACACTGCCATGAAGACCAGAAAAGGTCGAAACGACTCGGACTCTCGGCGACCCACGGCCGCCGGCCGTGTGGCCGCAGCGGCCCTGCTGCTGACCCTCGGCGTCGTTGCGGCCGGCCGGTCCCAAGCCAAGCCGCCAACGCCGAAGGCCGTCGCCGCCGTGCTCGCCGAACTCCGGGCCGAGCTGGAATGGCCCGGCCTGACGGTCGAGCAGGCCGCCAAGCACCTCAAGACCCCGGCCGAGGCGCTGCGCTTCGTCCGCGACGAGGTGGTGCTGGTCAACTACCGCGGGTCCTACGCTGGCCCGGAGGCGGTGCTGCGGACGCGCGTCGCCAACGCGAGTGACAAGTCGGCGCTGCTGGCGGCGCTGCTGGGGAAGATGGGCGTCGAAGCCAGGCTGGCCCGCGCCAACTGGCCCAAGGCGGCAGAGCCCCACCAGGGCCCCGGCCCCAGGCGGCCACTGCCGGCCCTGAAGAGGCTCGCGGCTCTGTTCGGCCCCGCCGGCGCCGTCAACGACACGCCCACATCCGTCAGCGACAAGCAACTCAAGCAGCTTCGCGACGAGATCGCCGCCTCGGCCAAGGCCGTCACGGGTCTGCTGACGGCCAAGCGCCGACTCGACTTGCTGACCGGCGTCCCCGACGCCGGAGACGTGGAGCCCACCCGGACGGACATCGACTGGGTCTGGGTCCAGTCCAAGCTCGACGGCAAAACCTGGACCGACATGGACGTCGTCTTTCCCAAGCTGCCCCGCCCCCAACGCTACTTCAAGCCCTTCATGCCCAAGCCCGTCACAATGAGCATCCGCCTCGAGGCCGGCCGGAACGGGAAGGAAGACGTCAAGGAAGTCCTCCAGTGGAGCGGCCCCTGCCGGGACGTCCTCGGCTACGACATCGTGCTCAACTACGTCCCCGCCACGAAACGCATCCAGGCGGCCGAGCATCCCGAGAATGTCGGGCACTGGAGGCCCTTCCTCAGCGCCGGGCCGCTGAAGGCCGTCGGCGAGGGGTTCACCCCCGCCGGCGGACCCGCCAAGCCGGCGGCCGGACAGGTTTCCTACGACTTCCTCCGGCTCGTCGTCGAGTTCAACGATCCGGGCGGCCTGCGTCCGTGGTCGGCCTCCTACGGCCGCATCGTCCAGTACGTGGGCGCCGGATATGACCCGCACGAGCTGATCGCCTTCCATCGCATCGGGCTGGCCGTGGCGTTCGTCCCACCCCGGGTCGCCGGGGCCCGAATGGTCGACGAAGTGCTCGATGTCCACCGCCTCCGCTTAAGGACCGGCCAGCCCGACGCCGCCAGGGCCCCGGCCGCGCGCGGATACTCCACCAGAACGATCCGGACCCTGAACTCGCTGCTGTTCCTGAAGCTGCTGGCTACGCCGACAGACCTGGACCTCGGGTGGAAGGGCCCGGCCCTCTTCGTCGAGACCTGCCAACTCCGAAAGGTGAAGGGGCGGTCGTTCTTCGCTGCCCGGCTGGACACGCTGCACGAGTCGTTCGGGCCCCAGGCCGATCAGACCCGCCGACAGCGGATGCTCTGGGGGCTGGCGACGTGTGCCGTGGAGGCCCGTCTGCTGAAGGCCCGGAGCGTCAACCAGAACCTGCTGGCGGCGATCAAGAGCCTGCGCGTCATCGACAAGTCGGGCAAGCCGACGACCGGCCGGGTGGACGCCGCGGCCCTGCAGCGATCGGTGCTGGCCGAGGGCGGGGTGGTGCTGGCCGGCGCGGGCGCGCCGCAGTCGGCCTGGGCCATCCGCCCGACGGGCGAACTACTGGGCGTCTTCGCCGACGGCGGCTCCGGCCTCGAAGCCAAGGGTGGCGGCCGCCTCACCCCAAGCGAGGGCGGCCGCGGGTTCGGTGCCTTCAGCAGCGGCGCCATGGCCACCCTCGGCTACCCCCCCGGCATGCTGGTCACGCCGTTGACGCAGTACTTCGACGAGCTGGCCAGGGCCTACGGCGGGGCCACCGCCGTCCTCATCAAGCTCGCCAAGACCATCGAAACCGGCGACATGCGCTACATGCTCGACAACCGCGGCGACTACTTCCGCAACCTCGACCGGCACCTGATGAATGCGCTGACCCGCGGGTTCGTCCGAGGATGGGCCGAGGCCGCCACCGGCGCCGGCATCGGCCGGGTCCTCGGGACCACCGCCAGTGACCGGATCATCCACAAGATCATGGACGGACTCGTCGCCGGCGGCCTGTCGATGCCGGAGGAGTTCCCGATCCTGCCCGGCCTGCTGGAACTCGCCATGGACGCCGTCACCATCCCCATGCGGTAGCCCCGCCGGCCCGAAGGTCCGAGCCCTTGGGCCGGTACAGCCGGGGCAGACTGGGCAGCCAAATGGCGACGGCCACGGCCAGGGAGAGTACGGCCAAGAGCCGGTTGGGCCTCGACGTGTCAGTGTTCATTCCCATGATTGCGATAGTCCTTGGGCAGAGGTGGCGGATTGACCAGGTGATACACGGCCTCGTAGAAGCTCCGGGCCCCCCGGTAGTCGGGTCTGGACTGCTCCATGAACTGAAGATGGTTGATCGAGCGCACGCCGAAGAATGGCCGCATGTACCAGGCGCACTGCCCGCCCGCGAAGAGGCTCACGCCCAGCCAGGCTGTGACGATCATCACCGACCGCGCCAGCGAGAGCTTGTGCAACTTCAGCAGCCGGCCGGCCTGGCGGACGACGGCCGTCGTCCCGCACAGGGCGATGAAGAGCACGTTGAGCCCCAGGAACATCGGGTACTCGTTCAGCTCCTCGCCGTCCGGCTGCGTGATGGTTCGCGCCAGAAAGAAGCACACCGGCGACAAGCTTGCCAACAGGAGCGACGTGTCGGCGAAGGCGCGGAATACCAGCCGAATGACATCACCGAAGGACAGCCGCCGGGTGATGAACTGGGCCAGCAGGTAGTACGCCAGCGTGCACAGCAGGCTGGTCGCTAGTAGCAGCAGCGGGAACTTCAGGATGTTCCACTCGCCCAGGCGGAAGCTGTGTTGCGAGCCGACGGCGAAGCCATAGACCGCGGAGCCCAGCAGCATGGTCAGCAGCGACCGCCGCATCACAGCACTCCCAGCAGGTGGGCCATCCGATAGGTGATGAAGACCAGTAGCACCAGCCAGGGCGCGACAAGCAGCAGCACGTGTGGGAACCGTCGTGACAGGGCGTCAGGCTCTCGCAGGCAACGGTCAATCTGGACGACCCCCAGCAGCAGTGACAAGCCCAAGAGGAAGACTGACAGGTGGCGCGGGGAGACCGGCGATTGCGGAACGGCCTCCACGCTGAACGTGATGAACCAGATAATGGGGGAGAAGGCGAATGTAAAGAGTCCGGCGGTGCTGGTGACGATCAGGGCCAGCGCCAGACTCCGCGCCACGCTGAGCCCCAGGCCCAGGAACTGTCCGAACATGTACAGGCACGGGAAACAGATCAGCAGCGAGCCGGTGAACAGCGCCGCCACCTTCCAGGGGCTGCCCACCGGCGACAGCATGCCGTACGGAATCGTCGATAGGACGCTCGCAGCCATGAGCAACCCCGCCAGCGCCCAGATCGCCTTGCCGCCGGATAGGGTGCTGCGCAGGCGTTCCTTGCTTCCCAGCACGTACTCGGCCAGGAGCTGCGGCCGCGTCACCGCCCGCCGCAGGTCCTGGGCCGAGAAGGGCTCTGGCATGATGTTCGGAAGTGGGGGGGGCTTCGGCTCGGTCGGTGAGCCCTCTGCCGCCAACGGGTCCTGCGGTTGCCTCACGGGCTGCCGCCCATCGACCTCTTCGTTCATCTCGTTGCTCATAGCATCTCCTTGTTCAGCACCTGTGCGAGACTCGCCCGGACGGCGCCCTCTGGCATGGTTGATGGTCTAGAAGCCGCTTGGCCTTCATGGTCTGGCCTCCTCATCAGCCCCTTGCGACTCACCTGGCCTTGTCCAGGATCTTCTGGAGCATGTTGACGTAGTTCTCGACGGCCTTTCTCCCCTT